>DASXME010000035.1:0-9623 GCA_036495825.1 Streptosporangiaceae bacterium
GGCTGACCACGGCCAGGGCGCCCGCCAGCACGGCATAGGGAAGCGCGAGGGCCAGCGCCGCGTACCCGACATGCCGCAGCCGGGCCACCCGCCCGGTACGTACCACCCACCGGCCCGACCGCCACAGCGCGGCCCCCGGCAACAGCAGCAGTCCGAGCGGGAGCAGGCCCACATGGCCGGTGCCCTTGAGGTCAAAACCGACGTGGTGGCCGACCAGCCACAACTGGATCGCGGTGCGCAGCACGCCCGGGATCCCGCTGCCCACACTGGCGTGCGGGGCGGCGATCCAGCCGAGCGCCGCGAGCAGGGCCAGCACGGCCAGCCCGGCGGCGGCCGCCGCGCAAGCGGCGATCGGGCCGGCGACGGCCAGCGGGCGTGCGGCCCGCGGTGCGCGGGACGGCTCGGCGTTCCCGGCGTCGCCGTCTGCTCCGCCACGGCCGCGCATTCGCCCCGGCAGCAGGCTGGAAACGGTCACAAGACACCATCCTTCCGCCGGACAGCCAGCCCGCCAGGTAGGCGCGCCGAGCACACCCCCAGTCGGCCGGGGCGCGGAGGCGGGTGGCGGGGTGGGCGGATGGGTGGAAGAGAGGATTGCGGACCTCGTGGGCTCGAGGGGTGCGGACGAATGAATCCGTGGTGAAATGGCTTATTGTCAACGAAATTAGTTGACATCGCTTCTAATCGTGGGAGCATGGCCAATGACAAGGGAGGCAACCGGATGGCCCATGTTCCCGGCACTGCACAGGTGCCGGATGGCCGCCGCCGCCGTGCCAGCGGGAACAACGGGGCCGCGGCCACGCCGACCATCATGCTGGACGACATCGCCAAGCAGATCATCGAGCAGTTGCAGCAGGACGGCCGGCGTTCCTATGCGGCCATCGGCAAGGCCGTCGGCTTGTCCGAGGCGGCCGTGCGCCAGCGGGTGCAGCGGCTGCTCGATACGGGCGTGATGCAGATCGTCGCGGTGACCGATCCGCTGACGCTCGGCTTCCGCAGGCAGACCATGATCGGCATCAAGTGCGAGGGCAACCTCGAGCGGGTGGCCGAGCACCTGGCCGTGCTGGACGAGATCGACTACGTGGTGATCACGGCCGGCTCCTTCGACCTGCTCATCGAGGTGGTCTGCGAGGACGACGACCATCTGCTGGAGATCCTGAGCCGGGTGCGCTCGGTCCCCAGCGTGACCAGCACCGAGACGTTCGTGTACCTGAAGCTCCGCAAGCAGACCTACTCATGGGGAACCAGATGACGGCTCAATCGGGCTACGACCAGCCCGCGATCGACGCCCTGCAGGCCGCGGCCAAGCGGAACATGTGGCTGCACTTCACCCGGATGTCGTCCTACAACGACACCGAGATACCGATGATCGTCCGCGGCTCCGGCGCGTACGTCTACGACCAGAACGGCAAGCGCTACCTGGACGGGCTGGCCGGGCTGTTCGTCAGCCAGATCGGGCACGGCCGCGCCGAGGTCGCCGAGGCGGCGGCGCGGCAGGCGTCCGAGCTGGCCTACTTCCCGCTGTGGTCCTACGCCCATCCGCGGGCGATCGAGCTGGCCGAGCGGCTGGCCGACCTGGCGCCCGGCGACCTGAACCGGGTGTTCTTCACCACCAGCGGCTCCGAGGCGGTGGAGTCGGCCTGGAAACTGGCCAAGCAGTACTTCAAGGCGATCGGCCAGCCGGGCCGGTACAAGGTGATCAGCCGCGACATCGCGTACCACGGCACCTCTATGGGCGCGCTCGCGATCACCGGCCTGGCCCCGATCAAGGCGCCGTTCGAGCCGCTGCCGCCGGGCGGCGTCCGGGTGCCCAACACCAACTTCTACCGCGCGCCTGATTTCGTCGCCGACGACGAGCGGGCCTTCGGGCAGTGGGCGGCCGACGAGATCGACCGGGCGATCGAGCGCGAGGGTCCCGAGTCGGTCGCCGCCGTGTTCCTCGAGCCCGTGCAGAACTCGGGCGGCTGCTTCCCGCCGCCGCCCGGCTACTTCGAGCGGGTCAGGGAGATCTGCGACAAGCACGGCGTGCTGCTGGTATCGGACGAGGTCATCTGCGCGTTCGGCCGGCTCGGCCACTACTTCGGCTCGAAGCGGTACGGCTACCAGCCGGACATCATCACGTTCGCCAAGGGCGCGACCTCCGGCTACGCCCCGCTCGGCGGCATGATCGCCAGCGATGCGCTGATCGAGCCGTTCCTCGAGGGCACCGCCACGTTCCTGCACGGCGTCACGTTCGCCGGCCATCCGGTGTCCTGCGCGGTCGCGCTGGCCAACCTCGACGTGTTCGAGAAGGAAGACCTGCTGGGCAACGTCCGCGCGAACGAGGCCGCCTTCCGCGCCACCCTGGGCAAGCTGTCCGACCTGCCGATCGTCGGCGACGTGCGCGGCGCCGGGTACTTCTACGGGATCGAGCTGGTCAAGGACAAGGGGACCAGGCAGACGTTCGACGACGACGAGTCCGAGCGGCTGCTGCGCGGGTTCCTGTCGCACGCGCTGTTCGACGCCGGCCTGGTCTGCCGCACCGACGACCGCGGCGACCCGGTCGTCCAGCTGTCCCCGCCGCTGATCTGCACGCAGGAGCACTTCGACGAGATGGAGCAGATCCTGCGCGCGGTGCTGTCGGAGGCCTGGACCCGGATCTGATCATCCCGCGCGGACATTGCGGGGCACATCAGGTAAACGGAATGTAATCGAAAAGTATCTCTCCGCAATCGCGACTCGATACGCTGATACCTGGGTACTGGCCCGATAAGAAAGCACTGTAAGAACGGGGTCAGCCCAGGTCAGCGGGGTTGAATGATGCCGACTTGGGCCCGGCCGGTACCCCCAGCCCCGCGGAGTCCTGTCCTGCACGGCACCGCGGCATTGCGTCATGCCGGAGCCGGAGGGTCCGATGCACGAGTCAGCGCGGCCGCGCCGCCGTAAGCCCGCGCGGTGGGTATGGGCCGCCGTCGGCGTGGCCACCGTCACGGTGCTTACCGCCAGCGCGCTGCATTTCGTCACCGCGGCCTGTGCCGCGGTTCCGTCATACGACTTCGCGGCGGCAGCGGCTGAGGCGGGGCCGCCGCTGGCCGGGCCGATCAGGGGGCGGGCGTTCTTCTACAACCCGGCCGGCGGCCCCGGCAGCTGCTCGCTCGGGCCGCTCCCCGCGGACGGCCTGTACATCAGCCTGGCGGCGCCGCAGTACGACGCGGGCGCGGCCTGCGGCAGCTACCTGGCGGTGACCGGCCCGGCCGGCCGCGTGCTCGCCGAGGTGGTGGATCTCTGCTCCGGCTGCACGGACGGCGGGGTCGACATGAGCGCGGCCGCCTTCGCCCGGGTCGCGGATACCTCGGCCGGCACCGCGCTGGTGAGCTACCGGCTGGCGCGCGACCCGCGGCTGCCCGGGCCGCTCGGGCTGCGGGTGGCGCAGTCGGCCACGACGGCATGGCTGGCCCTGCAGGTCACCAACCACGGCAACCCGCTGGCCGCGGTCGAGGTGGCGGCCGGCCCGGTCGAGGGACAGCGCTGGCGGCCGCTGAAGCTGAGCTCCGACGACTACTGGGTGGCGGCCGCCGGGGCCGGGGCCGGGCCGTTCCGGGTCAGGATCACCGACATCTTCGGGCACCAGGTGGTGGCGCGCGGCATCAGGCTGGCGCCCGGCGCGGTGCAGCCCACCGCGGTATTCATGTACACGCTGGCCGCCGCGGCCCGGCCGTCCGCCGCGCAGAGCGCGTTGTCTGCGGCGGCGCCCTCGTCGGCGTCAGCGTCGGCCGCGTCGTCGGCATCGCGGCCGGGCCGGAGCGCCAGCCCGGCTGCGCACATGGCCGACGCACGGTCCGCGGGTGCCGCGACGCCGCACTGCTGAGCGCCGCGTTTACGTGCTTCGTTTACGTGCTGCGTTTACGGGTCGGCGGCCGGGCGGATCCGGGTGAGCCGGAGCCGGCCGGGGTTCATGGCTTGGGCGGCCGGCTCCGGCGGCTCCGGGTGCCGGTACCAGTTCGCCGGGGCGAGCAGGATCGCGGCGGTGAACGCGATCACGAGCGCCAGCCGGATCTGGCCGAGGAGAGCGTTGTCGTGGCTGGCCAGCGGCGCGATGTCCAGCGCGAGGTAGGAGATCGCCGACCAGAGCGGAAACGGCCGCCGCGACCCGAGCAGGTCCCACAGCAGCGCCCCGAGCATCACCTCGGCGGTGTAGTAGCCGTGCACTCCAGGGTCGAGGGCTATCCGCGCGCCCGCGCCGAGCAGGATCACGGCCGGCCAGCGCCGCCGCCTGATCGCTATCGCGCCGAGCACGCAGCCCAGCAGCACCTGCGCCGACCGGTCCCAGGACGGCGTCCAGGCGGCGTTCACCCCCAGCGCCCGCAGGGCCGAGTTGGGCATGTTCGCGATCTTGTAATGCATCGCGTTCGTGGTCGCCGGGTCGGTCGCGAAGAACGGCAGCCAGCCGGCCGCCAGGACCGCGCCGGCCGCCGCGGCGGCGAGCACCCTGGGCCAGATGTCCAGCCGTCCGGCCTGCGACGGGCGCGGATCAGGCAGGAAGAGCACCGGCAGGAAGGCCAGCGCCCACGGCTTGGCGGTGGCGGCGAGGCCGACGGCCAGGCCGCTGAGCACGCCGCGGACCGGACCGGTCCAGCGGCCGGCCACCCAGATCCAGACGGCAAGAGCGGTGCAGGTCAGCGCGAGCGCGTCGTCGAGGTGCCCGTAGGCGACGGCGAGCTCCTCCCAGGGGATCATGAACAGCGCCCCGCCGGCCAGCATGGTCAGCCGCAGCCTGCGGACCGGTCCGGCCGGGCCGGCCAGCTCCGGCCGGACCGCGACCACGATCTGCTGGACCAGCAGGACGATGAGCAGGCCCATCGCGGACATCACGACCTGCGCGGTCACCATGCCGTAGTCAGGCCCGGCCTGCCGCAGCACCTGGGCGACCGCGTAGGCGGCCGGGCCAATCTGCAGCTGCGGGTAGGTCGCGTACAGGTGCAGGCCGGCCAGCCGGGTCGAGCCGCCGTCGTGACCGGTGAACAGCAGGTCGGTGCCCTGCACGAAGAACTTCCAGGCGATCCCGCCGCCGGGCGCGAGTATCGCGAACCACACCGCGGTCCAGCCGGCCAGCACGGCCAGGTGCCATCGCCTGCTCAGCCACTCCGGGCTCAGCGTGCTCACGGCGCCTACTCTCCGGTGCTGCCGTCCAGGAGTTCCCTGGTGGCGTCGGCGTGCCCGGCGTGCCGGGCGGTCTCGTTGATCAGGTGCACCAGGACCCAGCGCAGGTCGGTGCCGGTTCCGCGGCCGCACGGCTCGGTCATCGAGCCGATCGACCTGACCGCCGCCTCGGTCGCCGCCGCCCGGTCCCGGTAGGCGGCGACGGCCGCCTGCACGGTGAGCTCAGGTCCGGGGCGGAACTCGGCCTCGCTGCGGCTGGTCTCCTGGCCGAGCATCCCGCCGTCGATCCACCGCCACTCGACGTGCGTGAGGTGGTTGACGATGCCGAGCAGCGGGATCAGCCCGCCGTCTGGCGTCCACCTGGCCTGCTCGTCGCTGAGGCCGTCGATCTTCCTGAGGACCGAGCCGCGCAGGTACGCGAGCCAGCGCAGCAGCAGCTCGCGCTCGTCCGGGGTTCCGCGCGGGAAGTCAGGGGCTTGGGCAGGCGGCATCACACCACCGTAGACGAGCGCTCGTGTAGCTTGGCCGTTCGTGACGCACTACAGCAGGCTGTACACGATCGTCATCGACGCTCCGGCCGGCCAGCACGATCAGGAGCTGGCGTTCTGGCAGGGAGCCATCGGCCAGTCGATGGAACCGGCCGCCAAGTACTCCGAGTATCACGGCGTGGAATCCCGCGGCGAAGAGTTCGTGCTGCTGCTGCAGCGGCTGGACGACGGGGCGGCCCGGGTTCACCTGGACATTCACACCGACGACCTGGCGGCCGAGGTCGCCCGGCTGGAGGGACTCGGCGCCGAGCGCGTCCGCCAGGTGCACGACTGGTGGGTGATGCGCGACCCGGCCGGACTGCCGTTCTGCGTCGTGCCGGACCCGCCGGGAACGCTCAACGACGGCAACGCGCAGCGCTGGGACTGACCCGCCAGGCCGGCCTAATCCGGGAACCTGGGCCCCTCGTTCACGATCTTCGCGGCGATCTTCGCTTTCGTGTCATGATGTCCCGGAATGCCGCCAGCCGGACCGGCCCAGAGACGGTATCGCCAGCTCACCCCCGGAGGGACAGCTTGATGCATGCTCGAAGGCATTTCGTCACCGCCGCATGTGCCCTGACCGCGGCGTCGGCCCTGTGCGCGAGCGGGGTCGCCAATGCCGCGATAGCGAAACCGGGCCCCAGCGCCCGCGAGGTGCTGGCCAGCACCGTACCGGCCGTACCGGCCGTACCGGCGGCCGGACAGGATTCCGCGGCCAGCGCACTGCCGGCCGCCAGCCGGGTACGGGTCAGCGTGTTCGTCGGCCGCGACCAGGCCGGGCTCGCGGCGCTGGCCAAGTCCGTATCAGACCCGAGAAGCGCAAGCTACGGGCACTACCTCAGCCCGGCTCAGGTGCAGGCGAGGTTCGGCGCCACGGCCGCGCAGCAGCAGGCGGTCAGCGGCTGGCTGCGCCAGTCCGGCCTGGCCGTGACCCACCGGGATGCGTTCGTCATATCCGCGTCGGGTACCGCCGCCGCGGCCGAGTCGGCCGTGCAGGCCGGCCTCCAGCTGAGCCGGCCCAAGGGCGGGACCGAGCAGGTCGTGTCCACCCGGGCCATGTCGGTGCCGGCCGCGGTCGCGGGCGCGATCAGCACGATCAGGGTGGCCCCGCAGGCCGCCCCCATGGGCCGGCACGAGCCGCTGAAGCAGGCCGCGGGCACAGCGGGCGGGAAGACCGTCCAGGAGCAGTGCTCTGCCTACTACGGGCAGAAGAAGGGCATCGGCCTGCCGGCCGCCTACGGCAAGACGCCGACCTGGGCTCCGTGCGGTTACCTGCCGCAGCAACTGCGCGGCGCGTACGGCGCGACCAAGTCCGGGCTGACCGGAGCGGGCGTCAGCATCGCGATCCTGAGCGAGGACAACGACTCCACCGCTCTCGCCGACGCCAACCGCTGGGCCAAGGCCCGGCACTTCCGCGGGTTCGCTCCCGGGCAGTACTCGGCCAACATCGCCAAGAACGCGTTCAACGGCGTCGGGGACATCGAGAGCGCGCTTGACATCGAGTCCACGCACGGCATGGCCCCGGCGGCCAAGGTCAACTACGTCGTGGGGAACGGCACCATCACCGGCGACCGGCTTCTTGACTCACTCGACACGGTCGTGACCTACCACCTCGCCGACGTGGTGAGCAGCTCGTGGTTCGAGGGCTACATGCCCGTGCCGAAGAGCATGATCGACGGCTGGGAGGGCGTGCTGCAGCGCGGCGCGGTCGAGGGCATCTCCGTTAACTTCGCCACCGGCGACTTCGGCGACACCACGCCGCTGCAGTACCCGGGCTCTGACCCCTGGATCACCACGATCGGCGGCACGAGCGTCGCCGTCGGCGCCAACAACAACCGGCTCTGGGAAGCCGGCTGGGAGACCGACGAGACCGGGCTCAGCCAGAATGGCAACAGCTGGAGCCCGGCGGCCCCAGGTGAGTACCGCGAGGGCAGCACTGGCGGCGTCTCGAAGACGTTCGCCGAGCCCTTCTACCAGGACGGCGTGGTGTCCGGCAACATCGTCGGAGGCAAGGCCTGGCGGGACGTGCCCGACGTGTCTGACCTCGGCGACTGGAACCTGGGCTACCAGATCGGCGTGTCGGTCTTCATTTCACGCCACAAGATCAAGTACACCAACCAGGTCAACGGCGGCACCAGCCTGTCGTCGCCGATGTTCACCGGGTTCGAGGCGGACCTGATCCAGGGCCGCCACGGGATCGCGCTCGGGTTCGCCAACCCGGCGCTTTACGACATGGCCGGCACGCCTGCGTTCCGCGACATCACGGGCAACACGCAGGGGCAGGGCACCACGGAGGCGACCGTCTTCGGCCCGGCCTACCAGCAGGCGCCGACGCTGTCGACCATGGGCCAGTGCTCGGACACGGTCGCACTGACCTGCGGCCCCGGCTATGACACCGTGAGCGGGCTCGGCACTCCCGGTCCGTCCTTCTTCAGCTCGTTCGGGTCGCACGAGAAGTAACCGTTCCGCGGCTCGCCCCCGTCCCCGGCCGTGATCTGGCCGCGGGGCGGGGGCAGCTTGTTCCCGGCTTATTCTCGGCTTTGTTCTCGGCCTGCCTGCTGGCCCACCAGCGCCTGGATATGCGGCGGGACCGGCACGCCCGGCGGCAGGGCCGGATCGGGCACCGGCTGCTGCCAGCGGGAGTCCAACGGCAGCTCTCCGGCCCACCGGCCGAGCGCGCCGTCGTGCTTGGCGTCATCGGCATCGGGCGGCCCGGTGCGGATCTTCACCGACGCCTCGTCGAGGCCGAGCGCGAGCAGCCGGGTGGCGGCCAGTTCCTTGCGGCTGGGCTGCCGCGCGTAGTCCCACTGCCCCGGCGTCACGTGCTCGGCCAGGCAGCGCAGCCCGGTGAGCTTCTCCCCCGGGTCGGTCACGATCCGCGGCATCGCGTAGATCATCGCGCTGCGGTAGTTCACCGCGTGCTCGAAGACCGACCTGGCCAGCACCAGGCCGTCGACCAGCGTGACGGTGACACAGACCGGCGCGTCCGCCTCCAGGCTCTGGCTGGCCACCGAGCCGTGCAGGTACATGGTCTGCCCGTCGGTCCCGTACACCGTCGGTATCACCATGACGCCGCCGCCGGCCGCGGGCAGCCCGAGGTGGGCGATGAACCCGGCCGCCAGCACCGCGTCCAGATCCGCCCGGTGCCGCCGCCCCTGCTCACGCAGCCGCCGGTGCCTGGTGCGGTCCGTGGCCGACAGCGGGGCCTGCTCACCGATTTCCGACATGATTACCATTCTGGGCCATCGGCCAGCTCAGGCGGCCCCAGTTCAGACGGCCCAGTTCAGACGGCCCAGTTCAGACGGCCCAGTTCAGACGGCCCAGTTCAGACGGCCCAGTTCAGACGGCCCTGTTCAGCAGCAGAGCCCGCCGGCGTTGGGCCGGCGGGCTCTGCGTTCGATCCGTGCTGCTAGTTAGCTGGACAGGACAATGAAGGCGTCGACGTCGATGCGCGGATGCCCGGCCGTGCCGAGCACCTTGACGACGAGTTTGTGCGTGCCGCCGGCCACCGAGACGACATCAACAATCTCCGCCGTCGCAGGGCTGGTGGTGTGCGTGTCGATAGTGACCGGCGTTCCGCCGTCTAGCGCGACGGTGGCGGAGCCCCGGGTGGAGCCCTCGGTCGACATCCAGGCCACCTGGCTGCCGCTGAAGGTCAGCGTCGCCGTCTTCCCGGCCAGGCTGGCGAACTTCACCGATCCGCCGTTGGCGCCCGCGAGCGTCTGCTGCGTCCAGCCGGCCGAGTACCTGATCTGGGTCGCGGTCTCCTGGTACAGCGTCAGGGTGTAGGTGACGCTCGCCTTGGGGGCACTGGTGTTACCGGCGTTGTCGGTCGCGGTGACCTCGAACTGGTAGGTGTGCCCCGGCCCGAGGTTCTTCTGGAACGAAGCCGCGGTCGTGGTGCCCTGCGAGATGAACGCGCCGCCGTCCTTGCTCTCGTAGACCGTGTAGTGGTTGATG
>DASXME010000036.1:0-1895 GCA_036495825.1 Streptosporangiaceae bacterium
CGGGACTCGGCGGTGTCCATCGGCGTCGTGCTCGCCTTGCTGTACCTGTTCCCGATCATCCTCGGGTTTATCGGGAACGCCCACTGGCAGCACCGGCTCGAGCGGTGGGCTCCCACGATCGCGGGGCTGAACGTCCAGGCCACCACCGGGTTGCGCAGCCTGGCGATCAGCCCGTGGGGCGGGCTCGGCGTGCTGGGCATCTGGGCGGCAGCGGCCCTGGTCGCCGGCGCGCTCACCTTCCGGCTGCGCGATGCCTAGAGCGGCTGACGTAACGTCCCCTCCCGTTTGACCGAGATCTGCTTGTACACGTGTCGATCGAGGGGGATGGCGATGTCCAGGTTTGGCGCTCTCACGCGGATGCCGGGGCTGATGGCGGCATGGGGGGTGGCTAGCGTGCTGCTGCTGGCTCAGGCCGGGGCCGCGGGTGCGGTTGCCGCGCCGAACCTTGACTGGCCGCAGTACCTGCACGGCCCGCAGCACAGTTCGGTGAGCCCGGCCACGGCGTTCACGACATCGAACGCGGCGTCGGCGAGCCAGGTGTGGCACTGGCAGCCGCCGGTGGTCAGCGGCGAGCCGGCGCCGGCCCTGGACGCGAGCCCGACCGTCGCGGGCGGGCTGGTGTACATCGGCGCCCAGAGCGGCGGGTTTTACGCGCTGGACGAGTCGACCGGCGCGGTGGCGTGGAGTCGCCAGCTCGACACCACGGCGAAGGCGACGTGCTCCGCGCGCGGCATCAGCTCGACCGCGGCCGTGCTGCCGGACCCGGTCACCGGCACGGCCACCGTGTACGTCTCTGGCGCCCGCTTCCTTTATGCGCTGAACGCCGCGACCGGTGCCGTGTCCTGGCAGACCAGGATCGGCCCGGCGAGCGTGTCCGCCCCGGACGCGTACTACAACTGGTCGTCCCCGACGGTGGCGGGCGGCCACATTTACGTGGGGCTGGCGTCGGAATGCGACAGCCCGCTGATCCGCGGCGGAGTGGTCGAGCTCGACCAGCACACCGGAGCGGTGCTGCACACCTGGTTCACGGTGCCCGCCGGGTCGATTGGCGGCAGCGTCTGGTCGAGCGTCGCGGCCACGTCCAGCGGCAGCGATCTGTGGGTGTCGACCGGCAATGAGTGCGACCCGACGATCAATACTTGCCCTGCTGGCAACAAGATCGGGCACTCCCTGTCGATCGTGCACCTGTCCTCGTCACTGGGCCTGCTGCAGGCCTGGCGGGCGCCGGGCACCGCCGGCCACGGCCATGACTGGGACTTCGGCTCCTCGCCGACCCTGTTCGGCAGCGCCGGCACGCCACCAGACGTGGGTGCGTGCAACAAGAACGGGCTCTACTACGCGCTCGCCGATAACCCGCTGGGCAGCTCACCGCTGTGGACAGACACCATCGGCGCGCCCGCAGCCGCGGTCAGCTCCTGCATCGCCAGCGCGGTCTGGGACGGACCCACCGGCCAGCTGTACATCGGCGGCGACGGCACGACCATCGGCGCCACCAGTTACGGCGGGTCGATCCGCCAGGTCAGCCCCGCGACCGGCAGTTACCTGTGGCAGACCGGGCTGCCCTGCGCGGTGATGGGCACCCCCACGCTCGACGGTTCCGGCGTGCTCGCCGCTGGTACCTACACCTGCCCCAAGGGCTCCACCCCCGGCGCCTACCTGATCAACGCCTCGACCGGGGCCATCCTGAATACTCTCCCGGTCGGCTCAAGCCGGGTCTTCGGCCAGCCTGTCTTCGCCCAGGGTGACCTCTTCGTCGCCACCGACACGAACGGCCTCTACGCCTTCGCGCCCTGACTACGCTCCTGGCCGTCCTGGCCCTGAAGGTCTGCACAGGCCGGTGAAATGGGGCCGCCTGATCCCTGGCCGTGGGCGAGTACCAGGAGCATTATGTGAGG
>DASXME010000037.1:0-15982 GCA_036495825.1 Streptosporangiaceae bacterium
CTTCTGCGGGTCGAGCACCCAGATCATCAGGTCGGCCAGCTCGACCATCCGGTCTACCTCGTGCGAGGCGCCGGCCGTGACCGAGTCGTGGTCGGGCAGGTCGAGCAGCAGCAGGCCGGTGAGGCTCTCCTCCCCCTGGTCCAGCGCGCTCGCCCGGGCGTACCGGTGCCGCCGCTGGATGCCCAGCCAGTCGAGCAGCGGCCCGGCGCCGGCCATCCCCCACACGCAGGCGTGCGGCTCGCTGGTCTGCGGCCTGGTCACGCCGACCGGCGAGAAGTCCGCCCCGGCGAGCACGTTGAACAGCGAGGACTTCCCGCTGCCGGTGCCGCCGGCCAGGGTGACGACGGTGTGCGCGCCAGACAGCCGTAGCCGCTCGCCGGCCCGGCCGAGCAGGTCCACCGCGTCCTCGAGCAGTTCGGAGCTGATGCCCTCGGGCCCGCTGCGCGGCGAGCCGATCTGGACCAGCCGGGCCAGCGCGGTCAGCCGGCCGGGCAGGGTGGGCCCGCGCGGGTCGGTGAAGGGCTCAGCGCCAGGCCCAACCTCGGGCCCAGCGACGGGCCCGACGATGGGCTCAGCGGACGGGGGCCCGCTGGACACGGACCCGCCGAACTCGGTCATCGCACCACCTCGAGCGAGTAGGTGGCCTGGTAAAGCTGCACGGCAGCGGCCTCGTCGGGAACTCCGCCCGCGTCGATGAGCTCGGCGAACCGCAGCATCTCCTCATCGAACAGCAGGCGTACCCGTTCGGTCAGATCCTCGCGCGCCTTCGCCTCGATGTCACGCAGTGGCCCCGGCCCGAACAGCGTGCTGAGCAGTCCCTGCGCCGTGCCGCTGCTGCCTTCGGCGGGCGCGACGGCGTCCGCGCCGTAGCCGAGCAGCGCGACGATCACCACCAGGGCCAGCGATTCGTGGTCAAACGAGACCATCCGGGCGATGGATCGCTTGGTCACGTCTTCGGCCTGCACGAGGTGCATCACATGATCTTGCCAGCTGCTGATCGCCTGGGCCGCGCGGCGGGCCAGATCCGGTGCGGACCGGCCGAGCACGGCGGCGCCGGGCAGCGACCCGGCCTCCCCGCCGTTAGCACCGGCCGCGGCCCCGGCCCCAGCCGCAGAAGCCCCGGAAGCAGCCACAGAAGCAGAAGCAGCGTGCGCCCCGGCATACGCCGGAGAAAGATCATCGTCAAACGGCGACCGGCCGGCACCGGCCAGGCCATCCTCACCCGAACCGTCGCTTGCCAGCTGGATGGCCCGCGACTGAACCTGCGCCGGCAGCTCGGCCAGCAGCGCCGCCCCGGCCGGCTGATCCCGCCAGCGCGCCACGGCCTCTTCCGCGGCCCGGTCGCCGATGGACACGATCAGCGATTCCAGGCCGGTCCGCACGGCCGCCTTCAGCGCCTGGGCGCGGCCGGAGATCCGCTGCTTGCGCGGCTTGGCCGTCGCGGCCGCCCTGCGCCGTGACTGGAGCGTCTTCAGCAGGTCGCCGGTGCCGGCGAAGTCCTGCCAGCGGGCCAGCGTCTCGCCGCGCAGCAGCGAGCCGTTCCTGGTCGCCTCGTCGATCTCGGCCCTGGCGGCGGTGTAGCAGCTCTCCACCGCCTGCCGCAGCTGCACCCGCAGGGTCAGCTGGGTGGCCAGGTGAGCCGCCAGCTCCGGGACCTTCGTGCGGAACGTGTCGAGCACGCCGGACATCGTCTGGGTGAGCACCGCGACCCGGCGGTCCTCGCGCTCGGCCGCGTCCCGCAGCCAGTCCTTGACCGGCTCGTACGCCGCGGGCGGCAGGTAGCCGTCGTTGATCATCGTCTCCGGGATCACGAACCGGTCGGCGCCGCCGAGGCCGTTGGCCTCCAGCATCGCGGTGAAGTGCGCGGTGAGCTCGGCGCGCGACCGCGGCGGCACTCTTGACAGCACGATGCCGAGCGAGGCGTCGCGCTCCCTGGCGTAGCGCAGCAGCTCCCACACCGGGGCGTCGGCGTACCGGCTGGCGGTGGTCATGAACAGCCACAAGTCCGACGCGTCCAGGAACTGGTGCGCGAACTCGTGATGCGCCTGCACCACCGAGTCGATGTCCGGCGTGTCGAGCAGCGCCACGCCCTTGGGCAGGCCCTCGCTGCTGGCCAGCACGAGCAGTCCGTCCCGGCCCGGCATGGCCAGCCCCTGCTGGCGCACCCGGGGCAGCGTGGGCAGGAACACGTTCTCGGCGAACCAGTCCATCTCGTCGGGGTGACAGGCCAGCACCGGGCTGTTGGTCGTCGGCCGCCGGATGCCGGTCAGGCTGACGTGCTTACCCACGATGCTGTTCACCAGCGTCGACTTGCCCGCGCCGGTCGAGCCGACCAGGGCCACCAGCAGCGGCGCCGCGGACTGCCGGATCCGGGGCAGCAGGTAATCGTCGATCTGGGTGAGCAGCTTGCGCCGCTGCGTCCTGGCCTCGGTCACGCCGGGCGCCTCGAGCAGCAGCGGCGCGTCCACGATCCGGTGCCTGAGCACGAGCAGGGCGGACTCGAGCTGCCGCGCGTCTACCCGCATGTGCGGCTCTACGCCGTGCCCGTCGCTCACGTCCCTGGCCTTCCGCTTCCGATCGCCGCGCGCTCGCTTTTACCGCCCGGCCGCGTCCGCCGCGGCGCGGCCGAGTTCCGCTGCCTGCTCACCGATGGTGACGACCTCCCCGACGACCACAACGGCCGGCGGCCTGATATCTGCCGCCAAAGCCCGGTTTGCGACCGTCTGCAGCGTCGCGCTAATTGTGTGCTGCGTGGGCAGGGTACCGTCCGCAACCACCGCAACGGGAGTACTGGGTGAACGTCCGTGCCGGATTAGTGTTTCCGCGATGGCCTTGAGGCTTTCCGTAGCCATCAGGAGCACCAGAGTGCCGGACGATCCGGCCAGCGCGGCCCAGTCCACCGTGGACCGCTCGTCACCCGGCGGCACGTGCGCGGAGACCACGTGAAACTCCTGCGCCACGCCGCGATGGGTCACCGGCACGCCCGCCGCCGCAGGGACCGCGACGGCGCTGGTGACGCCGGGAACGACGGTCACCGGCACTCCCGCCCGCAGGCAGGCGAGCATCTCTTCGGCGCCCCGTCCGAAGACGAAAGGATCACCCCCTTTTAGCCGAACGACGAACCGGCCAGCTAGCGCTCGCGAGATGAGGATGTCGTTGATTCGGTCCTGCGCCATCGCCCGGCCGTACGGAATCTTGGCCGCGTCGATGACCTCTACATCCGGCGGCAGCTCGCCGAGCAGTGACTGCGGCGCCAGCCGGTCGGTAAGCACCACGTCCGCCTCGGCCAGCAACTGCCGGCCGCGCACGGTGATGAGCCCGGGGTCACCGGGCCCGCCGCCGACCAGCGCCACGCCGCGACGCCGGTCCCGGCCGCGCCGCGCGCCGAGGGTGCCCGAGCGCAGGCCGCCGAGTACCGCGTCCCTGATCCCCGCGCTGCGCCTGGGGTCGCCGCTGAGCACGGCGATCCTGACGTCTTCGGCCTGGCCGGCCGCGGGCGTCCATGCGGCCGACGCGGCGGCCTCATCTGCGCGGACACACCAGCACCGTGCCCGTTCGGCCTCGTCGGCAATCGCGGTATTGACCAGGCGATCATCGGTGCACGCGCAGACCAGCCAGGCGCCCGCGCAGTCGCCGGGCGCGTAGCCGCGCTGCTCCCAGTCGATCCGCCCGGCGGCGGCGAGCTCGGCCAGGGTTGGGCCGGCCGCGGGCGAGATGAGCCGCACCCGCGCGCCGCAGTCGAGCAGCGCGGGAATCCGGCGGGCCGCGACGCTGCCGCCGCCAAACACCGCGACCCGCTTCCCGCCGAGCCGCAGCCCCAGCAGGTACGGCTCGCCCAAGGGGGCCGAGCGCCCCGAGTCGCCCGATCGTTCAGTCACCGCGCCCGCTCCCTAGCCCAGCCCCAAGGCCCCCGACCCCAAGGCCCCCGACCCCAAGGCGGTCGATGTGCCATCGACAGCCACGGGCGGGGGTCAATGTGCCATCGACAGCCATCTCGCCGCGCCCGGACAGCGCGCCAGGAACTACCCCCCGCGCCACAAGGCGGTCGATGTGCCATCGACAGCCACAGGCGGGGGTCAATGCGCCGTCGACCGCCACGCCGCCGCGCCCGGACAGCACGCCAGGAACTAGCCCGGCGGCCGGCGCCGGGCACTCACCAAGGCGGTCGATGTGCCATCGACAGCCACGGGCGGGGGTCAATGCGCCGCTGACCGCCGCGCCGCCGCGCCCGGACAGCGCGCCAGGAACTAGCCCGGCGGCCGACGCCGGGCACTCACCAAGGCGGTCGAAGTGCCATCGACACCCACGGGCGGGGGTCAACGTGCCGCTGACCGCCATCCCGCCGCGCCCGGACAGCGCGCCGGGAACTGGCCCGGTCGCGGGGGGCGGGCGGTTACAGCGGAAGGGTGGGGGCGTCATCGTTCGGAATCCGGGTTGTCCTGTATGACCTGGGGAGGACCGGCCGGGACGGAACCGGCGGCGACGGCGGCGAGCCGCAGCAGCGCGCTGGCGGCAGCGGCGGCGACGGCGGCGCCGCCCTTGGGCGAGGTGTTGGTCAGGGACGGCAGGCCGCTGGCCCGCAGCGCGGCCTTGACCTCGGCCGCGCCGTCGAGCCCGGCCGGCACGCCGATGACCAGGGCCGGCTCGGTGCCGCGCTGCATGATCTCGGCCAGCGCGTCCTGGGCGCAGCCGACGACCCAGACCGCGCCGGGGCAGACCTCGCTGAACGCGAGCCGCACCGCGGCGGCCGGCCGGCTGATGCCGGTGACCCTGGCCAGTCGGATGGTCAGCGGGTCGTCGGCCTTGCAGATAACCGGCCGCTCGATGATCCCGGTCGCGACCATGGCCGCGTCGGCCACCATCGGGGCGCCGGACGCCAGCGCGGCCACCGCGGCGGCCAGCGCGGGCTCGACACGGACCAGGTCGGTCGCGTAGTCGAAGTCGGCGGTCGCGCAGATCACCCGTTCGGTGACCGCACGGCTGATCGGCGGCAGCCGGCTCAAGTCGATGCGGGAGCGCAGGATCCGGTAGGACTCCCGCTCGCCGGGGTGCACGCCCGGGTCGGCCACGTTCCCCCCTCCCGCCGGATCCAGCATGGCACAGCCGGTCCCGCTCGCCGCGCCGGCCGGATCTTGCGGTTCCTTCGCCCGCCGCTTCCGCGGTGCCGGGTACACTGACCGGGCGTATTCAGGGCCGTCCCCCGGTGGGCGCCATGCCCTTCGGCCCTGCCAGGCCTGTTCAGGCAGCGCCAGCCGAAGGCCGAAGGTGGCAGATCCGGACAAGAGCAGTTGAGCAGGCCCAGACAGGAACAAGCGGGCCGAATACACGCATAGTCACACGGAAATGGAGCACGCATGCGGGCTGAACCGCGTTCGCGGGTGTTGGTAACCGGCGGTACCGGTTTCATCGGGCGACGGCTAGTCCGGTCTCTGGTGCAGGCCGGGGCCGAGGTCACGGTGCTCGACAAGCGGCCGTTCCCCGACGACGGGGTCACGATGGTGGCCGGCGACATGCGCGACGAGTCGGTCCAGGCACGCGCCGTCCAGCCGGGCATAGACACGATCGTGCACCTGGCCGCGATCACCTCGGTGGTCGACTCGATCAGCGACCCGGTCGGCACGTACCAGACCAACGTGGCCGCGACGGCCGGCCTGCTGGAGCTCGCCCGCACGAACGGCGTGAAGTCCTTCCTGCTCGCCTCGACCAACGCCGTGGTCGGCAACGTCGGCGACGCGATGATCACCGAGCAGTCGCCGATGCGCCCGCTCAGCCCGTACGGCGCCACGAAGGCCGCCGCCGAGATGCTGCTCAGCTGCTACGCCGGCGTCTACGGCATGACCACCTGCGCGATGCGCTTCTCGAACGTCTACGGCCCGGGCATGCTGGCCAAGGACAGCTTCATCCCGCGGCTGATGCGCGCGGCCGCCGACGGCCAGGGCGTGCAGGTGCGCGGTGACGGCAGCATGAAGCGCGACGTGGTGCACGTCGACGACGTCGTCGCGGGCATCCAGGCCATCTGGAAGTCCGGTCACAGCGGGCCGGTCATCCTCGGCTCCGGCCAGGTGGTGTCCGTGCTGGACATGGTCGAGGCGGCCAGGACCGTGACCGGAGCGCCGCTGCCGGTCGAGCTGGTGCCGGTCGGCCCGGGCGAGATGCCCGCCGTGGTGCTGGACGTCTCGCTGGCCCGCAGCCTGGGCCACGCGCCCGCGCACGACCTGAAGTCGGGCATCGCCACCGTCTGGCCGGACTTCTCCGGCTCGCAGGACGGTGACCGGTGAGCGCCGGCCGGGCGGGGCACAGTGCGGTGGGGCACAGCGCGGCGGGGCACAGCGCGGCGGGGTACTCGCGCCCGCAGGACCTGGCCATCGACAATGACGCCCTAGATGCCTTCGGCGGCCGGCACGGCGACCAGGCGCGCGCGCTGCCGCCGGTCGCGATCGTGATCGCCGCCTACAACGAGGAAGGCGGCATCGGGCCGGTCATCTCGGCGCTGCCCACCACGGTCTGCGGGCTGGCGGCGGCGGTCATCGTCGTCGCGGATGGCTGCGCGGACGGCACCGTCGCCGAGGCGCGCGACCACGGCGCGATCGTCTGCGACGTGCCGGTCAACCGGGGCCAGGGCGCGGCGCTGCGGCTCGGCTACCGGATCGCCCGCGCCGGCGGCGCACAGTACATCGTGACCACCGACGCCGACGGGCAGTACAACCCGGCCGAGATCGACAGCCTGCTCGCCCCGGTGGTGGCCGGCACAGCCGACTTCGTCACCGGCTCGCGGCGGCTGGGCAGCGAGGAGACCAAGGACCCGGTCCGCCGCCTCGGCGTGCGCGTCTTTGCCATCACGATCAGCGCGCTGACCGGGCAGAAGATCAGCGACACGACGTTCGGGCTGCGCGCGATGCGGGCCGAGGTGACCGGCGCCGTCCGGCTCGACCAGCAGCAGTACCAGGCGGCCGAACTGCTCATCGGCGTGATGTCGCGCGGCTTCCGGGTGACCGAGCTGCCCGCCACCATCCACAAGCGGAAGGTCGGCGAGAGTAAGAAAGGTCACAACGCGATCTACGGCCTGCACTTCGCCGGCGTGATCGCCCGCACCTGGTGGCGCGAGCGCGTGCTGGGCGGCCGCCGCGGCGCGGCCCGGGCGGGTCAGCCCGCGGCGGATGATCCGGGAGCGGCCACCGCGTCCGCCGTGTCTTCACTGACGGTGACCGCCGGGACTTCCGGGACTGTGCCTTCCGGCGATGGGCCAGACGTGGTCGTGCCCGCCCCGGCTGAGCCGGTAGAGGAGCCCCGGTCGGCGAAGAGGACGTAGTGGAATATCACAAACCGGGCTAGGAACGTCAGCACGTTGGCACCGAAGTAGGTGCCGTTCACCACGAGGTGCCACTTGAGGCTGCCGCGGTGCACTGAGCCTGCCCAGTGCACTCCGAGCTTGGTCGCCAGGCCAAGGACAACCCAGGCGGCCACCGCGACAATCCAGAACGGCAGCGTCTCCTTGAGCACGTGCGGCTTGCCCTTGCGCTCCCAGGCCCAGCGGCTCAGCACGTAGCTCACCGCGGCGCCCACCACGGCCGCCAGGCCGCCGGAGATGCCCGCCGTCATGTGCGCGCCGTCGAGGAAGCAGACGAGCGCGACCTGGCTGGCGACGACGGCGGCCATGGCCACGAGCACGAACCGGGTGAACCGCCGTCCCGTCTCTCCCTGGAGCTTGCGACGGACCGGACCGGGAAGCAGTCGCAGCAGGGCGGCCCAAAGCCGGGGGGGTGCCGATTCCATGTGTGTCCTTGGTGTTCGGGGTAACGACTTCAGCAGGTTACCCTGCCGGGAATGGGCTCGCAGCCGTTGCGACAGGCCCGCCGGCTACCCGGCGTGCCTGTCGCATTGCGGATTATCGGCGTGTAGCGGCTGCGCCGCCCCTGGTGGCTAACGCCAGAGGGACCGGCAGGGGATCCTGTCGAGGTCGCAGCGGGCGGCGAACTTCTCCGCGATCTCGGTGACCTCCTTGAGCAGGCCGTTCTGCAGCGTGACGGGCTCCAGGCCCATATCGATGAACTGCTTGTTGTCGACGTACAGCTCGTTCTCGGCCGCTTCGTTGCGGGGGTTGTCGATGTAGTCGATCTTGGCGCCGGTGATCTCAGAAACGATCTGGGCCAGGTCGCGGAGCCGGTGAGTCTCGGTCATCTGGTTGAGAATCTTCACCCGGTCGCCGTGCGCGGGCGGGTTGGTGATGGCCAGCTCGATGCAGCGCACGGTATTGCTGATGTGAATGAACGCGCGGGTCTGCCCGCCGGTGCCGTGCACGGTCAGCGGGTAGCCGACCGCCGCCTGCATCAGGAACCGGTTCAGCACGGTGCCGTAGTCGCCGTCGTAGTCGAACCGGTTGATCAGCCGCTCGTCGCGGCTGGTCTGCTCGGTCTGCGTACCCCAGACAATGCCCTGGTGCAGGTCGGTGGCGCGGACCTTGTCGTTCTTGTTGTAGTAGAAGAACAGCAGCGCGTCCTGCGTCTTGGTGAGGTGGTAGATGCTGCCCGGGTTAGCCGGGTAGAGGATCTCCTCCTCGATGCGGCGGCCGTCCTCGGTAGTCACCTCGACCCGGAGGTAACCTTCGGGGATGCGCATGCCGGCGGTGCCGTAGCCGTAGACGCCCATCGAGCCAAGGTGGACGACGTGCGTGTCCAGTCCGGCCTCGACGACGGCGGCCAGCACGTTGTTGGTCGCGTTGATGTTGTTGTTGACCGTGTAGCGCTTGTGCCACGAGCTCTTCATCGAGTAGGGCGCGGCGCGCTGCTCGGCGAAATGCACCAGCGAATCCGGCTGGAAGTCCTGGATAAGGGACAGCAGGCGGTGGTAGTTCTGGGCCACGTCGAAGCGGTGCCAGGTCAGCTCCTTGCCGCTGACCTCCTTCCACGCCTTCAGCCGGACGCTCATGGGGGAGATGGGGGTGAGCGAACCCACTTCGAGCTCATTGTCGATGTTGCGCCGGGACAAATTGTCCACTATGACGACTTCGTGCCCCTTATCCGACAGGTACAGCGCGGTCGGCCACCCACAGAAACCGTCTCCACCCAGCACCAGGATTCGCATTTGACCCGCCTTCCTCATGAATTCGCCGCGCGATGCGCGGAGGGCCGCAGCCATGACGCATCACCGTACCGTGCCCTGACGGCCGGTGCGTACGGCGCCGCCATCGACGGCAGCGGCCTCAGGCGTGAGTACTCTCGATCCTGAGGCGCCTCCGAAGGCGCCTCCGAAGGCCCAGAAGATAGCATGACCAGGCAGATTCCTACCTGATCCGGGGGAAACCGGTGACATTCAACGGGTGGCCGGCCGAGGCGCTGGAGTTCTACGAGGGCCTGGCGGCCGACAACTCCAAGACATACTGGACGGCGAACAAGTCCGTCTACGACGATGCCGTGCACGCGCCGATGCTGGCGCTGCTCGCCGATCTGGAGGGCGAGTTCGGCGAGGGGCGCATCTTCCGGCCGTACCGCGACGTCAGGTTCAGCGCGGACAAGTCACCGTATAAGACGGTCATCGGCGCGACCCTGGCCGACGGCGGCTACATCCAGCTGTCCGCGCGCGGGCTCGGGGCCGGCAGCGGGATGTACCAGATGGCCGCCGACCAGCTTGACCGTTACCGCCGCGCGGTCGCCGAGGATCTGACCGGCGAGAAACTGCGCCGCATCATCGCCACGGCCGGGCGGCAGGAGATCGAGATCACCGGGCACGAGAGCCTGAAGACCGCGCCGCGCGGCTACCCCAAGGACCACCCGCGGATCGACCTGCTCAGGCACAAGGGCCTGATCGCGTGGCAGGACTGGCCGGCCGGCGCCTGGCTGGGCACGCCGGCGGCGGGCCAGCGGGTCAGGGACTTCCTGCTGGCCGCCCGCCCGCTGCGCGACTGGCTCGACAAGCACGTCGGCGAGAGCACCCTCCCCACCGACCGCTGACCTCCCGGCGCGCCGCTGCCCGGCCCCGGCCTGAACTTCCGCCCCCTTGCCCGCCCAGCCAGGCCATGGCGGTCGATGTGCGGTTCGCTGCCCACCGGTGGGCAGCAATCCGCACTTTCACCCCCAGCCGTGGACATCGATGTGCCGTTGACGGCCATGTCGGCTGGCGGCAGCGGGCAGCGGCAGCGGAGTGAGCATTGTGTAATCGTTTGGTTACATTTCGCCCGCGGGTCGCGGGTACGCCGGTACCGTGGGCGGAGTCATGCAGAGATAACCCGGCGGGCGCGGCCTGCGGGGAACCTGGGGAGGAGCTGTCATGACACCGCTGCGGCGCTTAAGCAGGGACTCCCTCATCGCGAAGATGCTGCGCGAGGAGCGGGCGCTGACCGCGATCGAGATCATCAGGGAGATGCGGGTCGCCAGTGAGCGGGCCGATGAGCCCACCGGCCCCCCCGAGCTTGCCGGGCCTCCGGAGCTCGCCGGGGCTGCCCGTCTCGCGCGGGATGCCCAGCTCCGCCAGGACATGGAAATCGTCCGCTGGGTGGGCGGCCTGCGCTCCGGCCAGGGTGAGCAGTAACGGGCCGGTCCGGAGGCTGCTTTAGTAGGCGCCGATGCCCTTGGGGGTGCCCAGGCCAGTGGGGCCGTCGTAGCCATTGACCGCCTTGCACAGGTAGGTGTTGGGCGAGCACGTCCCGGTCGAGCTCCCGTTCACGATGTCGAAGAGAGCCGCCGGGCTGGCGTAGGCCAGCGAGGCCGGCGCGACGGTCTGCGACGAGGCGTTGCCGGCCAGGCCGTACACCCCGGCGGTCAGCGGCGACGCGACGCTGGTGCCGGAGAAGAAGAACCAGCCCCCTCCCCCGCTCTCGTAGGAGTCGTAGCCGAGGACGTTGGTGGCGACCGCGCTCACGTCCGCCGTGGTGCGCTTGGCGCAGCCGCCGTCGTTCTGCCAGGACGGCTTGGCCTCGTACGCCGAGCAGCCGCTGCTCGAGCCCTGGGTCGGCGGGTGGCTGCCCGGGGTCACCCACGTCTTCTCCGCCCACTGCCGCTGGTTGCCGGCCGGGGCGAGCTCGGTGCCGCCCACCGAGGTCACGTACGGCGACGCCGAGGGGTACTGCACGCCGCCTTTGTAGGCGCCGTCGCCGGAGCTGACCGTGATCGCGACACCGCGCACGTTGAGGTTACTGTCGAAGTCGGTCTCGCCGCTGAACTCCCCGCTGCCCCAGCTGATGCTCACGACGTGGGCGCCGAGGGCGATAGCCTCGTGCTCGGAGGCGAACAGGTCGCCGAACCCGCCGGTGTTGGCCTCCACCAGCAGGATGTGGCACTTGGGGCAGATGGCCGACACCATGTCGAGGTCGATGGACATCTCCTGGCCCCAGCCCATGTCGCCGGTCGGGTAGCTGCCCTGGACGCCCTCCTGGTTGACCTTCTTGAAGCACCCGTCGCCGGTGGTGCAGGCCGGGAGCCCGAAGTTGGACCGGTACTTGCCCATGTCGGCCTCGGCGTTCGGGTCGTCGAAGGCGTCGATCACGGCCACCGTCTGGCCCTTGCCGCGGGTGGTCGACAGCGAGGTGAGCTTGTAGGCGCTCCGCAGGTTGCACGGCGAATAGCCGTCCGCCTCGACCACCGTGCAGGTCGCCCCCAGCCCGATAGCCGCCTGCGCCGGGGCCGGCTCGGCCGCCAGGTAGCAGCGCGCGACCCCCGGGCCGGCGGGCGCGGCGCACCCAGCCGGGCTCGCCCCCGCCCCGGCGACCTGGGCCGCGGTTCTGCTGGTCACGGGCGGTGCGGTCGTCGCCCCGGCCGACAGGGCGCCAGCGGCGAGCAGCAGCACCGTCCCGGCCAGCACCGGCGTGATGCTGCGGACAATGCGTCTTCTGGCCATCTGTCCCCTCCGAAAAGTGACCACAGCGTAACTTTGCTAGATGTAGCTGTAAATACGGCCCATGAGGCGATCTGCCGGGCGGCTGCCCTATCAGTAAGCGCTGTCAGTAGGTTCTGTCAGTAGGCGCCGATGCCCTTGGGAGTCCCCAGGCCGGTGGGGCCGTCGTAGCCCGGGCCCGCCTTGCACAGGTACGTGCTGGGTGCGCAGGTGCCGGTCGCCTTCCCGCTCTTGATGTCGAAGAGCTTGGCCGGGTTGGCGTAGGCCAGCGAGGCCGGCGCGACGGTCTGCGCCGAGGCGTTGCCGGCCAGGCCGTACACCGCAGCGGTCAGCGGGGACGAGACGCTGGTGCCGAAGAAGAAGAACCAGCCGCCTCCGTCGCTCTCGAAGGAGTCGTAGCCGAGCACGTTGGCGGCGACCGCGCTCACGTCGGCGGTCGTGCGGTCGGCGCAGCCGCTGTCCGTCTGCCAGGACGGCTTGGCCTCGAACCCCGAGCAGCCGCTGCCGGAGCCCTGGGTGGGAGGGCTGCCCGGCGTCACCCAGGTCTTCTCCGACCAGCCCCGCGCGCTGGCCGCCGGGGCGAGTATGGTCCCGCCGACCGAGGTCACGTACGGCGACGCCGAGGGGTACTGCACGCCGGCCTGGTAGGCGCCGTCGCCGGAGCTGAAGGTGATCGCAACGCCCTGAGCGCTGAGGGTGCCGTCAAAGTCGTTCTCGCCGCTGAACTCGCCGGTGCCCCAGCTGTTGCTCACCACGTGGGCGCCCAGCGTGATGGCCTGCTGCTCGGCGGTGAACATGTCGCCGAACCCGCTGCTGTTGGCCTCCACCAGCAAGATGTGGCAGTTGGGGCAGATGGCCGACACCATGTCGAGGTCGAGCGAGATCTCCTGGCCCCAGCCCATGTCGCCGGCCGGGTAGATGCCCTGGACACCGTCCTGGTTGACCTTCTCGAAGCACCCGTTGGCGCTGGTGCACGGGGCCAGGCCGAAGTTGGACCGGTACGTGCCCAGGTCGGCCTCGGCGTTCGGGTCGTCGAAGGCGTCCACCACGGCCACCGTCTGGTTCTTGCCGTGGGTGGCCGACAGCGAGGTGAGCTTGTAGGCGCTCTGCAGGTTGCAGGGTGACCAGCCGGCCGACGCATTCACCGTGCAGGCCGCGGGCCGGGCCCGGCCCGCGCGGGCCGCGGCTGCGGCCGCCGCAGCTGGGGCCGGCTTGGCGGCCAGGTAGCAGCGGGCCACCCGGGGGCCGGACGGAGCGGCACACCCGGCCGGGCGGGCCCCGGATCCGGCGAGCTGGGCTGCAGACCTCGCGGCGGGGGACGCGGGGGGCGCGGTCTTCGCCCCGGCCGGGAGGCCGCCGACGGCGAGCAGCAGCAGGGCCCCGGCCAGGGCCGGCAGGACCTTGCGGACAACAGCATGACTTCCGATCATCGTCCCCTCCTGTGGCCCCGCGGGAGGGGCGCGTTAGCGCATGGATTATCCCAATTTGGACGGCTATGGGACAGATTCTCATGCCACGCACGGGTAATCCAGTCATCCCCGCTGGACGTCTACATTGCACCAGGGCTGGCGGGACGGCCGGCCTGATGACCGCGGAGGTCTCACATGATCCGGAGCGGTACAGCTCGCAAGGTCGCGCTCGGGCGGATGGTGGCAGTCACCGCATTAGCGTCGGCGGCGGCGCTGGCGGGCGGCGGTCACGTCCAGGCCGCGTCGCGCTCTGCGGGCGGCCTGGCCCCCGCCGCGGCCGGGGACATCTCGACCGTCGCGGGCGGCGTCGGCGGCCCCGCCCCGGCCACCAAGATCGAGCTAGGCGTCTGCAGCGTGTCGTACGGGGCGGGCAGCGTGTACGTCGGGGCGGGGAGCACCGTGCGCGCGGTGAGCCCCCAGACGGACCGGCTGACCACTCCGGCCGGCACCCTCGGCGTCGGGCCGCTGGCGAACGGCGGTCCCGGGTCCGCCGCCGCCGTGTTCACGTGCGGCACCGCGACCGACGCGTCCGGCAACCTGCTGATCGCCGACGGAGTCGGCTCGGGGGTCCGGGCGGTGGCCGCGAGCACCGGCACGTTCTACGGCCGGCACATGACCAAGGGCGACATCTACAGCATCGCCGGCCACGGCACCCCGGGATTCTCCGGTGACGGCGGGCCGGCCACTAGCGCCCGGCTCAGCGGGCCCGGGGCCGTGACGCTCGATAGCGCGGGCAACGTGCTGGTCACCGACTCCGGCAACAAGCGGATCCGGGTGATAGCGGAGAACACCGGCACCAGCTACGGCCAGCACATGACCAAGGGCGACATCTACACGATCGCGGGCGGCGGGCACGCCGGCCTCGGCGACGGCGGGCCGGCCACCAGCGCGCAGCTCAACCTCCCTGAGGGCGTGACGGTGGACAGCTCCGGCAACGTGCTGATCGCCGACATGCATAACTTCCGCATCCGGGTGGTGGCCGTCAGCACCGGCACCTTCTATGGCGTTTCGATGACCGCCGGGGACATCTACACGATCGCCGGGACCGGCCAGCACGGCTTCTCTGGCGACGGCGGGCCGGCCAGCAGCGCAGAGCTCAACCTCCCGCGGGGCGTGACCGTAGACAACTCAGGCAACGTGCTCATCGCTGACATGCGCAACAACCGGATCCGGGTCGTCGCGCAGAGCACCGGCACCTTCTACGGCGTTCCGATGACCGCCGGGGACATCTACACGATCGCCGGCGGCGGGCACGCCGGCCTCGGCGACCACGGGCCGGCCACCAGCGCCACGCTCGACTTCCCCGAGAACACCGCGCTGGACGGTGCGGGCAACCTGCTGATCGCCGACTCGCGCCACCAGCGCGTCAGGGTGGTGGCCGCGAGCAGCGGCACGTTCTACAGCCAGAACATGACCGCCGGCGACATCTACACGATCGCCGGCGACGGCGCCCCGGCCATCGGCTACTGCCCGAGCGGCTGCCCGGCCACCAGCGCACAGCTTGGCAACCCGATCGATACGCTGGAGAGCGTGATAGCCGACGGCCACGGCAACCTGCTGATCGCCGACCTGAACCAGAATGCCGTCCGGGCGGTCGCGGGACAATCCGGCACGTTCTACGGACACGCGATGACCGCCGGCGACATCTACACGATCGCCGGGACCGGCCAGAACGGCTTCTCCGGCGACGGCGGGCCGGCCACCCAGGCCACGTTCGAGGGCGTGACGGGCGTTGCCCTCGACCACGCGGGCAACGTGCTGGTGACCGACGAGGCCAGTAACCGGATCCGGGTGGTCGCGGAGGGCACCGGCACGTTCTACGGCCAGGCGATGACCGCCGGCGACATCTACACGATCGCCGGCGGCGGGCACGCCGGCCTCGGCGACGGCGGGCCGGCCACCAGCGCCGAGCTCTTCTTCCCGCAGGGCCTGACGGTGGACGGCCACGGCAACGTGCTGATCACCGACCGGGACAGCGACCGGATCCGGGTGGTCGCCGAGGGCACCGGCACGTTCTACGGCCAGGCGATGACCGCCGGCGACATCTACACGATCGCCGGCAACGGCAGCCGGGGATACTCCGGCGACGGCGGCCCGGCGACCGGTGCGACGTTCACCCTCCCGCAGGACGTGGCCCTCGACAGCGCCGGCAACGTACTGATCGGCGACACCGGCAACAACGTGATACGGGTGGTCGCGGAGAGCAGCGGCACGTTCTACGGCGTTCCGATGACCGCCGGCGACATCTACACGATCGCCGGCAACGGGACCGGGGGGTACTCCGGCGACGGCGGGCCGGCCACGGCCGCGGAGCTCTCGCTTCCCTTCGGCGTGGCGGCGGACGCGGCCGGCAACGCGCTGATCGGCGACACCGACAACAACGCGGTCCGGGTGGTCGCGGAGAGCAGCGGCACGTTCTACGGCGTTGCGATGACCGCCGGGGACATCTACACGATCGCCGGCAACGGCACCCCGGGATTCTCCGGCGACGGCGGGCCGGCCAGCAGCGCCGAGGTCGCCAGCCCGGGCAGCATCGCGGTGGACAACGCCGGCGACCTGCTGATCGCGGACAACGGTAACGCCCGGATCAGGGAGATAACGGGCTGACGCCCGGCCCGCGGAAGCGGCGAAGGCGCCCGCGGCCGGCGGGCTAGGGCGCGACGGCCGGCGTCCGGAACTAACATCCG
>DASXME010000038.1:0-16899 GCA_036495825.1 Streptosporangiaceae bacterium
GAAGGCGGTGACAGGAAGGGGTCAGGTCACCGGGACGCTGCCGGTGGGCTCGACCGGTCCTGTCCGGCAGGGCGGTCGTCAGGACCTGCCCTGGCCGCCGGGGACGCCGTGCTCGCCGCGCGGATGTCGCGGAAGCGTGCCCGGCGGGACGGTGCCGCGTGCCCGCCGGGACGGTGCTGCATGCCAGGCAGGGACGGTGCTGCATGCCTGGCAGGGACGGTGCTGCGTGCCTGGCGGGGACGGTGCTGCGTGCCTGGCAGGGACGGTGCTGTATGCATGGCAGGGACGGTGTTGCATGCCAGGCGGGGACGGGTGCTGCATGCCTGGCAGGGACGGTGCTGCATGCCCGGACGTGACCGGTAGCGCATAGTCGGCGGTGACCGGCAGTGAATGTGCCTAGGCGAATGTGTATAAGAGAGGTATGTCGACCTCACTGGGCCACACCAGTCAACTGCGTGGCGACGACGTGGTACGCACGGTGTTCGCTGACCTGCCCGCCCGGTATGACCGGCTGGCTTACCTGCTGTCGTTCGGGCAGGACAGGCGCTGGCGGCGGGCGGTGGTGGACCGGGTCGCGGCGGCCAGCCCGCAGCGGGTGCTCGACGTCGCCACCGGGCCGGCCGGCATCGCCCTGGCGATAGCCGCGCGCACCGGAGCGGAGGTGGCCGGCATTGACCTCAGCGAGGGCATGCTGCGGGCCGGCGCGGCCAACGTCCGGCGGGCCGGCCGCGGCCGGCAGATCGGGCTGGCGATGGCGCAGGCGGACCGGCTGCCGTTCGACGACGACAGCTTCGACGCGGTGAGCTTCTCGTACCTGCTGCGCTACGTGGACGACCCCGCGGCGACCGTCGCGGAACTGGCCCGCTGCCTGCGGCCGGGGGGCGTCCTGGCCAGCCTGGACTTCTGCGTGCCGCCGAACCCCGCGTGGCGAGCCTCCTGGACCCTGTACACCCGCGCTGTGCTGCCCGTGCTCGGCGCTCTCACCGGAGGACAGGCGTGGCGTAAAGTCGGTCAGTTCCTCGGCCCCAGCATCTCCCAGCACTACCAGCAGCATCCGCTGGAAGATCATCTAGCCGCCTGGCGCGACGCGGGGCTGGAGGATGTCGACATCAGGCTGATGAGCGTCGGCGGCGGGCTCGTGATGTCGGGCCGCAAGCGCCAGGGGTCCGGCCGCGAGCGTCAGGCGGACGCGGAGACAGCGCGGTGACGCCGCCCCCCCGCCGCCCCGCGGCCTTCTACGACCAGGGCGGCGGCACGGGCGGCCCGCGGGATTGGATAACGCTGCTGCACCCGCCGTACACGATGTGGCACCTGTCCTACGTGGTGATCGGGGCGGCGGTCGTGCCGCACCTGGTGCTCTGGCGGCTGGGCGGAACGCTGCTCGCCTTCTTCCTCGCGGTCGGCATCGGCGCGCATGCGCTCGACGAACTGCACGGCCGGCCGCTCGGTACCGGCATCAGCCGCCGGCTGCTGATCACCGCGGCCGTGGTCAGCATCGGGGCCGCGATGGCGGGCGGCCTGGCCTACGGCGGGCTGCGGCTGCTGCCGTTCATACTGTCTGGCGGCATCTTCGTCATCGGGTACAACCTCGAGCTCTTCGGCGGCGTGTTCCACACCGACGTCGGCTTCGCCACCACCTGGGGGGCATTTCCCGTGATGGTCGGCGCGTACGCCCAGCACTGGACGCTGCCGCCCGCCGCGTGGGTGGCCGCGCTCGCCGCGCTGCTGCTCTCGCTGGGCCAGCGCGCGCTGAGCACGCCCGCCCGAACGCTGCGGCGGCGGGTGGCGCTGGCGTCGGTCCAGATCACCTGGCGGGACGGCAGCCAGCGCGAATTCGGCCGCGCGGACCTGCTGGCCCCGCTGGAGCAGGCGCTGCGCGCCCTCGCCTGGGCGGTCGGCGCCCTGGCCGTCGCGCTCGTGCTGGCCCGATGACCGGCCCCATGACCGGCCCGAGGACTGGCCCGAGGACTGGCCCGATAACTGAATCCCGCTGGGACGTCGTGGTCGCCGGAGCGGGCCCGGCCGGCAGCATCGCCGCCCTGGTGCTGGCGCGATCGGGCGCGCGCGTCGCGCTGGTCGACAAGGCTGCCTTCCCGCGCGACAAGGCCTGCGGCGACCTGATCGGCCCCCGCGGAGTACGGCTGCTGGAGGAACTCGGCCTGCGGGTGCCCGACGCGGGGACCGGGGCCGACCTGCTGGTGGCCGGACCCTCAAAGCGGCGCGCCCGGTTGCCCGCGTTCGGCGGAAAAACCTATGCCGACCACGGAATGGTGGTGCCACGGCGGGTACTGGACGACTGTCTGCGAACCGCGGCGGTCACCGCCGGCGCGATCCCGGTCCGGGCCAGGATCAGGGGCGCGGATCTGGCCGCGGACGGGTCCGTAGCGGCGCTGATCAGCAGCGACGGCAGCCGGCTCGCCGCCGACGTCGTGATCGGCGCGGACGGCGCGCTGAGCAAGGTCGCGTCGCTGGCCGGGATGCTCGACCCCGGCGCCGCGCTCTGGGGCTTCGCGATCCGCGGCTACCTTCCGGCGGACGTGCCGCTCCCGCTGCTGGTGCTGCTGGACGAGCGGCCGTGGCACATCTACCCCGGCTACGGCTGGCTCTTCCCCGGCGCGGACGGGCAGGCCAACGTCGGCATCGGTATCGGCATGGGCCGGCAGCGCACGCCAGCCCCGCTTGGTTCCGACCTTGACCGGCTTTGCGGCATTCTCCGGCAGAAAGGCGATATTAGTCCGAACGCACGAATGGGACCCATCGTGGGAGGCTGGCTCCGGATGGGGGGAACCGGAAGCCCCCCCGCGGCGCGCAACGTGCTGCTCGCGGGGGACGCGGCCGGCCTGATCAATCCGCTGCAGGGCGAGGGGATCGCGCCCGCCATGGTCAGCGCGCGAGCGGCGGCCCAGGCCGTGATCGACGGCCCGGCGGACGCGGGCCGGGTGTATACCGAGGCGATCGAGGAACTGTTCGGCCGGTACATGACGGGCGCGGCGGCGCTGCAGGAGACGATGCTCGCTCGGCCCCGGCTGGCGTCGGCGGGCATGCGCCTGCTGACCAGCCCGCCGCTGCGCGGGCTCGCGGCCGGGACCTGGTCGCTGTACTGGAACGGGCTGGCGGACGGCGCGCAGCCGCGGCCCGCCGCGCGCGGCGCCGCCCTGGTGCAGACGGTGGCGTGGCGGCAGGCGAACCGCCGCCGGGCCCGCGCTCCGGGCGGAACGCCGCCCAAGGCAGCCGTGCCGACCGGGGAAGCACGCCGATGAGCTGTGCGGCGCCGCGGCTTCAGATCAGCGGGGTCTTAGACCGGTGCCGGTGCGCCGACCCGCCCTGCTCGTCTTCCCTGGCCTCCCGGCGCACCTCACGCAGCCGGTGCACGAAGAAGGCCACGATGGCCAGCACGACCACGGCTGCGATCACGTAGCTGGCGTCGGCGATCTTGTGCTCGACGCTGTTCCAGGTGCTGCCCACGCCGTAGCCGATGCTGGCGATCGCACTGGAGTAGACGGCCGTGCCGAGCAGGCTCAGCAGCCCGAAACGCACCGCGGGGAAGTCGATAAAGCCGGCTACCAGCGACATGAACGTGCGCACGAACGGCAGCGCGCGGCCGACCGGCACCGCCCAGGATCCCTTGCCGGTGGCGAACCGTTCGGCCCGGTCCAGGTCGGACCGCGTGATCAGCAGGTACTTGCCGAGCTTCTCGACCAGCGGCCGACCGCCTATCCGGCCCACAGCGTAGGACACGTAGGACCCGGCCAGCTCGGCGAGCGTGCCGATGACGATGACCAGGGCCAGGTTGAGATGTCCCTGGTAGGCAAGCACGCCGGCGAAGCCGAAGGTGATCTCCGACGGGATCGGGATGCAGGCGGCCTCGATGAAGGCGAACAGAATAAGCGCGCCGTAGCCTGCGTGGACGAGAAAGCTCTCCATGAGTAACTGTTGTACCGTATGCCGGCCCCTGCGGAGGCCGGACCGCCAACCTGCGGTAGCTGCTGATGCTCGCGCCGGCCTGCTGAGCTGGCTTAGACTCGCCCGGAGGTGATTGCATGGACGACTCCGCCGAACAGTTCCTCGAAGCAATCCACCAGCTCGAGGAAATCGCGAACGCCATGACCGCCGACCAAGCGCACGCACAGTTCGACGAGATCACGCTGCAGGTGTTCTGGAAGAGGTGGCCGCACGTCTCCGCGTGGTCCGGCTCGCTGTGGCGGATGCTATCCGAGGAGCTTTCGGTACCCGCACAGCCGCACCGTGACCATGAGCTTGATGAGGTCGGCGAGAGTGGCTGACGGCGTGGTTCACCGCGAGCCAGACCAACGTGAGCCAGCACGGGACGGGCAGGTGCCTGGCGGGCCGGGGTCGGCGGCCGTGCTGCGGGATCTGATGAACGCGACCGTGTTCAGCACCACGCCGGAGACCTCGGTGACCGAGGCCGCGGCCGGCATGGTGCGGGCCAGGGTCGGGTCCGCCGTCGTCATGCAGGGGTCGTTCCTGGCCGGCATCCTGACCGAGCGGGACGTGCTGCGCGCCGCCGCCTCCGCCGAGGATCTGCTGCGATCCCCGGTATCGGCCTGGATGACCTCCGATCCGCAGTCGGCCGGCCCGGACACCACCGCCGAGGACGCCGCACAGCTGATGCTGCTGCACGGCTTCCGGCATCTGCCTGTGGTCGAGGGCCGCAGGGTGCTCGGCGTGGTGAGCCTGCGGGATCTGTTCGGCGCCAGGATCCGCCGCCCGCCGGCAGGCTGAGGAGCCCGCGGGCGAGATGACAGCTGACGGCAGCCAGGCTGCGCTGTCCGCGTACACCACCCTCGGCCTCGGCGGCCCGGCGGGCAGGTTCGCGGCGGCCGGTACCGAGCGCGACCTCGTCGCGGAGGTGCAGGCTGCCGACCAGCGCGGCGACCCGTTGCTCGTGCTCGGCGGCGGCAGCAACCTGGTGATCGGCGACGACGGCTTTCCGGGGGCGGTGGTGCGGGTGGCCACGGCCGGCGTCCGGCTGGCCGCCGCCGATCGGGCCGATCGGGCCGGTCAGGCCGGCGGGACCGACAGGGCCGGCGGGGCCGTGACCGTGACCGCCGCGGCCGGCGAGGACTGGGACGCGCTGGCGCGGCGGTGCGCGGCCGAGGGGCTGGCCGGAGTGGAGTGCCTGGCCGGCATCCCCGGCCTGGTGGGCGCCACGCCGATCCAGAACGTCGGCGCTTACGGGCAAGAGGTCGCCGAGACGATCACCGCGGTCCGTGCCTACGACCGGGCCAGCCGCGAGATTGCCGAGCTGAGCGGGGCGGACTGCGGGTTCGGCTACCGGACGAGCATGTTCAAGCGCAGCACCGGCTGGCGGGCCGGCCATCAGGAGCAGCCGCCGGGCCCAGCCGCGCCCACCGGCAGGTACGTCGTGCTGAGCGTCACTTTCCGGCTGGCCCGCGACCGGATGTCGGGGCCGATCAGGTACGCCGAGCTGGCCCGCCGCCTCGGCGTCTCCCCGGGGGAGCGGGTGCCGCTCGCCGACGCCCGCGCCGCCGTGCTCGAACTGCGCCGCGGCAAGGGGATGGTGCTCGACCCGGCCGACCCTGACACCAGGAGCGCGGGCTCGTTCTTCACCAACCCGGTGGTCGGCCCGGCCCGGCTCGCCGCGATCGAGGAGGCGGCCCGGTCCCGGTTCGGCCCGGACGCCGTGGTGCCCCGCTTCCCGGCCGGCGACGCCGGCGACGGCCAGGTCAAGGTGCCCGCGGCCTGGCTCATCGAGCGGGCCGGATTCGCCAAGGGCTACGGCGGCGCCGGCGCCCGGATATCGGCCAAGCACACGCTGGCGCTGGTCAATCCGGGTGGGGGCAGCACGAAAGACCTGCTCGCGCTCGCCTCGGAGATCCAGGACGGTGTCCGCGCATCGTTCGGAATCAAGCTAATTCCTGAGCCCGTGCTCGTCGGCGCCTCGCTCTGACCGCTGGCCGGCCAGCCAGGCGTCTATCCCGGCCAGCAGCCGGGCGCGGACCGCATCGGGTGCCACCGAGCCGCGTACCGACATCCGGGCCAGCTCGGCCAGCTGGCCATCGCCGAGGCCGAGTGCGTTCCTGGCCAGGTCGTACTGCGCGGTGAGCCTCGACCCGAACAGCAGCGGGTCGTCGGCACCCAGCGCGACCGGCACGCCCGCCTCGAGCAGCCGCAGCAGCGGGACGTCGGCGGGCTTGGCGAAGACGCCGAGCGCCACGTTGGACGAGGGACAGACCTCGAGCGTGACCGAGCTGGCCGCGAGCCGCCGCTCCAGCTCGGGATCGTCGGCCGCGGCGATGCCGTGCCCGATCCGGTCCGCGTGCAGCTCGTCCAGGCAGGCCCGGACGCTGGCCGGGCCGAGCAGCTCGCCGCCGTGCGGAACCGATAGCAGGCCGGCCCGGGTCGCGATGCGGAAGGCTGGGCCGAACTCGGCCGCCGCGCCGCGCCGTTCGTCGTTGCTCAGCCCGAACCCGATCACCCCGCGCCCGGTGTACTGCGCGGCCAGCCGGGCGAGCGTGCGGGCCTCCAGCGGGTGCTTGGTCCGGTTGGCCGCGATGATCACGCCGATGCCGACCCCGGTCGCGGCGGTAGCCTGGGCCGCCGCGTCGAGCACGAGCTCCACGGCGGGCGTCAGGCCGCCGAACCGGCCGGCGTAACCCGACGGGTCCACCTGGATCTCCAGCCAGCCCGAGCCGTCGGCCGCCTCGTCCTCCGCGGTCTCCCGGAGCAGCCTGCGGACGTCGTCCTCGCCGCGCAGCACCGACCGGGCGATGTCGTACAGCCGCTGGAAACGGAACCAGCCGCGCTCGTCACTGGCCTCAGAGAGCCGCAGCGGCCAGTCTCCGGCCAGCCCGGCCGGCAGGTGAACGCGGTGCGCGGCGGCCAGTTCCATCAGCGTGGCGTGCCGCATCGCGCCGGTCAGGTGCAGGTGCAGGTGCGCCTTGGGGAGCAAGCGGAGCGGCCGGGCCATCGGCCCAGTGTGCCGTGCCGGCCGCTGCGCCGCGTGCTCAGCCGTTGATCCGGCTGCGGGCCTAGCGGCTGGCCTGGCCGACCAGCTTGGCCACCCGGGTGAGCCCCTCCTCCAGGTCGGCGTCACCGAGCGCGCAGGAGAGCCTGAAGTAGCCCTGCGTGCCGAACGCCTCGCCCGGCACCACCGCCACTTCCGCCTCATCGAGGAGCAGGCCGGCCAGCTCGGCGGAGGTGCTCGCCACCCGCCCGGCGATCTCGACGCCGAGCAGGCCCTTCACCGATGGGTAGCAGTAGAAGGCGCCCTCGGGCTCGGGGCAGAACACGCCGGGAATCTCGTTCAGCATCTTGGTCATCGTGGCCTTGCGCCGGCCGAACGCCTCGCGCATCGCCGCCACCGCCGACAGGTCGCCGCTCACCGCGGTCAGCGCCGCCTGCTGGGCCACGTTGCAGACGTTCGACGTCACGTGCGACTGCAGGTTCGCCGCCGCCTTGACCACGTCGGCCGGGCCGATCATCCAGCCCACCCGCCAGCCGGTCATCGCGTACGTCTTGGCCACGCCGTTCAGCACCACGCAGCGATCCGCGATCTCGGGCGCCGCCACCGGCATGGAGACGAACCGCGCGTCGCCGTACACGAGGTGCTCGTAGATCTCGTCGGTGATCACCCACAGGCCGTTGCTCGCCGCCCAGCGGCCGATCTCCGCGACCTGATCGGGCGGGTACACCGCACCGGTCGGGTTAGACGGCGACACGAACAGCAGCACCTTCGTGCGCTCGGTGCGGGCCGCCTCGAGGTCGGCCACCGACACCAGGTAACCGGATCGCTCGTCGGCGAGGACGGGAACCGGGACGCCGCCGGCCAGCGCGATCGACTCCGGGTAGGTCGTCCAGTACGGCGTGGGCACCAGCACCTCGTCGCCCGGATCGATCAGGGTGGCGAACGCCTCGTAGACGGCGTGCTTGCCGCCGTTGGTGACCAGCACCTGGCCGGCCTGCACCTGGTAGCCGGAGTCACGCGCGGTTTTGACCGCGATCGCCTCGCGCAGCTCGGGCAGCCCGCCGGTGGGCGTGTACTTATGGTTCTTCGGGTCGCGGCAGGCCTGGGCGGCGGCCTCGACGATGTAGTCAGGCGTCGGGAAGTCGGGCTGGCCTGCGCCGTATCCGATGATCGGCTTGCCTTCGGCCCTGAGCGCCTTGGCCTTGGCGTCTACGGCCAGCGTTGCCGACTCGGTGATCGCTGAGACACGCGCCGAGATGCGAGGATGTGACATGGGCATGCTGTCTATGGTGGCATCCCCTGAACGGTGACGCGCCCACCCTTGACCGGTGACGCGCCCACGGTTCGACGGGAGGGGGCTGGCGACGTAGACTTCTGGGCTGGCGGTGTATGCCGCATTGTCGGCGCATGCCCCTAAGGCAGGTGTCAGCATGGTGAAGCAGTCATGGTGAAGCAGTCCTGGTGAAGCAGTGCTGTGAAGCAAGTGTGGACAAGCGTGTTGTGACAAGCAGAGGGCAGTAGCTCAATTGGCTAGAGTTCCGGTCTCCAAAACCGGCGGTTGGGGGTTCGAGTCCCTCCTGCCCTGCGAGTGCGTTCGTGGGCCGTTCGCGGCTCCCGGACCCACCGCGGGATCACCCAGTGAATCCTTCAGCGCAGCTCAGGTGAGGTAATGGCGACACAGACCCGTGGCGGCCAGGCCGCAGAGAAACCGGCCAAGCCTGGTCGACCGTCCAGGGGTGGCAGAACGACCCCTGCGGTGTTCGTCCGGCAGGTCGCCGCCGAACTGCGCAAGGTGATCTGGCCCACCCGTCATGAAATGACCACCTACACCACGGTCGCGCTCGTGTTCATAGTGGTCATGGTGGCCTTCGTGACCGGCCTTGACACCCTGCTGGGCAAGCTGGTGCTGGCGATTTTCGGCTGAGATTTGCCTCCGGCTTGGCCTGCTTGCGGTGCCTGCTTGCGCGCAGCCGGGTATTTCCGTCGGCCCATCGTGGCAGCATGATCGCAGCAGCGTGACGGGGAGGCGCCTGGCGGCCGCGGCTCGCGGTGGCCGGGAAAGAGAGAGCGAAGAGAAAGAGCTACCGTGTCCGAACAAAGCGACGCCATCGAGGCGCAGGCCGACGAGGCCGGCCCGGCTGAGGGCAGCCTGTCCGGTGCTAGCCGGTCTGGGGCCAGCCCAGCCGAGGACGGCCTGCCCGAGGAGGCTCTGCCCGAGGAGGCTCTGCCCGAGGACGGCCTGGCCGCCGACGAGGCGGACTCGGCGGGGGATGCCGGCGACGCGGCCTCAGGCGATGCCGTCGCGTCCGAGCACGCCGAGACAGAAGAGACCGAGCCGGCTGACCCGGCGGCTGAGGCTGAGTCGGATTCGGATGAGGCCGAGCCTGCGGACGCGGCCGGCGAGGCCGAGGGCGAGGCGGGGGACGCCGAAGGCGAGACGGCTCAGGCTGTCGATCCGGCCGCCGAGTTTGGCCGCCAGCTGCGGATGATGCCCGGCGACTGGTACGTGGTGCACTCCTACGCCGGGTACGAGAACCGGGTCAAGGCCAACCTGGAGAGCCGCACCCAGTCGCTCAACATGGAGGACTACATCTTCCAGATCGAGGTGCCGGTCCATCAGGTCACCGAGATCAAGGGCGGCAAGCGCCAGCAGGTGTCGGAGAAGGTGCTGCCCGGCTACATCCTGGTCCGGATGGACCTCACCGACCAGTCCTGGGCCGCGGTACGCAACACGCCGGGCGTAACCGGCTTCGTCGGGCTGTCCAGCAGGCCGTCGCCGCTCAGCCTGGAAGAGGTCGCCAAGCTGCTTGCCCCCGAGCCGGAGGAGCAGGTCAGGGAGGCGGAGGCCAAGCGCACCGTCGTCGAGTTCGAGACCGGCGAGTCTGTGACCGTGATGGATGGCCCGTTCGCCACCCTCCCGGCCACCGTGAACGAGATCAACCCCGACACCCAGAAGCTCAAGGTGCTCGTATCGATCTTCGGCCGGGAGACGCCGGTTGAGCTCTCCTTCGATCAGGTCACGAAGATCTGACGAGCCGCCCGACCCCAACGAAACACCGAGATAAGGATCGCAAGACATGCCGCCGAGGAAGAAGAAGGTCGCCGCGGTTGTGAAGGTGCAGCTGCAGGCGGGCGCGGCCACTCCGGCCCCGCCCGTCGGCACCGCGCTCGGGCCGCACGGCGTCAACATCATGGACTTCTGCAAGATGTACAACGCAGCTACGGAGTCCCAGCGCGGGAACATCGTGCCCGCGGAGATCACGATTTACGAAGACCGCAGCTTCACGTTCATCACCAAGACGCCGCCCGCCGCGGAACTGATCAAGAAGGCGGCCGGCGTGGAGAAGGGCAGCGCCGAGCCGCACAAGACCAAGGTCGGCTCGGTCACCAAGGCCCAGGTGCGCGACATCGCGCAGACCAAGATGACCGACCTGAACGCGACCACGATCGAGGCGGCCGAGCTGATCATCGCAGGCACGGCGCGCTCGATGGGAATCACCGTCCAGGGCTAAGTCCTAGACCCTGTGGCAGGGCCGCGCGCGGCCCGATGACCACAGCCTCCGCCACGAAGGAGAACGCAATGCAGCGCAGCAAGGGCTACCGCAAGGCGGCCGAGCAGATCGACAGGGACAAGCTCTACACGCCGGCCGAGGCGGTCGCGCTCAGCAAGAAGACCACGGTCACCAAGTTCGACCCCACCGTCGAGGTGGCCCTCCGGCTCGGGGTTGACCCGCGCAAGGCGGACCAGATGGTCCGCGGCACCGTCAACCTGCCGAACGGCACCGGCAAGACCGCCCGCGTCCTCGTCTTCGCCACCGGCGACAAGGCCGCGGACGCGGAGGCAGCCGGCGCGGACTTCGTCGGCTCGGACGACCTGATCGAGCGGATCCAGGGCGGCTTCCTGGACTTCGACGCGGTGGTGGCCACCCCCGACCTGATGGGCAAGGTGGGCAGGCTCGGCCGGGTGCTCGGCCCCCGCGGCCTGATGCCTAACCCCAAGACCGGCACGGTCACCCCCGACGTGGGCAAGGCCGTCACCGACATCAAGGGCGGCAAGATCGAGTTCCGGGTGGACAGGAACGGCAACCTGCACTTCATCATCGGCAAGGCGTCCTTCACCGACCGGGCGCTGGCCGAGAACTACGCGGCCGCGCTGGACGAGGTGATCAGGCTCAAGCCCGCCGCGGCCAAGGGCCGCTACGTCAAGCGGATCACGATGACGACGACCATGGCCCCCGGCATCCCCGTCGACCCGAACAAGACCCACGGCATCGTGGAAGAGTTCGAAGAGGCCGAAGCCGCCGCCAGCTAGCACGCACGAAGCACGCAAGCGCAACCCGAAGCCCGGCCCGCCCACCGCGGGGCCGGGCTTCGCTGCAACTCACGCTGCTCACGCTTCGCGCCATGGCGCGGCCTACCAAGGATCCTTGGTACTCTGGTGGCTGCCAAAGACCGTCGGTCGTCACCGGGCAGCAGTTGCCGGGTGACCGAAGGCCCCGTGAGAGCGGGCGGCCCGCGTAGGCGAACCGAGCAGATCTGCCGTGGCCCGCACCGGGTCCGGCGGGTACGCCCCGGAGCGTCCGCGCCGGGGCGTTTGTGTTTCTCCGGGCCTTCCTGATTGTGAGAGAGGAGGCCCATGGCGAAGGCGGACAAGGTGGCCGCAGTAGCCGAGCTCACCGAGCGATTCCAGAATTCGGCCGGTGCCGTGCTGACCGAATATCGCGGACTCACCGTGGCCCAGCTGCGCGAGCTGCGCGGGTCGCTTGGTGAGGCAGCCACGTTTGCCGTGGTGAAGAACACGCTGACCAAGATCGCGGTTGATCAGGCGGGGCTCACGAACGAGCTTTCCTCGCTGCTTACCGGCCCGTCGGCGGTCGCATTCGTGACCGGTGACGTGGTCGAGACGGCGAAGGGCCTGCGCGACTTCGCTAAGGCGAATCCGCTTCTGGTGATCAAGGGCGGTGTCCTCGACGGCAAGGCCCTGACTCCCCAGGAGATCACCAAGCTGGCCGATCTTGAGCCGCGCGAGGTGCTGCTGGCCAAGCTGGCCGGCGCGATGAAGGCATCGCAGGCCAAGGCGGCGGGCACGTTCGCGGCGCTGCCGGTCCAGATGGCGCAGCTCGCCGAGGCCCTGCGGGTCAAGCGCGAGGCGGCCGGGGAAACGATTCCGGCCGAGGCAGCCCAGGAGGCCGAGGCGCCAGCCGCCGCGGCCCCCGCAGACGAGGCGCCGGCAGCACCTGCGGACGCAGCACCAGCGGACGCAGCACCAGCGGACGCGGCCCCAGCCGACGAAGCACCAGCGGATGCAGCGCCAGCAGGCGACGCAGCAGCAGACGACGCGGCCAGCGGGCCGGACCACGACTGACCGACCAGACGTTAAGACACACGGAGGATTTCACCACCATGGCGAAGCTCAGCACCGACGATCTGCTCGGCGCGTTCAAGGAGATGACTCTGCTCGAGCTCTCTGAGTTCGTGAAGCAGTTCGAGGAGACGTTTGACGTAAAGGCCGCCGCTCCGATGGCGGTCGCGGCCGCGCCTGCGGGCGGGGCGGCAGGCGGCGAGGCCGCTGTCGAGGAGCAGGACGAGTTCGACGTCATCCTCGAGGCCGCCGGCGACAAGAAGATCCAGGTCATCAAGGAGGTCCGTACGCTCACGAGCCTCGGGCTCAAGGAGGCCAAGGACCTGGTCGACGGCGCGCCCAAGGCGCTGCTTGAGAAGGTCAACAAGGAAGCCGCGGAGAAGGCCAAGACCGCGCTCGAGGGCGTCGGCGCGACCGTCACCGTCAAGTAGGCACGGTCAAGTAGGCACCGTCACGTAGCCACCAGCGTCGGGGGGGGGCGGTCCCCGGAATACGGGGGCGCCCGCCGCCGCTGCATTGATACACCATCGATACACGAGCGCCCGGCCCCCCAAGCCGGCAAACAAGCAGGTATACCCCGTTGCTGCGACTTCACACACCCGGCACCATGTGGCATCTCTCACGCCTCCTGACCAGCCGGACCAGGCGGGTCAGACTTGACGTATCGCCGCTCAGGGGCGATGCTGCGGTCAACGTGAATCTCATAAAAGCGTACGGTTGACCAGCAGTGTATCGTTCGGCTACACTGCTAATTTGCGCTGCACTCTTACGCCCTCGGCAACCTCGATCATCCCGCGGTGTGCCCGCAGGGCGTTTGACGTGCGTGCGGTGAAAGTCCGCCACAAGCTCGGAAGGACCCCTGTTGGCAGCATCGCGCAGCGCCTCAACTAACGCTCTTGGCCCGCGTCGCGTCTCCTTCGCACGCATTAGCGAACCGCTCGAAGTACCGGATCTGCTGGCACTGCAGACCGAGTCGTTCGACTGGCTGCTCGGTAACGGGCGCTGGAAGGAACGAGTGGACGCCGCCAGGACGGCTGGGCGCGAGGACGTACCCGAACAGTCCGGCCTCGAGGAAATCTTCGAGGAGATCAGTCCGATCGAGGACTTCACGGGCACGATGTCCCTATCGTTCCGAGATCATCGGTTCGAGCCGCCCAAGTACTCCGTCGAGGAGTGCAAGGACAAGGACATGACGTACTCGGCCCCGATGTTCGTCACGGCAGAGTTCATCAACAACAGCACCGGCGAGATCAAGAGCCAGACGGTCTTCATGGGCGACTTCCCGCTCATGTCCGCCAAGGGCACCTTCATCATCAACGGCACCGAGCGTGTCGTGGTCTCGCAACTGGTCCGGTCGCCGGGCGTCTACTTCGACCGGCAGGTCGACAAGACCTCGGACAAGGACATCTACAGCTGCAAGGTGATCCCGTCCCGCGGGGCCTGGCTGGAGTTCGAGATCGACAAGCGGGACAGCGTGGGCGTGCGCATCGACCGCAAGCGCAAGCAGAGCGTCACCGTCCTGCTCAAGGCGCTTGGCTGGGACGAGGCCAGGATCCTGGACCGTTTCGGCGCCTACGAGTCGATGCGGGCCACCCTGGAGAAGGACCACACCACCGGGCAGGACGACGCGCTGCTCGACATCTACCGCAAGCTCCGGCCCGGCGAGCCGCCGACCAGGGAGTCCGCGCAGGCGCTCCTGGAGAACCTGTACTTCAACCCGAAGCGGTACGACCTGGCCAAGGTGGGCCGGTACAAGATCAACAAGAAGCTGGGCCTCGGCCTGCCGGTCCGCCAGGGAACGCTGACCGAGGACGACATCGTCGCCACGATCGACTACCTGGTCAGGCTGCACGCGGGCGAGGAGGAGATGAAGTCGGGCAACGACACGGTTATCCCGGTCGAGACCGACGACATCGACCACTTCGGCAACCGGCGGCTGCGCACCGTGGGCGAGCTGATCCAAAACCAGGTCAGGCTCGGCCTGGCCCGGATGGAGCGGGTGGTCAGGGAGCGAATGACTACCCAGGACGTCGAGGCGATCACGCCTCAGACGCTGATCAACATCCGGCCGGTGGTCGCGTCCATCAAGGAGTTCTTCGGCACCAGCCAGCTCTCCCAGTTCATGGACCAGACCAACCCGCTGGCGGGGCTCACCCACAAGCGCCGGCTGTCGGCGCTGGGTCCGGGCGGCCTGTCCCGCGAGCGGGCCGGGTTCGAGGTGCGCGACGTGCACCCCTCGCACTACGGCCGGATGTGCCCGATCGAGACGCCTGAAGGCCCCAACATCGGCCTGATCGGCTCGCTCTCCTCCTACGGCCGGGTGAACGCGTTCGGCTTCGTGGAGACGCCGTACCGCAAGGTGCGGGCCGGCAAGGTCACCGCGCAGATCGACTACCTGACCGCCGACGAGGAGGACAGGCACGTCATCGCCCAGGCCAACACGCCGATCGGCGCTGACGGCGCGTTCGCCGAGGACCGCGTGCTGGTCCGCCGCAAGGGCGGCGAGATCGACTACATCAGGCCGGACGAGGTCGACTACATGGACGTCTCGCCGCGGCAGATGGTGTCGGTCGCGACGGCCATGATCCCGTTCCTCGAGCACGACGACGCGAACCGCGCGCTGATGGGCTCCAACATGCAGCGCCAGTCGGTCCCGCTGCTGCGCAGCGAGGCGCCGCTGGTCGGTACCGGCATGGAGTACCGTGCCGCCACCGACGCCGGCGACGTGATCGTGGCCGAGCAGGCCGGAGTGGTGGAGGAGGCCTGCGCCGACTTCATCACGCTGATGCACGACGACGGCACCAGGACCACGTCCCAGATCGCCAAGTTCCGCCGGTCCAACCAGGGCACCTGCTTCAACCAGAAGCCGATCGTGAACGAGGGCCAGCGGGTCGAGGTCGGCCAGGTCATCGCGGACGGCCCGTGCACCGACAACGGCGAGATGGCGCTGGGCAAGAACCTGCTGGTCGCCTTCATGTCCTGGGAGGGTCACAACTACGAGGACGCGATCATCCTGTCCCAGCGGCTCGTCCAGGGCGACGTCCTGTCCTCGATCCACATCGAGGAGCACGAGGTCGACGCCCGGGACACCAAGCTGGGCCCGGAGGAGATCACCAGGGACATCCCGAACGTCTCCGAGGAGGTGCTCGCCGACCTCGACGAGCGGGGCATCATCCGGATCGGGGCCGAGGTCGTCACCGGCGACATCCTGGTCGGCAAGGTCACGCCCAAGGGCGAGACCGAGCTCACCCCGGAGGAGCGGCTGCTGCGCGCGATCTTCGGCGAGAAAGCGCGCGAGGTGCGCGACACCTCGCTGAAGGTGCCGCACGGCGAGGAAGGCAAGGTCATCGGCGTCCGCGTGTTCACCCGCGAGGACGGCGACGAGCTGCCGCCCGGCGTGAACGAGCTCGTCCGGGTCTACGTGGCCGCCAAGCGGAAGATCACCGACGGCGACAAGCTGGCCGGCCGGCACGGGAACAAGGGGGTCATCTCCAAGATCCTCCCGGTCGAGGACATGCCGTTCCTTGAGGACGGCACGCCGGTGGACATCGTGCTCAACCCGCTCGGCGTGCCCAGCCGGATGAACGTCGGCCAGGTGCTCGAGACGCACCTCGGCTGGGTCGCCAAGACCGGCTGGCAGGTCAACGGCGAGGGCGAATGGCAGGACCGGCTGCGCAAGATCGGCGCCGATGCGGCCCCGCCCTCCACCGCGGTGGCTACCCCCGTCTTCGACGGGGCCCGCGAGGAGGAGATCACCGGGCTGCTCGGCAGCGTGCTGCCGACCGCCGATGGTCAGCAGCTGGTCAACCAGGGCGGCAAGGCCAAGCTCTTCGACGGCCGCTCCGGTGAGCCGTTCAAGGATCCGGTCTCGGTCGGCTACGTCTACATCCTCAAGCTGCTGCACCTGGTCGACGACAAGATCCACGCTCGCTCGACCGGCCCGTACTCCATGATCACCCAGCAGCCGCTCGGCGGTAAGGCACAGTTCGGCGGCCAGCGCTTCGGCGAGATGGAGGTGTGGGCCCTCGAGGCCTACGGCGCCGCCTACGCGCTGCAGGAGCTCCTCACGATCAAGTCCGACGACGTTCTCGGCCGGGTCAAGGTCTACGAGGCCATCGTCAAGGGCGAGAACATCCCCGAGCCCGGCATCCCTGAGTCATTCAAGGTGCTGATCAAGGAGATGCAGTCGCTCTGCCTCAACGTCGAGGTGCTGTCCAGCGACGGAGCCGCGATCGAGATGCGCGATACGGACGAGGACGTGTTCCGTGCCGCGGAGGAACTGGGCATCGACCTGTCGCGCCGCGAGCCGAGCAGCGTAGAGGAAGTCTGATCATCCGCGAATGTTATTCAAAACCAACGATCGCAAGCGAGGTGCTGGCAGGCCGTGACCACTCGTTCAAGATCAATTACGGGTTTTGAATAACATCCGCTTCAACCCCAGGGGATAAACAAGTGCTCGACGTCAACTTCTTTGACGATCTGCGTATAGGCCTCGCGACCGCGGATGACATCAGGCAGTGGTCGCACGGAGAGGTGAAGAAGCCGGAGACCATCAACTACCGCACGCTCAAGCCGGAAAAGGACGGGC
>DASXME010000039.1:0-12993 GCA_036495825.1 Streptosporangiaceae bacterium
GTGAACTGCTCCCCCAGCTCGCCGAGCGCCTCGTCGCGGCGGGCGGTGACCTCGGCCTGGCGGACCGACAGCTCGGCGCGTTCGGCGGTCAGCGCGTCGCGGGTCTGCTGCGCGGCGTCCCTGCGCTCCATCACGTCGAGCACGATCTCTTCAAGAGCAGACTGCCTGCGCTGCAGCGACGCTATCTCCGACTGCAGGTTCTCCAGCTCGCGCGGCGAGGACACCTGGCCCGCGTCGAGCCGCGCGCGATCCCGGGCGGACCGGTCGCGCACCTGATCGACGTCCGCCTCCGCTTTGCTCTGCTCGCGGGCGAGATCCTTTTCGGTGGTCTCGGCACCGATAATCGCGTCGCGCAGCTCAGCGTCGCGGGCTTCGAGTTTTTCCACCTCGGCGACCTCGGGCACGCCGCGCCGCCGGTGATCGAGCCTGCTGATCTCGGTGTCGAGCTCGGCCAGGTCAAGCAGACGCAGCTGCGTCTCGGGAGAAGCCTTCACGGGTCCCAACGTAGCCTGCCTGGCGACCGCCCCGCGGCACGGCCGGCTGCCGTCGCCAAATCGGTATCCACGGATCGGCCAAGGTACCGGCCGTGACACCTGCGGCTGCGGTACAACATGGGCCCATGACGATTCCTCGCGTCAGCCGCCCGCACATGCCGGGGTATGGCATCGCCGGGCCAGCCGAGGGAGGCGGCCTGCTGCCCTGGTCGTGGGCGGCGGAGCGGCTGACCGCCTCGCGCAACTACTGGGTGGTGAGCGTCTGGCCGGACGGGCACCCGCACACGATGCCGGTCTGGGGCATGTGGGACGACGCCGTGCTCTGGTTCAGCAGCGCCGCCGACTCGCGCAAGGCCCGCAACCTGGCCGCCGACCCGCGGTGCTGCGTCAGCACCGAAGAGGCCGCCGACCCGGTCGTGGTGGAGGGCAACGCCCGCATCGTCACGGATCCGCCGCTGCTGCAGCGGGTGATCGACCTGATGAACGCCAAGTACGGGACCGAGTTCGGCGTGGACTTCCTCGACCCGGCCAAGAACGCGACGATCCGGGTGCGCCCGCGGCGGGTGTTCGGGCTGCGCAGCGGCGACTTCACCGGCTCGCCGACCCGCTGGATCTTCGAGGACTGAACGGGCTGAGCGCCGGAGGCCCCTCGCGTCAGGTCACGGTGATCATCAGCAGCGGCGATGAGGTCGGCCGCGGCACACCGCCCGAAGGCTCCACGGTGAGCTCCACCTTCTCGCCGGCCAGCAGCCCGGTCGCCATCACCGGCGAGGTCATCCCGTGCTGTGGCGCGGGCAGCATCCCCGCCGAATGCGGCTGCGGTCCCATCACCCACAGCTCGTAGCGCATGCCGCCCGGCAGCGCCGGCAGCCCGGCCGAGCTGAAGGCCAGCGCGCCCTTCATCCGGGAGACCACGACGGTCACGGTCCCGCCGCCGACCGCCGGCGACGTCATCATCTTCGCGTCCGGGGCGGTCAGCACCGCGGCCAGCACGTGGTCACCGGTCTCGGCCTGGCTCAGCTTGTGCTGGCTGACCAGGACCAGCGCGCCGAGCAGGACCGCCGCGACCGCGAAGACGGCCGACGCGGCCAGGGTCAGCGTGCGTGTCCTGGCCGGCCAGGCCAGGCCGCGCCAGCCGGGCCGCCGGGCCGCTCCGGGCCGGGCCGGAGCCGGCGGCAGCTGCCTGGTCCGCGCCACCTGGGCCAGCACCCGGTCGCGCAGCTGCGGAGCGGGCGGCACGGCGGTGGCCGCGGCCAGCCGCGCCGCGGTCTCGCGCAGGCCGCGTACCTCCTGGGCGCACGGCTCGCAGGCCGCCAGGTGCCGCTCGAAGCGGGCGCAGTCGCGCGGCGGCAGCGCGTTGAGCGCGTACGGGCCCGCCAGCGTATGCAGGTCCGCCCGGCCGGATGTCATCACGTCACCCCCAGGCAGTCGCGCAGCCGGATCAGCCCGTCCCGCATCCGCGTCTTCGCCGTGCCCAGCGCGATGCCCAGCAGGCTGGCCACCTCCGGGTAGGTGTAGCCGCCGTAGAAGGCCAGCACGATCGACTCGCGCTGCAACTCGGTCAGCGTGCCCAGGCAGCGGCGGACCCGCTCGTGGTCCAGCTTCGCCTCGACCTCCTCGGCCACCGCGTCGTATACCGGCTCGCGTGCGGCCGCCCGGTCGTCGCGCCGCGCGGCGGCCTGCGCGGACCTGACGCGATCGACGGCGCGCCGGTGCGTGATCGTCGCCACCCACGCCTGCGCCGTGCCCTGGGCCGGGTCGAAACGCGAGGCCGTGCGCCAGATGTCCAGCATGACCTCCTGCCCGACCTCCTCGGACTGAGCCGGATCTCGCACCACCCGCTGCGCCAGGCCGAACACGGTGCCCGCGACCCGCTCGTAAACCGCTCCGAAGGCCTCCTCGTCACCGCGGCCCACACGGCCGAGAAGCAGGGCGAGATCGTCGTGGCGGCTTGAAGTGCTTTTTTTCCCGAACGGGGAGGCGCCGGCCTTCAGCTCCGCAGGCGAAGGGGCCGCGGCGCCGGCCGGGTCCGCGCCGCGGTCTGGCCAGACCCGGCGTGCGGACTCCTCAGCCATGCCCATACCCTTCATTCGGACCCGACGCGCGGTTGGCTTGGCATCGCCACAAGGGCAATCTGCCTAGCCGCCCGCACCGAATCACCAACATGACATACGAGCCTGGCAGAACGCGACCTCTCCTCGGAGCGGCGGCCGGCCTAGTGGCCGGCACGGTCGCGGTGGGGATCGGCCAGTTCGTCGCGAGCCTGGGCGCGCAGGCCAGCTCCCCGATCATCGCCGTCGGCGATGCGGCCATCGGCCTGACGCCGCCGCCGGTCAAGAACTTCGCGATCTCCACGTTCGGCTCGGACGACAAGACGGCCCTGCTCACCGGCATCCTGATCCTGCTGGCGCTGTATGCCGCGCTGATCGGCATCCTGGGTACCAGGCGGCTGGCGTACGGGCTGGCCGGGCTGGCCGCGTTCGTCGGCATCGGGCTGGCGGCCGCGGCGACCCGCCCGAATGCGGGCGCCGGGTACCTCGTTCCCACGCTGGTGGCGGCCGTGGCGAGCGTGATCACCATGGTCCTGCTGCTGCGCAGCATTCCCGGCGGCGGCCCCGAGGCCGCCGGCGGCGGACGCGGGGCGGCCGGGGCCGCCGGCGGCGCGGCCGGTGGCAGCAAGTCGCCCGGCGCACGGTCCGGCGGGGCACGGTCCGGCGGCAGCCGCCCGCCGAGGAAATAGCCGCCGGGGAAGCAGTCGCCTGCGAACCGGTCACCCCGCGACCGGTCGCGCGGCGAAGGGTCGCCCGGCGGCAGCTGGGTGCCTGGCTCCGGATCGTCGCGGGCCGCTCGCCCGCCGCGGCAGCCCGCAGCGGATGGCCCGCCGACGACCGGGGAGCAGCGCAGGCGGTTCCTGGTCACCAGCGCGGTGGCGCTGGGAGCGGCGGCGGTCGGCGGCCTGGCGGGCAGGGTGCTGGCCGAACGCGGCGCCGTCACGGCGGCCCGGGCCGACCTGATCATCCCGAAGCCCAAGCCGCCGCTGCCGCGGCTGCCGGCCGGCACGGACCTGCGCATCCCGGGGCTGGCCTCGTTCATCACACCGAACTCGACCTTCTACCGGGTGGACACCGCGCTGGTGCTGCCCCAGGTCCCGCCGGACAGCTGGACGCTGCGGATCCACGGCATGGTCGAGCGGGAGATCGAGATCACCTTCGATCAGCTGATCCGCCGTCCGCTGACCGAGGCCTACATCACGCTCACCTGCGTGTCCGACCCGGTCAGCGGCCCGTACATCAGCAACGCCTCGTGGATCGGCACCAGCCTGGCCAGCCTGATCAGGGAGGCGAGGCCCCGCGCCGGGGCCGATCAGATCCTGTCCACCTCGACGGACGGATTCACCTGCGGCACGCCGGTGCAGACCGTCCTGGACGGCCGGGACGCGCTGCTGGCCGTCGCCATGAACGGCGCGCCGCTGCCGGTGGAGCACGGGTTCCCCGCCCGGATGGTGGTGCCGGGGCTGTACGGGTACGTGTCGGCCACCAAGTGGGTCACCGACATCAACCTCACCACGTTCGCGTCGCAGACCGCGTACTGGGCGCAGCGCGGCTGGTCGCAGCAGGCGCCGATCAAGACCGAGTCCAGGATCGACGTTCCGACCTTCGGGAACACCCTGGCCGCGGGCCGGACGCCGGTCGCCGGGATCGCCTGGGCCCAGCACCGCGGCATCGACGCGGTGCACGTCAGGGTGGACCGCGGCCCGTGGAACGAGGCCAAGCTGGCCACCGTCCCCGGCATCGACACCTGGCGGCAGTGGGTCTGGTACTGGGACGCCACCCCGGGACAGCACGTGATCGAGGCCCGGGCCACCGACGCCACCGGCTACACGCAGACCGCGCTGGCCGAGCCGCCCGAGCCGAACGGCGCCAGCGGCTACCCAACGGTAAACGTCGCGGTGAAGTAAGGCGCGGCACTCTTCCCAGGTCTGCGCATGGCAATTTCGTGATAGAGCTGTTACTCAGAGTAGTAGTGCGACGCCCTGGTCCCGGCAGCGTTCCGTTCGCAGCGCTGTGCAACCCCGCGGTGGCCGAATAAGCTCTGCTCAAGCACCCGTTTTCCCGGGTAAGCGCGTTCCATGTCGGGCAGACAGTACGTGGAACATAATTGGCGGGTAGCACCGGCACGCTGGGCTGACGGGAGCCAACGAGACCATGTCCGACACGGCAGAGGCGGCAGGCACGAGCGCTGCGCTCGTGCCTAACCCGGCCGCCCGGACCCTCATACTCGGGATCGACATCTCCGGCCGGATCCTGCAATGCGACCGGCACGCGCCCAAAGTACTCGGGCGGTCACCCGGCGAGCTGCTCGGCGCCGAGCTCGGCGACCTGACGGTGGAAGGCCCCGAGCAAAAGGAGGCCCTGACCAGCCTCATCGACGCGATGCGCTCTGGCCGCGAGAGCACCGTGATGCTCACGATCAACGCCGAGAAGGGCCGCGCCACCGAGGCCGTCGTCACCGTGCAGCCGATGACGGCCACCGACCCCGACCTGACCGCGCTCGCGATCGTCCGCGTGCCGCTGCCGAGCAGCGAGCGGTTCACCGACCCGGCGCTGATGCGCCGCGCGCTGCTCGACGACTCGTTCACCCGGGTCAGCAGCACGCTCGACGTGGACCAGATGGCCCGCGAGCTGATGGACGTCGTGGTCCCGCACTTCTGCAACGCGTCCGACCTGCTGATCCTGGAGAGCCTGGTCGGGGCGGACGAGATTCCGGTCGACATCACCGACGCGCCGCCCCTGCTGCGCAGGCTGGCCGTCGGTTACGACGACGAGGACCCCAGCTGGGACGCGGCCTTCCCCACCGGCGAGGCGCTGCAGCATCCGCCGGGAACGTCGTACGTGCGGTGCATGCAGACCGCGGAACCGGTACTCGAGCCGCATCTCACGGCCGGCGACGCGCAGAAGATCGCCGATGCCTGGCGGCGCAAGCCTGTCGCCGAGCTGCTGTCCGACACGTCGATGCTGCTGCTGCCGCTCATCGCCAGAGACACGACCGTCGGCCTGCTGGTGTGCATCCGCAAGCCGGGGAACCGCAGGTTCGACCCGTACGACATCGGGATCGGGATGGAGTTCGCCGGCCGGGCCGCGATCTTCATCGACAACGCCCGCCGCTTCAGCCGGGAGCGTGCCACCGCGCTCACCCTGCAGCGCAGCCTGCTGCCCACCGGGCTGTCGGCGCCGTCCTCGGTCGAGGTGCGGCACCGCTACCTGCCCGGCAGCAAGCTGGTCGAGGTCGGCGGCGACTGGTACGAGTCGATCGCGCTGCCCGGCGCCAGGGTCGCCCTGGTCATCGGCGACGTCGCCGGGCACGGGGTGCATGCGGCCGTCACCATGGGCAGGCTGCGCGCCGCCATCCATACCCTGGCCGGCCTCGAGCTGGCCCCGGCGGACGCGCTGCAGCAGCTTGACGAGCTGATGCAGACGCTGGGCGAGCGCGAGCCGCACTTCGCCACCTGCGCCTACGCCGTGTTCGACGCGGTGAGCGGAAGCTGCGAGGTGGCCTCGGCCGGCCACCTGCTGCCGCTGCTGGTCCGGCCGGACGGCAGCAGCGAGTATCTCGACGTGCCGCCCGCGCCGCCGCTGGGCATCGGCGGCGGGCCGATCGAGAGCCGGGAATTCAAGATCGAGGACGGCAGCCTCTTCGTGCTGTACACCGACGGGCTGGTCGAGAACCGCGGCCAGGACATCGACGACGGGCTGACCCGGCTGCGCAAGATATTCGGCCCGGAGTCGGCGGGCCGACCGCTCGAGGACCTGTGCAAGGCGACGCTCGACGGCGTGTACGCGGATCATCAGCGGGACGACATCGCCGTCCTGATGGCCAGGCTCAGCCGGATCCCCGAGGATCATCACGCGTCCTGGGCGCTGCCGGACAAGCCGACCTCGGTCCGCCAGGCCCGCAGCCTGACCAGGAGGCAGATGGCCAAGTGGGGGCTGACCGAGCAGGCGCACACCACCGAGCTGCTGGTGTCCGAGCTGGTCACCAACGCGATCGCCTACTCCACCGGGCCGGTTTCGCTGCGCCTCATCCTGGACGAGGCGCTGGTCTGCGAGGTCTTCGACGACGCGGCGGCCATGCCCAGGCTCAGGCTGGCCAACGACGGCGACGAGAACGGCCGCGGGCTTCAGGTGGTCAGCCAGCTGGCCACCCGCTGGGGCACCAGGCGGACGGCCGACGGCAAGGCCGTCTGGTTCGAGCAGTCGCTGTCCGAAGACGGCGAAGACTCCGCGTTATAGTGGGAGCACGCGAAGGGGAGTAGCTCCATCGTCGGGACGCCGTCATCACGGCCCGCAAGGGCCCGGTCCCCGGGGCACCGAGAGTGCTGGGCGAGACCTTCGGCCGCAGTAATCTGCTGTGCCGGAGCGACCGTCAGGCGCCCGGGGCCGGCGGAGAGGAGCCCGGGTGACGGTCCTGGTCGTCTTCGCGGCCACGTATGCCGTCATCCTGCTGGCGGAGCTGCCTGACAAGACGGCGCTGGCCAGCCTGATGCTCGGCACGAAGTATCCCCCGATCCCCGCGCTCTGCGGGATCGTCGCGGCGTTCACCGTGCACGTGGTGCTGGCTGTCGTGGCCGGGAGCCTGCTCGGCCTGCTGCCGCGCACCACCCTCGAGATCGTCGTTTCCGGGCTGTTCCTCGCCGGTGCCCTGTTCCTGCTGCTCCACCGGTCGCACACCGAGGATCACGAGGAGCCCACCCGCAACACCGAGAAGTTCTGGCCGGCCGCGGGGACCGCGTTCCTGGTGATCCTGCTGGCGGAGTTCGGCGACCTGACCCAGTTCGTGATCGCGAACCTGGTGGCCAGGTACCACGAGCCGTTCGCCGTGGGCGCCGCCGCCGACCTGGCCATGTCGACGGTGGCCGTCGCCGCGATCATCGGCGGCCGCGGGCTGCTGCGGATGGTGCCGGTGCGGCTGGTGACCAGGCTCGCGGCCGCGCTGATGATGGCCCTGGCCGGGTTCAGCCTGGACGCGGCGCTGGCCTGACCCGCCCGCCTGCCGGGCGCACGCTGCCGTAGGGCATCTTTCCGGCCAGGAAAGCTCTGCGCATCGCCGTTCACAGCTAGCTCAGAGGTTGCCCCGAGGAATCTCGCAGGCTCGCGGAGGAAGCTACCAGGCATAACGGGACCCAGCCTCAGCCTGGAGGACCACACGATGGACAACCGGCCGGACGCCTCAGCGAAGCTGCCCGCGGTCGTGCCGGAGCGGCCACGGCGCCGGTCCCGCCTGCACGCGGCGACCACCGCCGTGGGCACCGCGTGCGTGCTCGGCACGACAAGCGCCGCGGGGGTGGCCGCCGCGATGCCGACCGCCGCGCACGCGAGCATCGCGCCGACCGCGAGAGCCGGATCGGCCAGGCCGTCCAGGTCGGCCGGGACGAGCGCACGCGGCGGCGTTCACGCGCTGGCCGCGCTGGCGCCGCCGGCCAGCATGCCGGTCGCCGCGTCCGGGCCGAGCCACGCCACGTCCGGCGGTTCATGATGAGCCGGGACGCGGCAGGCCGATCCGCACCGTCCGGCGGCTCGTGATGAGCCGGGGCGTGACAGGCCGGTCCGCGCCGTCCGGCGGCGCCACCACCGGCGGCTGGACGGCACTGGGCGCCCCGGTTCAGCTGGTGGTCACCGACCCGGCCCGGCTGGAGAAGGGCCGCGCCATGCTGACGGCGGGCCTGGCCGCGGCCGATGCGTCCTGCAACGCGCAGCGGCCCGATTCCGAGCTGGCCGCGCTGAACCGGCAGCAAGACCCAGATCCAGCCAGCACAGATTCAACTCCCGAAGGCCCGGCCCTCGCCCCCGTCCAGCTCAGCCCGCTGCTCGCCGACGCGATCGCGGTGGCGCTGCGCACCGCCAGGCTGACCGGCGGCGACGTGGATCCCACCCTGGAGGCGACGGCCGACCCGGCCGCAGGCGCCAGCGATACCAGCCGGCCGACAGCCCCGTCGCTGGCGGCGCTGCTCGGCCCGGCACCTCGATGGCATCAAGTCCACCTGGACCCGAAGACCCGGCTGCTGCGCAGGCCGGCCGGCCTGCGCCTCGATCTCGGGGCCACAGCCAGGGCGTGGGCCGCCGACCGCTGCGCGGCCAGCCTGGCCAGCACGCTCGGCTGCGGAGTGCTGGTCGGGATCGGCGGGGACATCGCGGTGGCCGGGCAGGTTCCCCGCGGCGGCTGGCGGATCCGGGTCCAGGAGGCCACCGGGCACCCGGAGGAACCGCCGCGCGGCCGGTTCACGCTGGTGGCGATCCGCGACGGCGGCCTGGCCACCGCCAGCACGGCCGCCCGCCGCCGGCGCAGCGGCGCGGATCTGCTGCAGTACATCTCCGATCCGCGCACCGGGCTGCCCGCGGCGCCGTTCTGGCGCACGGTGTCGGTGGCCGCCGCCAGCTGCACGGCCGCCAACGCGGCCGCCGCGACGGCGATGATCCGCGGCCGGCACGCGCCGGAGTGGCTAGCCGGGCTCCGGCTGCCCGCCCGCCTGGTCACCCTCGACGGCCGCGTCCGCACAGTGTCCGGCTGGCCCGCCACCCCGTAGGTTTCCGGAACGGGAAGGATCCTGGTCGCCGACGCGACCAGGATCCTTCCCGTTTCTGCTGAGCGCCCTGACCAGAACGCCGGGCCGCTAGCCGTAGAAAGCGCTGGCCGACGTCCCGGTCGAGCTCGAGCTGCCCGTGTGCGGGCATTTGCCCTTGGGCATCGTGCCGGACCCCGGCCGGGCGGCCGGCGTCTTCGACGGTGACGACGACGCGGACGACGACGGGCTAGGCGAGGAGGTGCTGGACGTCGCCGCCGACGATGAGGCCCGGTTCGATGAGGTCGACGCCGAGGCCGACGTTCCGCCCGAGGTGGCCGCGGCGGCGATTCCCGCCCCCGCGGCCAGCCCGGCCACGGTGACCGCTCCGCCGATGGCCAGCCTGCGCAGCATTCCGACCGAAGATGGTTGTGACATGCCGTCTCCTTCGCACTCTTCCGGCCGCCGCATCTCGGCCACCGGTACCAGTCACAGTCACCGGTTAACCTGGCGGCCGGCTGCCGCGCCCTTCTGAGCCCGCTATCAATCCGGTAGACCAGGGCTGACACCCGACTCAGAGGAAACTCAGAGCGAATGGAGAGGGAGCGTACCGTTCGGAAGGCCAGTCTTTATGTCATGACCACCACGAGCGCCGCGAGCGCAACGAAAGCCGCGACGGCCGTACGGGTCCTGGTCGTCGATGACGAGCCCAGCCTGGCCGAGCTGCTGTCCAGCGTGCTGCGCTTCGAAGGCTGGGAGGTGCGGACCGCCGCCGGCGGCGCGGACGCGGTGGCTGTGGCGGCCGAGTTCAAGCCGGACGCGGTGCTGCTCGACGTGATGCTGCCCGACTTCGACGGCCTCGAGGTGCTGCGCAGGCTGCGCGAGCTGCAGCCGAAAGTATGCGTGCTGTTCCTCACCGCCCGGGACGCCGTCGAGGACCGGATCGCCGGGATCACCGCGGGCGGCGACGACTACGTGACCAAGCCGTTCAGCCTGGAGGAGGTGCTGGCCCGGCTGCGCGGCCTGCTCCGCCGGGCCGACCTGGCCCGGTCCAGCGGCGGCAGCGAGCTGAGTGTCGCCGACCTCACGATGAACGAAGACGCCAGGGAGGTCCGCAGAAGCGGCGAGCTCATCGAGCTCACCGCGACCGAGTTCGAGCTGCTCAGGTTCCTGATGCGCAACCCGCGGCGGGTGCTGTCCAAGGCGCAGATCCTGGACCGGGTGTGGAACTACGACTTCGGCGGCCAGGCGCACGTCGTCGAGCTGTACATCAGCTACCTGCGCAAGAAGGTCGACGCGGGCCGCGAGCCGCTGATCCACACCGTCCGCGGCGTCGGCTACCTGCTGAAGCCGACCAGCTGATGAACCGCCCGGGCCGCGCCGGGCGGCTCGCCGCGGCCGCCGCGGCGCCCCGGCGCTGGCTGGCCGACCGGACCCTGGGCGGCCGCCTGATCGCCGGCCTGCTGGCGCTGCTCGCGGTGGCCTGCGCGGTGGTGGGCGGGGCCACCTACCTGGGCCTGCGCGGCTTCCTGTACGGCCAGCTCGACGGGCAGCTGCAGGCCGCCGCCCAGCGCTACGCCGCGGCCTGCACGCACCACGGCGGGCCGCCGCCGCCTGGCCCGCCCGGCAGCCACCCGGATGGCTCCGGCTGCGGCAACATACCCGGCCAGGCGGTCAGCACGCTCAGCGCCCAGGTCAGCAACGGCGCGGTCGCCAACCCGAGCCTGGTGAACGGCAACTGCTACCTGTCCGCCGCCGAGAAGGCCGCGCTGGCCCGGCTGCCGGACGACGAGACCGCGCACACGGTGAACATGCCCACGCTGCACGGCGACTACCGAGTGACCGCCAGCTACGACGACGGGCATGACCTACTGGTCACCGGCCTGCCGATGTCCGGCCTGGAGGCGACCCTGCATGACATGGAGGCGACCGAGCTGATCGTGTTCGCCGCGGTGCTGCTGCTCGCCGGGGTGCTGAGCACCGGCCTGGTGCGCGTCTCGCTGCGCCCGCTGCGCCGGGTCGCCGCCGCCGCGACCAGGGTGACCGAGCTGCCGCTGGCCGACGGTCAGGCGACCCGGCTGGAGCGGGTGCCCGACACCAGCCCGCGGACCGAGGTGGGCCGGGTCGGCACCGCGTTCAACCGGATGCTCGGGCACGTCGAGTCGGCGCTGGCCCAGCGGGCGGCCAGCGAGTCGCGGCTGCGCAGGTTCGCCGCCGACGCCAGCCACGAGCTGCGCACGCCGCTGGCCTCAATCCGCGGCTACGCCGAGCTCGCGCGGCGGCATCCAGGACCGGTGCCCGACGAGGTGGCGCACGCACTGGCCCGGGTGCAGGCCGAGTCGGCCAGGATGACCGAACTGGTCGACGAGCTGCTGCTGCTGGCCCGGCTGGACGCGGGCCGCCCGCTGGCCAGCGAGCCGGTGGACCTGACCCGGCTGGCCATCGACGTGGCCAGCGACGCGCGGGCGGCCGGCCCCGGGCACCGCTGGGTGCTCGAGCTGCCCGGCGAGCCGGTCGTGGTGCGCGGCGACGAGCACCGGCTGCATCAGGTGCTCGCCAACCTGCTAAGCAACGCCCGCGCGCACACCCCGCCGGGCACCACCGTCACCATCGCGCTCGCGGCTGCGGATGGACAGGACGTGCGGCTTTCGGTATCGGACGACGGGCCGGGCATCCCGGCCGGCCTGCAGCCCGACCTGTTCGACCGGTTCGTCCGCGGCGACAGCGCCCGGTCGGGCCGGCCCGGCGGATCCGGCGGCACCGGGCTCGGCCTGGCCATCGTGGACGCCGTGGTGAAGGCCCACCGGGGCACGGTGACCGTCGCCAGCCGCCCCGGCCTGACCCGCTTCGCCATCACACTCCCCCGCACCCCCTGAGCCGGCCGCCGGTGATGGCGAAGACTTAGTAGTGTCGGGGCATGCCTAACTCTTCGCCATCATGAGCTGGGCAGCCAGCGGCGCGGCGCCGGCCGCGCCGGTGCCCGCACACACCCGCATCGCGGCCGCGCTGGCCGGGATGGGGCCGGTGCTCGGCGTCGATGCCGGCGGCACCGGGACCCGCGCGGCCCTGGTGATCGACGGCGCGCCGCAGCGCAGCCTGACTGCCGGCCCGTTCAACTTCCTGCTGCACGACGACGGCGTGGCCCAGATGGCGGCGCTGGTCCGCGCCGCCTGCCCGGCCGCGGCCGGTCTCGGCATCCCCGGCATCGCCCGGCAGCGCGGAGCGGCCGGCGCGTTCGCCGCGGCGGTCAGCGAAGCCTGCGGCGGCCTGCCCGTCCGGGTCGGGTCGGATGCGGTGGCGGCCTGGCTCGGCGCGTTCCTGGGCGAGCCCGGCATCGTCGTGATCGCCGGCACCGGCTCGGGGGCGGTCGGCGGATCGGCCGGCGCCCTGGTGCGGGTCGGCGCCCACGGCTACCTGATCGGCGACGAGGGCGGCGGCTACTGGATCGGCCGGCGCGCCGTGCGCGCGGCGCTAGCGGCGGCCGAGGGGGCCGGCCCGCCGACCGTGCTGGGCGACGCGCTGACCGAAGCGACCGGCGCCGCCCTCGACCAGCTCGTGGTGCGCGTGCATCGTGCCCCCGCAGACCGGACGATCCTGGCCGGCCTGGCCCCGCTGGTCGGCCGCTGCGCCGAAGGCCCCGACCCGGACCCGGTCGCCGCCGCGATCGTCAGCGACGCCGCCCACGCCCTGGCCGGGCACGCGCTCGCGCTGCGGCGGCGGCTCGGTGATCTTCCGGTGGCCGGCGTCGGCGGGGTGTTCGGCCTGGCCTCGCTGCGGGCGGAGTTCGGCCGGGCCACCGGCGCGGTCCCGGCCGCCGTCCCGCCGCAGGTCGGCGCCGCGCTGCTCGCCGCAAGCCCGGACGACCCGTGACCGACCCCGGCCCAGCACCCGGCCACGCGCCCAGCCCAGCAGCACGGCCGGCCACCCCGCCGCAGATCAGCG
>DASXME010000040.1:0-15477 GCA_036495825.1 Streptosporangiaceae bacterium
CGGGACAGCCGCTGATCCTCGTGGCGTGCCGGACCGCAGCACCGGCGCAGACCCCTGGGCGCGCAGACGCGGTGTCGGTGCTGTCTATGCTGAGCGGCCGGCCGGTGGTTGGTGCCACCGCCGATGCGTTCACCACCATCGTGCCGGGGGTGGTCACGGCGGCGCACTCCGGGTTCGACGCCGATGGTCGGCCTGTCTTCGACCTGAGCCAGCCTGGTGACTGGGTGGCCGCCTGGCCGGAGGGCCAGATGGTGGCTGGGCTGGGCCCGGATCTGCTGGCGATCTTGCGGGATGGGACGCTCGCGGCCCATCTGCCAGACCTTGAGATAAGTGAGGACGAGCCGGCCGTGTCGCCGGCCGGGGCGGTCATGTGGTCTCCTCCGAGCCTGCTGGGCGGGATCAGCGGCCGTTCTGGGGGCCGGGCCGGTTCGGTCGCGCCTGCGGTCCGGGGGGTGCGCGAGGTTCCGCCGGGGGCTGTTTTGGTGGCTGGCCGGTTCCATGGGTATCTGGCCTGGTCTGGCCCGGTGGAGGAGTTCGGGCGGCAGGCCCGCGATGGCGGGCTGATCGGGGCTGGCAACACTCATCTGGAGGTGTCGGCTGTCAAGCCGGGGGTGCCGCAGGGCACCTATCTTTTCGAGTTCACTATCGGCGGTGGTGTGGCGCTGGCTTTGCCGAGGGATCACCGGCGGTGGCTGCCGGCCGGTGAGCTGAGCCAGGCAACAGTGCTGGGTGTGTGGCGGGGCACGATGACCGGCCAGCAGCGGGAGATGGTTTTGGGTGTGCAGGGCCGCAGCCTGGGTGATCTGGTCGACGGGCGGCCAGTGGTCAGGCCGCGGATCCCGGACGGTGCGAGGGTGATCCCGGTCGATCCGGAGATCCGCAGCGATACCGGCCAGTCACTGCGGTCGCTTCTGCTGCGGGCGGCGACCAGCCTGGGCGGGGCGGAGCTGGGGCCTGCCGAGCCGATCCGCTGGTGGGTGCGGGACGCTGATGGCCTGCCCGGGCTGGATGGGAATGGGAACGTCTATCAGCGGGATATTGGCCTGTCGTTTAAGTCGCCGGAGGAACGTGAGGAGTCTTCCTGGGGGTCGGTGACCTTTGACAGCCAGTACGCCCTGGGAACGCAGCAGCCCGGTGGGTCCACCGCCTGGGAAACCCGGCCGCTTCCGTTCCAGTTCAGCGAGCGGACATTCTTTGTTGATGTGCATTCCAATCCCTACCTGATGGTCGGCCCGGCCACCGGGGGCGGGCTGGCCCAGCGGCTGACGGGTGGCTATCAGGGTTTCCGGGCGGTCAGCGCGGCCAGGCTGGCCCGGACGGTCCTGGACAACGATGCCTACCAGGCTGCGCTGCAGGAGCACGGTGACGACCTTGAGGTTGTCCTGTTCGCCTGCACCGGGGTGACACACGCCCAGGAATTCGCCGCGGGGCTGGGGCGGCCGGTCTGGTCGGCTAATGGCGTGGCTGTGGTGGGGCGGACCACGGTCGGCCACCGCATCGGCCTGAGGATGCGCGCGGGCGAGTTCGAGCCTGGCTGGTATCTTGTCCCGCCGGATGGGGCGATAGGCCAGGTCACCCTTGCCTCGCCCGCCACACCCGAATCCCCGCTCCAGCCTGTGCTGACGCCGGGCGCGCCGCGGGAGGTTCCGTTGGGCGGGCAGCAGACGCGGTCGGGTTTCTATTTCCCGGACGCCCAGTCCACGCCGGCCGATGTGCGGGCCAGCGAGCTGGCCGCGGCGCGGTCCTTCCCGCCGGTGAGCGGCGCGGCGGTGCTGCATGTGCACTTCGGGGACGGCGCGTTCGCGGTGGGCGGCCAGATGCTGACGCCCTCGCAGTTCCTCAGCGAGGTGGTGGACGAGCTAGGCCTGCCGCCGGGGCAGCCGCTGATCCTGGTGGCTTGCCAGACCGCAGCCGTCGCGGCCACGGGGCCGCGCCGCGCGGCATCCGTGCTGGCCTCGCTGAGCGGCCGGGCGGTGATCGCCGCGACAGGTGAGGTGTTCACCACGCCTAACGCGCAGGTCGTCACGACGCACAGCGGTGTCGACGCCAACGGCTACCCGGTCGTCAACACCGGTCCAGCGGCTAACTGGGTGATCGCCTGGCCAGATGGCACACTGACCCCCCGGCTCGGCCCCAACCTGCTGGCCACCCTGAACGGCGAGGCCCTCGCGGCCCACCTGCCGGGCATGGCAATCACGCCAACCGGACCGGCCACGCTGCTGGCTGGGGCGGTCAAGTGGTCTCCTCCGGGCCTGCTGGGCGGGAGTAGCGGCCGTTCGGGGGGCCGCTCCGGCTCGGTGGCGCCTTCGGCCCGGGGCGTGCGCGGAGTTCCGCCGGGGGCTGTCCCGGTGCCCGGCCAGATTCGCGGGTACCTGGCCTGGACCGGTTCGCTGGAGGATTTCGGCCGGCAGGCCCGGGATGGCACGCTGATCGGGGCCGGCAACACTCACCTGGAGCTGTCGGCTGCCGAACCGGCCACTGTGCCGCAGGGTGCCTACCTCATCGAGTTCACCATCGGCGGCGGTGCCGCGCTGGCCCGGCCGGGGAGTAGCCGGCGGTGGCTGCCGGTCAGCCGGCTGAATCAGGCAATGGTGCTGGGTGTCCACCGAGGTACGATGACCGGCCGCCAGCGAGAGCTGGCGTTGGGCGTGCAGGGCCGCAGGCTCGGCGATCTGGCCGATGGGCGGCCAGTGGCCTGGCCGCGGCTCCCCAGGGGTGCGAGGGTGATCCCGGTCGACCCGGAGATCCGGACCGACACCGGCCAGTCAGTGCGGGCGGCTCTGCTGCGGGCGGCGACCAGCCTGGGGGGAGCGGGGCTGGGGCCGTCCGAGCCGATCCGCTGGTGGGTGAAGGACGAAGAACTCTACCTGCCGGATGCGGACGGGCGCAACTATCAGCGGGATATCGGCCTGTCGTTCAAGTCGCCGAAGGAAAGGCAGGAGTCTCCGTGGGGGTCGGTGACCTTTGACAGCAACTATGCCCTGGGAAAGAAGAATCGCGATGGCTCCACCGACTGGGAAACCCGGCCCCTTCCGTTCCAGTTCAGCGAGCGGACCTTCTTCGTCGATGCGCATTCCAATCCCTACCTGATGGTCGGCCCGGCGGTGGGGGGCGGGCTGGTGCAGCGGCTGACCGGTGATTACCAGGCCTTCCGGGCGGTCAGCGGGGCCGGGCTCGCCCGGGCGGTGCTGGAAAACGAGGTCTACCAGCGTGCGCTGCAGGAGCACGGCGACGATCTCGAGGTTGTCCTGTTCGCTTGCACGGGAACGCCGCACGCCCAGGAATTCGCCGCGGCGCTGGGCCGGCCGTCTGGTCGCCCAACGGCACGGCCGTCGTGGGGCGGACCGGAGTCGGCCACACGATCGGACTGAGGATGCAGGCAGGCGAGTTCGAGCCGGGCTGGTTCCTCGCCCCGCCATCCGGGCCGATACGCCAGGTCACCCTCGCACCGCCCTCCCCCCCGGCCATCTCGCAGTCGGAGGTGGTGACGCAGTCGTACCCGCGCGTGCTGAGTGAGCTCGGGATCACGCCGGTGGACGTACGACCGGACGGTGACTGCTTCTTCAACTCGGTCATCGCCATGTGGCGGGACCAGCTTCGCGAGCTGCTCCACGGCAGGGAACCGACTGCTGACCGGCTGCGCGACTGGCTGGCCAACCTGGTCAGGGACGACTTCGCCCGGGCCGGTTCACGGTATGCACCGTCCTTCCCTGGTGCCACGACCGGGTCGGCCGGACAGCAGCGCGCGGTGCGGGACCGGGTGGTGGCCACGATCAGGGCGCGTGGATCCTGGGACAACGACGTGGGCGACATGATTCCGCAGATCTTCGCCCACCGGGCCGGCCTGCCGATGACGATGGTGGGCCTGAACACCTATCACCTCGGCCCCGAGGGCGCGGCCCCGCAGAACTACATCGTGTACGACGGCAGCCACTACCGTGGCGCCAGAGCGAACCGCCAGGTTTTCAGAGCGGTGGAAGTGAGACCGATCGTCGAGCGGATTCGCCAGGACATGGCTCACCAGCTCGCGCGTCTGGCCGGCGGGCAGACCGACCAGGCGCCGGGCGGCGCACCGGCCAGCGGTTCCAGACCTGGCCCGGCGCCGGGGCGGCGTCCCGTCAACTGGAACCATCCTGGCTCCGGGCCACGGCCCGGACCGTGGCCCGGACCGTGGCCACGCTAGCCCGGGTGAGTTCCCGGCGCGGTGAACATGCCAGGTGCTGCTGGCGTAGCCCTAGAGAGGTAACCCCCAGCGGCCCTTCCGGGCAGCTTTCTCATGGAAGGTGGACACGCTGATGAGCACACCGCAACCCGGCGAAGGAACGCCGGCCGACGACGAAGCACCGCCGTTCAAGATAGCCAGGGTCTTCGACTTCGCGAAGCCGGGCACCGGGCCGGGCTTCCACCCGGGTCACCGGGTGATCACGGACTCCGCCGAGCGTGACCGCATGCTCCAGTACCTGACCTCCGGCACGCCGGTCCTGCACACCACGGCGCGCACGCGCGATGTGCTCGACCCCGGTGCGGGCCAGGTCGTGCCCGGCAGCTTCCGCACCGACGGCGAGTGGATCTGGACCGACGCCGCGGCGTACTACCTGGAACAGCGCGGCCTGGCCCCGGACGAGGATCTGGCCGCGCACATCGATGCCCGCTGGCGGGCGGGAGACGCCGACGCGGAGACCGACTACGAGACCGCGGTCGCGGCCGCCGACTTCCTGCTCCACCCGCCCCCGGAGCACGCCCGCAAGGCCGCCTGGACCCCCGGCGCCAGCGGCTGACCCAGCAAGGGACAAAGCCTCAACATGCGGACTGGCCGGGTAGATCCCGGCCAGTCCGCATGTTGATGAGGGGATAAGCTCAGGCGCTGCTTACCGGCGGGCGCCATTGCCGGCGGCGGCCGTTACGGAGAATATGCGCGCCCGCCACGCCCGCCACCAGGCCGATGGCTACGCCGGAGCAGATCAGGAGGGCTGCGGTGCCGGGCCACGGGTCAGGCTGTGCTGGTGGCGCCAGGTGCACCGCGGGCGCCTGTGACAGTGGCGGTGCGCCGCCACCGGACTCGGCCGGCAGTACGGTGGCGACCGCGGTATACGGGGCGACGATGCCGTAGCCGACCTGCGGGTCGGGCAGGGCGTCCCCCGGCGGGTTGGCCGTCACTTCCAGCCGCTGGGTCACCTGAGCCGCGGACAGCCGCGGGTAGTAGCTGCGGACCAGGGCCGCGGCACCCGCCACGAAGCCCGTGGCCAGCGCCGCGCCGGTGGCGGTGATCTCGCCGGGGCCGAGCGGGCCGATGCTGGTCACCCCCGAGCCAGGGGCGGCCAGGTCCACCCCCACCCCGGTGCCGGCGCCGGCTACCGGGGTCCCGCTGGAGTCGGTAGCAGTGACCGCGATAACCCCCGGATAGGACGCCGGGTAGCTGACCTGATTCGAGTTGTTCAGGCCCGCGGCGCCGACCGGCGCGATCACGACCACGTTTCTGGCCAGCGCGGTCGCGACCGCGCTGGCCAGTGCCGGGGATGGGCCTGGTGTCACGGCCGGGCAGACGTCGATCACCGTGGCGCCGTGCGCGAGGGCGAAGGAGACGCCGGCCGCGACCGCCGCCGGCGTCGCGTCACCGTTGGAGTTGATCACGTTCACCGGCAGGATCCGGGCTTGCGGGGCCACCCCGGCGAAGCCGGACCCGGCCGTCGGGCGGGCCGCGATGAGCCCCGCCACGAAGGTGCCGTGCCCCGTGCAGTCGGTGCTGACCGGCTTACCTGTCGCGACGTCCAGGCCGGGCAGCACGGCCCCGGCCAGCGCGGGGGCGGCGGCGCTGACCCCCGAGTCCAGCACGGCCACGGTCTGGCCGGCGCCCTGCGTCAGGTCCCACACCGAGGACGGGCGAAGCTGCTGCTGGGCCCAGGGCGCCGCGGGGCTCACCGCTGCCGAGCGCCCAACGCATCCGCTGCTTGTCGTAGCGGTCCCGGCGTGCGCTGCCGGTGCCGAGAGCCCGGTCAGCGCAGCCAGTACGATCGTGCTCGCGGCCAGGGCCGCTCCTGCGGCGGCTCGGATGCTCGGTGACATGTCCGTACTCCGATCAGGCCAAGAGGGACGCCAGCGGGGCGGCGTCGTCGGGGGCCAGCGTGCGCAGGTCGTCCTCGGTCGGGTTCATCGTGCCGCGCAGCCGTCCCGCCTGCCGGGTGATGACCTCTTCCAGTACCTTGCGGGCGTACCGGCCGTTGCCGAACGACCTGCCGCGCGGCACCCGGTCGAAATGCGCCCTGACGATGGCCAGCGTCTCGTCCGGACATTCGTACCCGGCGGCGGCGGCGTGCTGGCAGAAGATCGTGACCAGTTCGTCCGCCGTGTAGTCCTCGAACATGACCGTACGGGAGAACCGGGACGACAGGCCGGGGTTGGCCGCCAGGAAACGGGCCATGTCCTCGGTGTAGCCGGCCGCGATGACCACCACCTCGTCACGGTGGTCCTCCATCAGCTTCACCAGCGTTTCGATGGCCTCGTGGCCGAAGTCGTTGCCCGAGGCGTTGCGCGGTGCCAGGGCGTAGGCCTCGTCGATGAACAGCACGCCGCCCCTGGCCCGGTCGAACGCCTCGGTGGTGCGGTGGGCGGTCTGGCCGATGTACTCGCCGACCAGGTCGGCGCGGGCCACCTCGACGAGCGGGCCGCCGTCCAGCACGCCGAGTGCGGTGAGGATCTCCTTGTACAGCCGGGCCACCGTGGTCTTGCCCGTGCCGGGCGCCCCGGCGAAGATCAGGTGCCGGCTGATCGCCGGCACCGGCAGCCCGGCCTGCTGGCGCTGCCTGGCCGAGGCGATCAGGTCGATGACCTTGGCGACCTCCTGCTTGGCCTGGATCAGCCCGACCATGTCGTAGAGCTGTCCCAGCAGTGGGTCGATGAGCTGCTGGCCGTCGGCCTGCGACTGCTTACCGTAGGCCACGGCCGCGCCGAGATCCTCGGGCTGGAAGCTGGTCAGGTCGGCGACGGTGGCGTCTGGCATCGTCGCCAGCCGGCCGGCCTGCCGGCCCACCATCTCCTCGAACAGCTTCCGCACCGTGCGGCCATTGCCGAACGAGGCGTCCCGCGGGACCTGCTCGAAGTACATCGCCAGCGCGGCGCGCGTCTCGTGCTCGAGCGCGTAGTTGTGCGACAGGCAGATCAGTTCCATGATCTGCACCAGCTCGGCAGGCTCGTAGTTCTCGAACTCCACGGTGCGGGAGAACCTGGACGACAGCCCGGGGTTGGACTGGAGGAACGTGCGCATCTCGTGCGAGTAGCCGGCGACGATCACCACGACGTCGTCGCGCCGGTCCTCCATCAGCTTGACCAGCGTGTCGATGGCCTCCTTGCCGAAGTCGGGCCCGGTGCCCGAGCTGCCCGACGACAGCGTGTAGGCCTCGTCGATGAACAGCACGCCACCGCACGCTTCCTCGAACTTCTCGGAGGTCTTCAGTGCGGTCGCTCCCACGTACTGGGCCACCAGGTCGGCCCTGGCCACTTCCACCATCTGGCCGGTGCGCAGCACTCCCAGGGCCGCCAGGATCTTCCCGTACAGCCGGGCCACCGTGGTCTTACCGGTACCGGGCGGGCCGGCGAACACCAGGTGCCTGGCCATCGGCGGTGCGGAAAGCCCCGCATCCTGCCTGCGCCTGGCCAGGGCATGCAGATGCACTAGGCGCGACACTTCCTCCTTTACGCCGGCCAGCCCGACCAGTGATTTCAGCTCGCGCAGCAGCGGCTCAACGGCCGCGTTGCCCCCGCCGGGCGCAGGGTCGGTCATGACCGGCCGTTTCGGCGCCGTGGCCGGTGCCATCGCGACGGCCTGCTCGTAGGCGTTCGGCTCCACGTTGCCGCGGCTGGTCAGGTTCTCGACGGTGAGCATCTCGCTGGCCACGATCTTGCGCATGCCCGCGCCGTGGTTGTCGTGGACCGTGCAGTCGCGCACGACGACGGACTGGCTGCTGGCCACCGTGATCCCGTCGCCTTCGTTGGCGGCGATCTCGCAGGCCATCAGCCGGCCCTGGGCACCCTCGGCGAGGACCACGCCAGCCCCCTTGCTCTCCCGCACCAGGGTCCGGGACACCGAGATGTCGCCACCGTCCTCGACCACGATGCCGTCGGTGCCGGCGCCGGCGATCTCACACTCGCGCAGCACGCCGCGTCCCCTGGCCGCGATCAGCACGCCAGCCTCGGCGCTGCCGGTGAACCGCGTCCCGCGTACGTCCGGGTAGCCGCCGCTGGCGGTGCGCAGGCCGGCCGCCTCAGCCCCCTCGATCACCGAGTCTTCGATCCGACCGCGGCCGTCCTTCAGGACGGTCAGGCCGTGCCCGCGGCAGCCGGCCACGGTGGCCTGCCGCAGCAGCGGGTTGGCCGCCGAGCGGATCTCGATGCCGTGATGCCCGGCGCCGCGCACGTCGACCCGGTCGAAGGTGCCCGCGGCGGCATCGGTCACGACCAGCGCTGCCTTGGCCGTGCCACGGAACCGGCATTTGGAGAACATCGGATCGCTGGCCTCACCGACCAGCAAGCCGGCCGCGGCTGTGTCAGCCACCGTGCAGTCGCTGAAAGCGCCCCGGGACCTGCCCGCCAGGCTGATCCCCTCACCCGCGGTCCGGGTGATCGAGCAGCGCCGCACGACCGGGTCCGCCTCCCCGGTCAGCACCATGCCGTGCGAGCCGGTATCGCGGATCTCGCAGTCCTCCAGCACCGGTCGCGCGGCGGACGCGATCAGGACGCCGACGTCCCGGGTGTCATGGATCCAGGCGGACGTCATCCGGGTGGAGCTCGACTCGCGCAGGGCCACGGCCACGCCGGTGATCCGGGTGATCTCGCAGCCCTGGATTACGCCCCTGGCGCTGGCGGCGGTCGTCAGCCCGGTGCCCTGGACGTCGCTGATCGTGCAGTCACGGAAGGCCGGGTCGGCTCCCGAGATGGTGACGCCGTCGGAGCTCACGTGCTCGATCACGGTCCGCTCGAACGTCCCGCTGGCCCCGTCGGCGATGACCACGCCGAGGCCGGCCGAGTTGCGCACCCTGCCGCTGCGCATCAGCATGGCCGCGCCGCTGCCGCGGACCTCGATGGCCGCCCTGGCGGTCGCCGTCACCTCGCACTGGTCCAGGGTCAGCGATCCGCCGGTCACCTCGGTGACGGCCGTCATCGGGTCCTGGCCGCGCAGGACGAGCTGGCGCAGCGTCGCCGAGCCGCTGGTCATCGTCACCGCCGCGCCGGCCGGTGCCGCCACCACCACGCTGCCCAGCGCCTCGGCAGCACCGCCGGGCGGCGGCGAGGCCACGATCGTCACCGGCCGGCCGAGCACCAGGCTCTCGGCGTACCGGCCGGGCTGCACCACGATGGTGGCCCCGTCGGGCGCCGCCGCCAGCGCCGCGCCGATCGACCGATAGCCGAGGTCGCCGGATGGCGACACGTTGACCGTCACGGGCTCGGCGCTGACGTTGACCGTCACGGGCTCGGCGCTGACGCTGTCCATAATTCGCTCCACCGGTACCTGCCCGCGGTCAGGAGGTGCCGCCCGTGCGCGGCACCTGCTCTCGATACGACTGCCCGCCCGGAAGACTTCACGGCCTGGCGGCTTCCGCGCACAGGGCTACGCCACGAACCGGGGTCCCGGTTCAGCCGGATCCCCCGGATGACGCCGGCCACCGGGAGCTGAACTCGATGGGGCAAGACGGCGTAGGCACGATCGTGGAACGTCGTAATCGCCGATACCCGAGCGGATGGTACCGATGACCGTGCAGGCACTGCCCGACGCGCCGCGCCGCGGCGGGTTCGCGGATCCTGGCAGCCTGCCCCAGTCGATCGCCGGCTGGTCGCTCACCCGCATCGGCGCGGGCCTGTGGGTGTCCGCCATGCGCCGGGACGCTCCCGCGGACGTGCGGGCGCTCGCGGCCGAGCCCGGCAGGCTCGCTCTTGTCATCGACGCCCCCGGTCCAGATCAGCACACCGACGCGCTGATCGGCCAGCTTCTCCCGCTGCTGCCGGGTCAGTGCGGGAGCGTCCGCCTCGTGCTCGCGGCGGGGGCGGACCGGTACGCGGACCTCTCGCGCGAGCACGGGCTCGAACTCCTTGCCGCCGAGGCCGGGGTGGCCGTTACGCCGCACGGTTATGCCGTCGTCCGGTCCGCGGGACCGGCGCCACAGCGGCGGCCGCCGCAGTGGCGCCGCTGCCTGCCCGGCGGTGACCAGCAGCCGGCCGGAGTGCTCGCCCCGTCCCCGGCCTGGGAACAGCTCCTCGCCCCCGGCCCGGCGTCGCTGCCAGGGCAGCGACTGGCGATCCGCCGGGTGCCAGCCGGTCTCGCGCTGGGCGATGAGGCACCCGATTCCCCGTCCGGGCTGGCGGCCGGCTCGGTATGGCCCGACCCGGACCGCGTCACCATCGTGATCAGCGGGGCCACCGGCCGCGACGCCGCGTTCGGCGGGCTGGCGGAACTGCTGCCGTCGCTGCCGCTTAGCGCCACCGACGGCGTCCGGCTGTACTGGCCGCGCGCCGCCGCTGGAGACGGCGGCACAGCGCTGGGAGAACTGGCCGCCCGCTGCGGCAGCGACCTGATAGCTCCGGTTGCGGATGTGTCCGTCAGTGGTTACGGCGGGGTGTGCCATGGCCCGGTAGGCGCGGCCCCATGGCTCCGCTTCACCAGCCGGGGGGACGTACAGGCGCTGGGCTCGCTGTACCCCGAGCCCAGGTGGGAGGACGCGCTGGCCGCGGCCGACTTCAGCGGCCTGGGTGTCGGCCAGGTGGCGGCGGGGCTGTGCGTCGGCCGGCCCGGCCCGGCCGCGCGTGGCCTGGCCGCGACCGCGCGCAGCATCATCCCGGTACCGTCCGGGCCGACGATCGTGGCTGGCGGGGACGCCGGAAACAGCGAGGTCAGGCGGGACGTGGAGACCCTGCTCGGCCGGATGCCGGCGGGGACCTTGCCCCGCCTCCGGCTCCTGCTGACCGGTGCGGGCGCGGGGGGCCACGACTCTTACGCGCAGTTCCTGGCCGACACGTTCGGCTTGGTGGTCGCCGCACCGACGGGACGGTGGACCGCGAGCCCAGACGGATGTGTGCGCGCGCTGCCCGCGGCCGGTCCCGCCGGATCCGGGGGACCGGCTAACCCCTGGCAGACCTTCTCGCCGCGCGGCAACCCACCGGGGCAAGCGCCCGGGTCCGGTGTACCCGATCACGCCGTGGCGGCATCAGCGGAACTGGCTGGGGCACATGTGTACCGTTCGGAATCACAAAAAATAACGGGGATCGAACGGACGCGGGCAGACGGCGCTGTACCCCAGACCAGCTCGCCCGAGCCTGCCGCGCCCGAGCCTGCCGCGCCCGCTGTGCCGGAACCCGTTGCTGCCCCCCAGGCGCCACCGGCCGCCGAGACCCCCGGCCCATCCCCGGCGGGTCAGGTTGCGCTGGTGTCCAGGGACCATCGGTCGTCGGCGGCCGAACGGCTGCACTACCGTGAGTCGGCGGCGCGTTACCAGACCCACCTGGTTGCCGTGCGCCGGATGCTGACGCAGCGCCCCGGCCTGCGGTCGGCGGCTTCCGCCGAGGGCGACGACGCCGTGGTGACCGACTTCGCCGCCGTGCTCGACTTCCTCGCCGACGACCAGCGGAGCCTGGCCTGTGCGGTCAGGTCGCCTGGCGCCGGCCATGACCCGCGCGTCCCGTGCGTCGTCTCCGGCCTGCGCCGCCTGCCGTCGTTCACCGGGGCCGTGTTCAGCTCGGCCAGCCTGCCGCCCCAGGCGGCCGGCGGCTATGCGCCGGGCACGGCCCTCGTCGAGCCCGCGTTCGTCTACGCCTCGTCGGCGGGCCGGGTGCTGCTCGAGGGCAACGTCGAGTACATCATCTGGTCGCAGACCGGCAAGCGGGTCGCGGCGCTCGCCGCGGACTTCGGCGGTGACGAGATCGTCTTCGCCGCCGCCACTGCCTACAAGGTGCTGAAGGCCGACGTCACCGGGTCCGGTCCGGCCCGGGTCTTCCTGCGGGAGTCGCCGCGGCCGGCCGACGCGGCCGTGCGGCCAGTGGGGCTGGATGAGATGGACCGCCGGATACTCGAACGGCTGATGACGGCCGCCGCCCAGCGTGACCAGGTTGCCGCCGAGGATCGGGTGCTAGCCCGGCTGCCCGGCAGCACCGGCCAGCCGATCGGCTTGGATGCCCGCGGCGCTCCGTTCGGGTGAAGGGATGCCGGCGGCCGGCCGTAAGGAGTAGTAGGGGCCTGACCGGCCAGCCACCGGCTTGCCAACCGGCTCCGGCTCAGCGACCCTAGGCAGTTAGCAGATCCGATTGTGCCGAGCCGGCACCTTGTCAGCGGGAAGTGGTTCGTGCGACGAGTTCAGTACCGGGCGCGTGCCGCGTCCCGTCCTGGCTGGCGGTGAGCCGCATGGCTTCGGCCGCGAACCGCGGCGGGCACGTGCAACTGCTGCTGGGGGCCTACCTGCTCGGCGGGCTGACCGCGTCGCAGGAGGCTGCCGTACGGGCCCACCTCGAAGGTTGCGCGCGGTGCCAGGCAGAACACGACGAGCTGGCCGTCGTGCCGTCCTGGCTCGACATGCTCACCCCGGAGAACCTGGCCGACGATCCGGAGGAGACCCCGGACGCCCCGTAACGGGAGGCGGGAACGGCCTCAGGCCGTCGCCTGTTGCTGTTCCGCCGGGTGCCTGAGAGCTTCCCGCACGATCTCGGTGCGTGATCGTGCGCTGAGCTTGGTCAGGATGTGCGACACGTGCGTCTGCACGGTGTTGCGGGACAGGAACAGCCGCGCCGCCACATCCGGGTTGGACCGCCCCTCGCCGACCAAATAGGCGATCTTGGTCTCGGTCGGGGTGAGCGCATCCCATCCGGTGGCAGGCCTGGCGCGGCGTGCGTGCTGGCGGTGCTGGACGCCATAGCGGCGGAGCAGGGCGCTGGCCCGGCCGAGGTCCCAGCGCGCCCCGAGGGCCTCGTACAGGCCGGCCGCCTCGGTGAAGGCCGCGCGGGCCGCCGGTATGTCGCCGCGGGCGGCGAGCAGGACGGCGGCGTCCTCCAGCGCCTGGGCGCGTTCCAGCGGCTGCTCGGCGGAGCGGTAGCTGTCTGCCGCGGCGAGCAGGGCTGCCGGGTCGGCTTCCGCCAGCCCCTGGCAGTACCCAGCGGCCGCGGACTTGATCACCTGGGCCGGCGCTTCGCGGCTCTCCTGCTGCGCGGCATCCCGGGCGGCAGCGGCGACCGCGGTGTCGCCAGCCTTGACGGCGAGCCGGGTCAGTGCCGGGAGGACCGGGTACCGGGCCGGCATGACTTCGGCCAGGCTGGGATCGAGGATGGACGCGAGCACCGCCATCGCCTCGGCCACGCTGCCGGATCGCTCGGCGGCCATCGCACGCGACAGCAGCAGGTCGTACGCGTTGTGGGGCCAGACGACCTCGCGTGCCGGGATGTCGGCCACAGCCGCCAGGTACTCGTCCGCGGCAGCCCAGTCATCGCGGTGCGCGGCGATCAGTGCGGCCATCCCGAAGGTCGGGCCGCGAGCGCCGCCAGGTCCCAGTGCGGCGATGGCCGTTTCGATTTCGGCGAGCGCGTCGTCCCATCGTCCAGCACTGAAGTAGACGCCCGCGAGCTGAGTCTGGATGAAGCTGAGCCGGTATGCCCCGGCCTGCTCGGCTATGGCCAGGGCTTGCTCGCACGTTCTGATGGCTTCATCAAGGTCGGTCAGCATCGTGGCCCGGTTCCTCAGCAGGATCAGCCGCAGATCGATCGCTTGCGGGTCATCGCCGATCACGGCAAGCGCCCGGCCGATGTAGCTCAGCCCGGCCGGCCAGTCGGATTGGAAGGTGCTGACGACAAACATCGCGTGCAGCGCGTAGCCAGCCCCGAGCCTGTCCCCGGCCGCTTCCGCGCTGGCCAGGGCTTCGCCAGCGATCCTGGCCATCTCGTCGCCGCGGCCCAGCTCGGGCAGCATCATCGCCTGCAGGGCGCGCAGCCGTGCCCAATGGGCGGCGTCCAGGCCCGCACGGGCCAGTTCCCGCTCGACCATGGCGACTGCCTCGCCGGGCTTGCCCTGGCGCAGCAGCGCATAGACGACGAACCAGGCAATCTCCGCCCGGCGGTCCGGGCTGGGGTGGCCGGCCAGCAGCCTGATACCGGTGCGCTCCACCTCCTCGTGCTGCCACTGCATGAAGGAGACTCGGACCAGGCCGGCCTCCAGCGCCTCCCGCTCGGGGGCGTCGTCGGCGAGACCTGCCAGCGCGGCGCGCAGCAGTCCGGCCGCGGCCTGCGGCGCCTGGTAGATCAGGGCCGGTGCCGCCAGGACCAGCCAGTCACGCACCCAGCCCTCAGCCGTGCCAGGGGACGCCACCAGGTGCGCCGCGACCCTACCCGGCCCGGCGCCGGCATCGGCCAGCAACCGCGCCGCCTCAAGGTGCAGCGCTGCTCGCATGGCCTGTGGTATCCCCTCATACACCACCCGGCGGATCAGACCGTGGCGGAAGGCCAGTCGCGGCCCGGCATCTGCCATCACGCCCGCGGCGACCGCTTCGGCCACCACTCCCACCAGGTGACCGGCCTGCCGTTCGGTCACGGTCTCCAGCTCGGTGACCGAGAACTCCTGCCCGAGCACCGCCGCCCAGCGCAGCACCTCCGCCGCGGCTTCGCTCAGCAACTCCAGCCGCCCCTCGATCACGTTCGCCAGCGACGTGGGCACCGTTACCCCGGCCGTTCCATCCGGCTGCGGCGTTTCGTCTACCAGTTCAGCAACCCCGCCGCTGATCCCCACCCGGCCGTCGCGCACCAGCGCATCCGCCAGTTCCCTCGCATACAGCGGGTTTCCCCCGGCTTGGGTGGCGAGCACGGCCAGCCGCCGTCCCGGCCTGCCCCGCACCACCCGGCCCACCAGATCCGCCACGTCCGGCGCCGGCAACGGCGCCAGCGACAGCACGCTTCCGCCACGCGCCATCACCCCGCGCCGCACGCTGGCCAGGTCCTCCCGCCCCGGCGCCGGCCGCATCGACCCGGCCACCAGCAGCGGCACCTGCCCGACTGCCCGGCTCAGCCGGTGCCACACGAGCACGCTCGCCTCATCCGCCCAGTGCAGATCCTCGGCCACCAGCACCACCGGGGAATCGGCACACCACTGGTCCACGAGCGCCAGCATCCGCTCCATCCCGGCGAGCACCGGATCACCCGCGGGCATCAGCGAGCCGGTATCGGCGGTGGATTCCTGGCTCGCGCCCGAGGTCCATGCCGTCACCCCCAGGCACTCGGCCATGAGGTCCAGCGGAAACTGCTGGCCGAGCTCGTCGGCCGTTCCCCAGGCCACCCGGCATCCCAGGTCGGCCGCCCCGGCCAGCCCCGCCCGCAGCAGTTCCGTCTTGCCGATGCCCTGCTCGCCCTCGACCAGGATCGCCCCGCCCGTCCCGGCAGCCGCTTTGGTGAGCAGTTCCCGCAGCAGCGCGACCTCGCCATCGCGGCCAACCAGCCACTCACCCACGCCTGGGGCCATACCGG
>DASXME010000041.1:0-4383 GCA_036495825.1 Streptosporangiaceae bacterium
GCGGCCCGCCGAGGAACACCTTGGACCGCTCCCGGATCATCACGACGTGGTCGGACATGCCGGGGACGTAGGCGCCGCCGGCCGTCGAGTTGCCGAACACCAGCGCGATCGTCGGGATGCCGGCCGCGGACAGCCTGGTCAAGTCGCGGAACGTCTGCCCGCCGGGGATGAAGATCTCCTTCTGGGTCGGCAGGTCGGCCCCGCCCGACTCGACCATGCCGATCAGCGGCAGCCGGTTTTTCAGCGCGATCTCGTTGGCGCGCAGCGACTTGCGCATCGTCCACGGGTTGCTCGACCCGCCGCGCACGGTCGGGTCGTTGGCGACGATCATGCACTCGACGCCCTCGACCACGCCGATGCCGGTGACCACGCTGGCGCCGACGCTGAACGGGCTGCCCCAGGCGGCCAGCGGGGATAGCTCGAGGAACGGCGAGTCGGGGTCGAGCAGCAGCTCGATCCGCTCCCGGGCCAGCAGCTTGCCGCGGCCGTGATGCCGGGCGGTGTACTTCTCGCCGCCGCCGGCGATGGCCTTGGCGTGCTCGGCCTCGATCTCGGCGAGCTTGCCGAGCATCGAGGCGGCGTTCGCGGCGAAGGGCGCCGAGCCGGGGTCGAGCGCCGAGCGCAGCACGGTCATAGCAGCGCCTCGGGAATGTCGACCAGCCGCGACCGCAGCCATTCGCCCAGCGCCTTCGCCTGCGGGTCGAACCGGGCGTGGTAAGCGACGCCCTGGCCGAGCAGCCCCTCGATGACGAAGTTGACGGCGTGCAGGTTGGGCAGCACGTGCCGGGTCACCGGCAGCCCGGCCGCCTCGGGCAGCAGCTCGCGGAGGAGCGGCACGGTCAGCGTGCCGGCCAGCCAGGGCCAGGCCGCCGCCGTGCCGGCCCACACGCCGACGTTGGCGTCGCCGCCCTTGTCGCCCGACCGGGCCCCGGCCACCAGCCCGAGCGGCGCGCGCCGGACCGGCCCGTCCGGCACCCAGCCCGGTACCGGCGGCTCGGCGGCCGGGGCCAGCGCCAGGGTATCGGCGGCCGGCTCGATGGCCACCACACCGCCGTCCGGCAGCACCGCTATGTGGCCGACCAGGCCCGCGTCGACATAGACGGGAGTGAACACGCCGTACGGCCTGGCCTCGCCGGGCAGCGCGGCCAGGTGGAAGCCCGGGTAGCTGCCCAGCGCCAGCTCGATCGCCCGGCCGGAAAACGCCCGGCCGACCTGCTTAGGATCGCTGCCCCGCACCACGCAGCGCAGCAGCGCACTGGCCTGCTCCTCGGTGGCCGCGTCCGGCCGGTCGGTGCGCGCGAGCGTCCACTCCGCGTCGCCCGGCACCGCCAGCTGCGCCCGGACGAGCTCGGCCTTCGCGTCGATGTCCAGGCCAGTCAGCACGAAGCCGATCTCGTTGCGGAAGCCGCCCAGGGTGTTCACCGACACCTTCAGCGTGGGCGGCGGCGGCTCGCCGCGGACACCGCTGATCCGCACCCGGTCCGGCCCGTCCTGGTGCAGCCGCGCCGTGTCCATCCTGGTGGTGACGTCCGGCCCGGCGTACCGGGCGCCGGTGATCTCGTACAGCAGCTGTGCGGTGACCGTGCCGACCGTCACCGCGCCGCCGGTGCCGTCGTGCTTGGTGATCACGCTCGACCCGTCGGCGTGAATCTCGGCGACCGGGAACCCGGCCCGCTCAAGCGAGGCGATCTCGGTGAAGAAGGAGTAGTTGCCGCCGGTGGCCTGCGTGCCGCACTCGATGACGTGCCCGGCCGCGACCGCGCCGGCCAGCCGGTCGTAGTCGGTGCGCGCCCAGCCGAAGTGCGCCGCGGCCGGCCCGACGATGACCGACGCGTCGGTCACCCGGCCGGTGACCACGACGTCGGCCCCCGCGTTCAGGCACTCGGCGATGCCCCACGCGCCCAGGTAGGCGTTGGCCGTGACCGGCGTGCCGAGGCCGAGCTCGGCGGCCCGGGTGGTCAGGTCGTCGCCCGTCACGTGCGCGATCGCGGCGTCGAGCCCGAGGCGGCCGGCCAGCTCACGCAGCGCCGCCGCGAGTCCGGACGGGTTCAGGCCGCCAGCGTTAGAGACAATCTTGACGCCTTTTTCCAGGGCCAGCCCGAGGCAGTCTTCCATCTGGCGCAGGAACGTCTTGGCGTAGCCGGCGTCGGGGTCGCGCAGCCGGTCGCGGCCGAGGATCAGCATGGTCAGCTCGGCCAGGTAGTCGCCGGTCAGCACGTCGAGCGGGCCGCCGTCCAGCATCTCGCGCACCGCCGAGAACCGGTCGCCGTAAAACCCCGAGGCGTTGCCGATCCTGATCGGGGCGGTCCCAGCCATGCGCCCCAGCGTCGCACCCACCCGCGCCAAAAGCAAGCGCATCTGCTTGTTTTCCAGCGGAGCCCCTGGCGCCGCCCGCCATGACCAGCCACACTGTGCGGATGGGAAAGATCAAGTGAGCGCGGTCAGCCTGCGGCGGCCGCACGTCACGGTGCTGGGCGGCGGGTCGTGGGGCACGACCGTGGCCTCGCTGGCCGCCCGCAACACCCAGACCGTGCAGTGGGCCCGGGATCCGCAGACGGCCCGGCAGATCCAGGAAGAGCACCGCAACCTGCGCTACCTGGGCGACCTCGAGCTGACGCCGGCGCTGCGGGCGACCGCGGACCTGGCCGAGGCGGCCGGCCAGGCGGACGTGATCGTGATCGGCGTGCCGTCGCACAGCTTCCGGTCGCTGTGCGAGCAGGTGGCGCCGTTCGTGCGGCCGTGGATCCCGGTGGTGAGCCTGGTCAAGGGCCTGGAGCAGGGCTCGCACCGGCGGATGTCGCAGATCGTGGCCGAGGTGCTGCCCGGCCACCCGGCGGGCGTGCTGGCCGGGCCGAACATCGCCCAGGAGGTGCTGCGCGGCTACGCCGCCGCGGCCACGATCGCGATGCCCGACCACAGCTCGGCGCAGATGCTGCAGGACCTGTTCCGCACCGCGATGTACCGCGTCTACACCAGCACCGACGTGGCCGGCGTGGAACTCGGCGGGGCGCTGAAGAACGTGTTCGCGATCGCCGTCGGGATGGGCGACGGGCTGGAGGCGGGCGACAACACCCGGGCCATGGTCATCACCCGATCGCTGCGCGAGATGTCCCGGCTGGGCGTGGCGATGGGCGGCGATCCGGCCACGTTCGCCGGGCTGGCCGGGATGGGCGACCTGATCACCACCTGCACCAGCCCGCTGAGCCGCAACCGGCACGTCGGCATGGAGCTGGGCCGCGGCAAGGACATCAAGCAGATCACCGCCGAGATGAACCAGGTCGCCGAGGGCGTCAAGACCAGCTCGGTGGTGATGGAGCTGGCCGGGATCCACGGCATCGAGATGGCCATCGCCCGCGAGGTCGACCAGGTCGTCAACCACGGCCGCCCGGTCACCGACGCCTACCGCGGCCTGCTGCGCACGGTGCCGGGACACGAGGTGCACGGCACCACCTGGTAGCGGCGCGTACTCACGCGAGCCGGTCCGGTGTCGCTGCGGGCGGCGGTTACTGTCTGCTGTTATCCTGAGGGTCCGTGGAGCGGAGGCATCACCCGCATCGCACTGACCACGGGAGACCATCTTGGCCGCACCTGCGCGCCCGTCACGGCCGATCGAGACCAGGCACCTGTTCGTCACCGGGGGAGTGGCATCGAGTCTCGGCAAGGGACTCACCGCCTCGAGCCTGGGGCGGCTGCTGAAGCTCCGCGGCCTGCGCGTCACCATGCAGAAGCTCGATCCTTACCTCAACGTGGATCCGGGCACGATGAACCCGTTCCAGCACGGCGAGGTGTTCGTCACCGACGACGGCACCGAGACCGACCTGGACGTCGGGCACTACGAGCGCTTCCTGGACACCGAGCTCAAGGGCTCGGCGAACGTCACCACCGGGCAGATCTACTCCGCCGTGATCGCCAAGGAGCGCCGCGGCGAGTACCTGGGCGACACCGTGCAGGTCATCCCGCACATCACCAACGAGATCAAGTCCCGGATCCTGGAGATGGCCGGGCCGGACGTCGACGTGGTGATCACCGAGGTGGGCGGCACGGTCGGTGACATAGAGTCACTGCCGTTCCTGGAGGCGATCCGCCAGATCCGGCACGAGATCGGCCGGGACCGCTGCTTCTTCCTGCACGTGTCGCTGCTGCCCTACATCGGGCCGTCGGGCGAGCTCAAGACCAAGCCGACCCAGCATTCGGTGGCCGCGCTGCGCAGCATCGGGATCCAGCCGGACGCGATCGTCTGCCGCTCCGACCGGGCCATCAGCGAGGGGCTGAAACGCAAGATCAGCCTGATGTGCGACGTGGACGAGGAAGCGGTGGTGTCGGCGGCGGACGCGGTGTCGATCTACGACATCCCGCGGGTGCTGCACGCCGAGGGCCTCGACG
>DASXME010000042.1:0-21748 GCA_036495825.1 Streptosporangiaceae bacterium
CTGGCGCGGGTGGACTTCTTCTACACGCCCGACGGCCAGATCCTGCTCAACGAGATCAACACGATGCCGGGGATGACGCTGGCGTCGGCGTTCCCGCTGATGTGGGAGGCGACGGGGCTGCCGCTGCCGCAACTGGTGGACCGGATCATCCAGACCGCCCTGCGCAAAGGCTCCGGCCTGCGCTGACGCAGCACTTACTAGGCCGGAAAGACGCCCTACGGCCGGCTGGATGAGCAAACGAGCGGCATCCGGGCTGGCCCGGATGCCGCTCGCTGCTTCTTGGCCGCTACTTCTTCTTGGCCGCGGGCTTGGCCTCGGCCTTCTTCTCGCCGTTGACGGCCGCCTTGAAGTCGGCGCCGGCCCGGAACTTGGGCACGGACGAGGCCGGCACCTTGATGCTGGCGCCGGTGGCTGGGTTACGCGCGGTGCGGGCCGGCCGCTCGGACTTCTCGAAGACGCCGAAGCCGGTGATCGCGACCTTGTCGCCACTGGCTACGGCCGACTGAATGGTGTCCAGCATCGCGTTCACGGCCTCGGTTGCGGACTTCTTGTTCCCCACCCGGTCCGAGATCGCGTCGATCAGGTCACGCTTGTTCATGAATCACTCCTGCGGTTCCCCCACGGGAGGTCGCGCGGACTGGGCTGCCGGGGTCGCGCGACCTCTGACCTGCCTGAAATTAGGCGATCCCACGTCGTTGCACAATGACATTGCCAAGAAAAACCCGGCGTGTCGGGCCTTGACGGGGCTAAACATGCCCACGAATGCCCCAAACGGGACATTTACGCAGTCAGGCAGTTACAGGCAGCCACGAAGGCCGCCGCCGCTCGAAGGTGGCTATCTCGCTGACGTGCCGGAGCGTCAGGCCGATGTCATCCAGCCCTTCCATCAGCCGCCACCGTGTGTAATCGTCGATCTCGAACGGAGCACTCAGCCCGCCGGGGCCGGCCGCCCTGCAGCGCACCTCGCGGGCCGCCAGGTCCACGGTGACCGCCGCGCCGGGGTCCGACTCCGCCGCGTCCTGGAGGGCGGCCACCGCCCCCTCCGGGAGCCGGACCGGCAGCAGCCCCGCCTTGGTCGCATTGCTGGCGAAGATGTCGCCGAACCGGGGCGCGATCACGGCGCGGAACCCGTAGTCGGCCAGCGCCCACACCGCGTGCTCGCGGGACGAGCCGATGCCGAAGTCGGTGCCGGCGATCAGGATCGTCGCGCCGGCGTAGGCCGGCTGGTTCAGCACGAAGCCGGGATCCTCGCGCCAGGCGGCGAACAGGCCGTCGCCGAACCCGCTGCGGCTGACCCGCTTGAGGTACACGGCCGGGATGATCTGGTCGGTATCCACATTGCTGCGCCGCAACGGAACAGCGCGCCCGGTGTGACTGACAAACGCTTCCATGATGTAGCTCCGTGTCAGGTGTGCTGGCTAGAGGTCGGCGGGGCAGGTGAGGCGGCCGGTGATGGCGGTGGCGGCCGCTACCTGGGGCGAGACCAGGTGGGTGCGGCCGCCCTTGCCCTGGCGGCCCTCGAAGTTGCGGTTGGAGGTGGACGCGCTGCGCTCCCCCGGGGCCAGCGTGTCCGGGTTCATCCCCAGGCACATGGAGCAGCCGGCCGACCGCCACTGCGCGCCCGCGGCGGTGAACACCGCGTCCAGCCCCTCCCGCTCGGCCTGCGCCTTGACCGCCATCGAGCCGGGCACGACCAGCATCCGCACCCGCTCGGAGACCTTGCGGCCGCGCAGCACGCCGGCCGCCGCGCGCAGGTCCTCCATCCGGCCGTTCGTGCAGGAGCCGACGAACACCGTGTCGACGGCGATGTCGGCCAGCGGCGTGCCCGGCGCGAGATCCATGTACGCGAGCGCGCGCTCGGCCGCGGCCCGGTCGCCGGCATCGCTGATCGAGCCGGGGTCGGGCACCACCGACGCCAGCGGCGCCGCCTGCCCTGGGTTGGTGCCCCAGGTCACGTACGGGGTGAGCGCCGCGGCGTCGAGCACGACCTCGCGGCCGAACGAGGCGCCGGGGTCGGTCGCCAGCGACCGCCAGTGATCGAGTGCCGCCTCCCAGGCGGCCCCCCGCGGCGCGTGCGGCCGTCCCTCCAGGTAGCCGAACGTCGTGTCGTCCGGCGCGATCAGGCCGGCCCGCGCGCCGGCCTCGATGGACATGTTGCACACGGTCAGGCGGCCCTCCATGGACAGCCCCCTGATGGCCTCGCCGCGGTACTCGATCACGTAGCCCTGGCCGCCGCCGGTGCCGATCCTGGCCACGATCGCGAGGATCAGGTCCTTGGCGCTGACGCCGTAGGGCAGCGCGCCGTTGACGGTGACCGCCATCATGCCAGGCCGCTGCTGCGGCAGCGTCTGGGTGGCCAGCACGTGCTCGACCTCGCTGGTGCCGATGCCAAACGCCAGCGCGCCGAGCGCGCCGTGCGTGCTGGTGTGCGAGTCGCCGCAGACGATCGTCATGCCCGGCTGGCTCAGCCCGAGCTGCGGGCCGATCACGTGCACGATCCCCTGACCGGCGTCGCCCATCGGGTAGAGCCTGACGCCGAACTCGGCACAGTTCTTGCGCAGCGTCTCGACCTGGGTCCGCGACACCGGGTCAGTGACCGGGCTGCCCGGGCCGTCGAGCGGCATGCCCGGGCCGGTGATCCCGGTGGTCGGCACGTTGTGATCCTCGGTGGCGATGGTCAGGTCCGGCCGCCTGACCTTGCGGCTGGCCAGCCGGAGGCCGTCGAAGGCCTGCGGGCTGGTCACCTCGTGCACGAGGTGCAGGTCGATGTAGAGCAGGTCGGGCTCCCCCGCCGCCCCGTGGGCGACGTGCGAGTCCCAGATCTTCTCGGCCAGCGTCCTGCTCATGATCGCGCCCCTCTCAGCCGGGCCAGAAACTTTCGTCTCATCGCTTGCGTCTCGTATCTTGAGACGCCAATATCGGTACATGGACAACTCTAGCGGAGTCGGCGTCCTCGACAAGACGGTCTGCGTGCTGAACGCGCTGGAATCGGGGCCGGCGTCGCTGGCTCAGCTGGTGACCGCCACCGGCCTGGCCCGGCCGACCACGCACCGGATCGCGGTCGCCCTGGAGCGCCACCGGCTGGTCGGCCGCGACGCCCGCGGCCGGTTCGTGCTCGGCCCGCGGATCGCCGAGCTCGCGGCGGCGGCCGGCGAGGACCGGCTGCTCGCCGTGGCGCAGCCGGTGCTCAACCAGCTCAGGGACGTGACCGGCGAAAGCGCGCAGCTCTACCGCAGGCAGGCCGACACCAGGATCTGCGTGGCGGCGGCCGAGCGGGCGACCGGGCTGCGAGACACGGTGCCGGTCGGCGCGGCGCTGCCGATGACCGCCGGGTCGGCCGCCCAGGTGCTGCTGGCCTGGGAGGAGCCGGAGCAGGCCCGCACGCTGCCTGACGCCAAGTTCACCGCCGCCACGCTGGCCCAGGTGCGGCGGCGAGGCTGGGCGGCCAGCGTCGCGGAACGCGAGGCCGGCGTCGCCTCGGTGTCGGCGCCGGTGCGCGGCGCGGGCGGCCGGGTGGTGGCCGCGGTGTCGGTGTCCGGCCCGATCGAGCGGCTCACCCGCTCCCCCGGCCGGCTGCACGCCCAGGTCGTCAGCCGGGCCGGCGAGAAGATCACCGAGCTGCTCCGCCGCGTCGGCCAAGCGTCCGGATAGTGAGACGCCGACGCGACTCTGCATGCGTTCCGTGACCACAGACCGGGGCAAACTAGGTCACGAAACCGTCAGAACGCATGCAAAGTCGAAACGATCAAGAGTTGGAGCTCCCGGGAGCCGGAGGGGCGGCTAGCTCAGGGAGGCGAGGATGGCGGCTACGTCTAGCTCCCAGGATTGCCAGGTGTCGAGTATCTGGTAGCCGAGCGCGGCGTTGACGGCGATCATGTGCCGGTTGGAGTCGGCGTTCCCGGTCTGGATCCGGCGGACGGCAGGTTCCGCGCTGGCCAGCCAGTCCAGCATGGCCGTCTTCATCAGCAGCCCGAGCCGGCGGCCGCGGTGCGCCCTGGTCACCGCGGTGTCCAGCTGGAAGGCCCACGCGAGGTTGCCCGGGTCCACGTCCACCTGGGTCAGGCCGGCCAGCTCGCCGGCCCGGTCGCACCGGGCGGCCACGCTGTAGCGGCGCAGGCCCTGCGCGGCGGCGTGCTGCTCGTTCCGCCGGATCCGCGCGGCGTCGGTGCGCAGCACCTCCTCGCCCGGATTGCGCGGCGCGTCGGCCATGGCCGCCTTGACCGCGACCACCTGGTCCAGGTGCTCGGCGGGCACCGGGCCGGTCCAGCGGATCAGCGAGTAGCCGCCGGCCGCCGCCTCGGCCTGGCCGTGCAGCCGGGCGAGCTGACCGGCCGGGATGCCGTCCAGCTCGAGTACCCGCCTGACCTCGACCAGCTCGGCGCGGGCGCCCATCGCGGCGGCGAACGCCGAGCCGGCCGAGCCGCCGCGGGTCTCGCCCCACAGCAGGGTGCGGCCGTGATCGCGGGCGCGCTGGGCCGCGTGCCGCAGCAGTTCGGCGCCCCGGCCGCGCCGCCGCTGGCCGGGCTCGACCAGGATCGTCAGCTCGCCGAGGTGCGCGTTCGCGTCACCGGGCAGCTCCAGCAGGTAGGCCCCTTCCGCGCTGCAGGCCGCGACGGTCTGGCGCGGATGGCCCGCCCAGCCGGCCCGGAACCAGCCGGCGAAGAACGGCAGCGTCAGCAGCGGCCCGTGCGGGTCATCCATAGGCTTGCCGGCCGCGTAGATCTGGTAGCAGGCCAGGACCTTTCCTGCGTCCGTCGCCGGGTCGAACTCCGCGATGCGCACTCCGATCAGGCGTTCAGGTAGGCCAGGACGGCCAGCACGCGACGGTTGTCGTCCTCCGAGGGGGTCAGCCCGAGCTTGGTGAAGATGCTGGTCGTGTGCTTGCCGACGGCCTTTTCGGTGATGAACAGCCGCTGCGCGACCGCCGCGTTGGAGCGCCCTTCGGCCATCAGCTCGAGCACCTCGAGCTCGCGCGGGGACAGCCGGGTGATCGGCTCGTCGTGCGACCGGCGGCCGAGCAGCTTGGTCACGACCTCGGGGTCCATCACGGTGCCGCCGCCGGCCACGGTGCGGACCGCGTCGACGAACTGATCGTCGTTGAACACCCGGTCCTTGAGCAGGTAGCCGACCGCGCCGGCCTGGTCGGCCAGCATCTCGCGGGCGTACAGCTGCTCGACGTACTGCGAGAGCAGCAGCACCGGCAGGCCAGGGACCTGCCGGCGCGCGGCCAGTGCCGCCTGCAGCCCGTCATCGGCGAAGCCGGGCGGCATCCTGACGTCCACCACCGCGACGTCAGGACGCTGCTCCAGCAGGGCGGCCAGCAGGCGGGGAGCGGTGTCCACCGCCGCTGCGATCTCGAATTCGTGCGCGGCCAGCAGCCGGGTCAGACCGTCCCTCAGCAGGAACAGGTCTTCGGCGACGACAACGCGCACGGTACCTCCATGGCGATCATGGTAGGCCCGCCGGGCGGGCTGCTGACGGCGAGGATACCGTCGAACGTGCCGAGCCGCCGCTCCACGCCGGCCAGCCCGGTGCCGCGGGCCGGGTCCGCGCCGCCGATCCCGTCGTCGGCCACCTCGATCCGCAGCATGCCGGGCCCGTGCCCGGTACCACCGGGGAAGCTAGCCCCGTGCGGGCTAGCCAGCACGGGGCTAGCACTGTGCTGGATACGGATGTGCACCCGGTGCGCGCCCGAATGCTTCACCGCGTTGGCCAGCGCCTCGGCCACCGCGAAGTAGCAGGCCGACTCGACCGGCACGGTCAGCCGGCCCGGCAGGTTGATGTCCAGCTCGATCGGCAGCGAGGTGTCCAGGGCGAGTGCCTCGACGGCGTGGCCCAGGCCGCGGTCGGCCAGGACCGGCGGGTAGATGCCGCGGACCAGGTTGCGCAGGTCGTTCAGCGCGCGCAGCGAGGTCTCCCGCGCCTCGCTGACCAGCGCCATCGCGGCGTGCGGGCTGGCCGGCAGCATGCGCTCCACCGCCCGCAGGTTCATGCCCAGCGCGACCAGCCGGGCCTGCGCCCCGTCGTGCAGATCCCGCTCGATCCGGCGCAGCTCGGAGGTGGCCGCGTCGATGGCGTGGCCGCGCGATTCGGTCAGCCGCGCCACCTGCCCGGCCAGCGCCGGGTCGGGGTCGGCGACGAACATGGACCGCGTGTGCGCGCCGATCGTCCTGGGTACCAGCCAGGCGCCGAGGGCCAGGAATACGCTGGCCTCCGCCCCGGCCAGCAGCGCCATCTGCCGACTGTCGACCAGGACCGCTCCGTACTGCACCGGGTTCATGACTTGCGCCAGATTAGCGAAGGGCGGCCCGCCGGGACCGACGAACGCAGCCGCCGACACCGCCTGCCACCTCGCCGCGATATCAAACCCGTACAGGGCGAAGATGGCCAGCGCCACCGGTACCAGGTCGGCGGCTACCCGTGGCCACTTGATCACGACGATCACCGCCGCGACGACAAGCCCGACCGTCCACGGCCGGACGCCGAATACCGTCAGGCCGATCAGCGCGACAGGAACGAGGAGAACGCCCCAGCGGTTCTCCCGCATGTGGTTCCGCAGCCGCTGCACCAGCTCAGCCGACCGCTCGACCAGGCTGACCATCGTGCGCGGGGCGAGCCAGAGGCCGAGGGTGAGCAGGATCAGCGCCAGCGGGACGAGCAGCCGGCCGTGCCACCAGCCGGCCGGGGACATGACCGGCCCCCGCCGGGTGTAGACGACCTTCCGGAAGCCGCGCGGCGGCCCGACGCGCTGGCGGTCGATGGCGAGCTTGCGGGCGTTGATGGGAAGGGACCGGAACCGGGGCGGCTGCCCGTGCCCCTGGGGGGGCAGGTAGGCGAACGTGCCCGGCGGCACGGCTACGACCTGCCCGGGGACGTTGGCGGCCACCATGCCGCCCGGGCCGACCGACATCTGGAGCGGCATGACGGTCTGGCCATTGTCCACCGTCCAGAACCCCGGAGCCGGCGTAGGCTTCACCGCCTGCGAGGAGGAGCTGACGATCCAGCTGACCGGGGATCCCGGCACGCCCGAGGCGACCACCAGTCCCGTCGCGCCGGCCACCACCATCGCGAGCGGCACCAGTGCGGCCGCCACCACCGGCCGCCACACCGCCAGGCTCAGCGCGAAGGCGACCGTCGCGATCGTCCACAGGTGCAGGCCAAACAGCGCCATGCTCATCGCGGCCAACGGCACGAGGAGCGAACCCCAGCCGAATCGCCGCATCACCCTGGCCAGCGTCTTCCACGCGAGTTTCATCAGGATCCACATAACGCCCATCGTGGACCCCGCGGGGCACCTCCCGCCATGGGGCCGTGCCTAGTTCCTAGGGGGGCTGGGCCTACTGTCGGCGGACGTTTCCGCTGGCACGTCGAGGTGCCAGGTCTGCCACTCGTGCAGGACCCTGAACCCGAGCTCGGTGTTGATGGCGATCATGTGCGCGTTGAGGTCGGCGTTGCCGGTATGGATGCGGCGCATGTCCGGCTCGGCATCGGCCAGCATGTCGAGCATGTCCACCTTGACCCACAGGCCGAGCCGGTGGCCCCGGTGCGCCCTGGCGACCGCGGTGAAGAACTGGTACCCCCACTGCGGGCTCGCCGACTCCACGCCCAGCTGGGTCATGCCGGCCAGCTCGCCGGTCCGGTCGCACCTGGCCGCCACCGAGTAGCGGCGGATGCCCTGCTCCCGGTCGCGGCTCTCGCCGCTCCTGACCCGCTCGGCGTCGTTCTGGTGCGGTTCATGGCCGGGGCTGTGCGGCGCGTCGGCCATGGCGGACAGCACCATCGCCACCTGGTCCAGGTACTCGTCGGGGGTCGGGCCCTGCCAGCGGATCAGCGAGTAGCCGCCGGCCGCCTTCTCCGCCGCGCGCCGCAGCTCGGCCCGCCGGGCGGCCGGGATGTCGGCCAGCTCGAGTACCCGCCTGACCTCGACCAGCTCGGCGCGCGCGCCCGCCGCCGAGGCGAAGGCCCAGCCGTCCGAGCCGATCCGCGTCTCGCTGGTCAGCAGGGCGCGGCCGTGGCCGGCCGCCCGGCCGGCGGCGTACCGCAGCAGCGCGCTTCCGTGGCCGTGGCGCCGCTGGCCAGGCGGGACGTACATGGCCAGATAGCCCAGGTGCTTGTTCTCCCGGTCGGGCAGCTCCAGCAGGTAGCAGCCCACGCAGGTGCCGTCGTCCCCGACCGCCAGCCCCGCCTCGCGGGGGGAGCCGTCCCAGCCCCGGCTGAACCAGCCGGCGAAGACCGGCGCCGTCATGACCGGGCCGCCAGGCTCGTCCACCGGGTGACACGCGGCGTACATCTCGTAGCAGGCCTGGACCTTCGCGGCGTCCGCCGCCGGATCGAACCGCTCAATGCGCATCTGTCAAGGAAAGCCCGGCCCGGCCCACCGCGCCACCCATTATCTGGCCGCCCAGCCGACCGCCCACCCCGGCCGCCCGCCTGCCCGGGCCGCCGACGGTGCTCTTTCCGATCGACGGCATGATGTATAGGGTCAACAGGCCCCTGACAAACGGGGCCATGACTAATAGCTCCCAGACCAAGAGGGCACTGCGAGGTCGCGCCGATGAAGGTCGCTGTCGTCAAGGAAGTCGCTCCGGGCGAACGCCGGGTGGCGCTGGCCCCCGACGCGGTCGGCAGGCTCGCCCCGGCCGGCGTCGAGGTGCTGGTGCAGTCGGGTGCGGGTGACGGTGCCTGGTTTCCTGACAGCGCCTACGCCGAAGCCGGGGCGACGATCGTGTCCAGGGACGAGTTGCTCGCCGCCGCCGACGCGATCGTGACCGTCGGCAAGCCCGACCCCGGCCTGCTGCCGCAGCTGCGGGCCGGCCAGGCGGTGTTCGGCATGCTGGCCCCGCTGACCGACCCGGAGCTGGCCGGCCGGCTGGCCCGCCAGGGGGTGACCGCGGTCAGCCTGGACGGCCTGCCGCGCACGCTGTCCCGCGCCCAGCAGATGGACGCGCTCACCTCGCAGTCGAACGTCGCGGGGTATAAGGCCGTGCTCGTCGCGGCCGCCGCGTTCGGCCGGTTCTTCCCGCTGCTGATCACGGCGGCGGGCACCGCGCGCCCGGCCCGGCTGCTCGTGCTCGGCACCGGGGTGGCCGGCCTGCAAGCGATCGGCACCGCGCGCAGGCTCGGCGCGGTGGTCACCGGGTACGACATCAGGCCCACCTCCAAGTCCGAGGTCGAATCGCTCGGCGCGACGTTCCTCGAGCTCAAGGCGGTCGCCTCGGCCGCGGGCGAGGGCGGCTACGCCCGCGAGCTCACCGACGAGGAGCGGCGCGCCCAGCAGGCCGAGCTCAGCAGCCACATCGCCGTCCAGGACGTGGTGATCACCACCGCCCAGGTGCCGGGCCGCAGGCCCCCGCTGCTGGTGACCGAGGACACGGTGAAGGCCATGATGGCCGGCTCGGTGATCGTGGACATGGCCGCCAGCGCGCTGGGCGGCAACGTGGCCGGCTCGGCGGCCGGCGAGCAGATCGTGACCGAGAACGGGGTCACGGTGATCGGCGCGGACAACCTGCCCGCGACCGTGCCCACCGCGGCGTCCGCGGCCTACTCGCGGAACATGACCGCCCTGCTGCTGCACATGACCAGCGAGGGCAGCCTCGCGATCGACCCCGCGGACGAGATCCAGGCCGGCGTGGTCATCACGCACGGCGGCCGGGTGATCCACCCCGCGACCGCGGCCCTCAACGACACAGAAGGTGACGCCGGTGCCTAGCGGACTGCTGACTGACCTGACCATCTTCGTGCTGAGCCTGCTGGTCGGCATCGAGGTGATCAGCAAGGTCCCGGCCACCCTGCACACGCCGCTGATGTCGGCGGCCAACTCGATCCACGGCATCGTGCTGGCCGGCGCGATGCTGATCGCGGTCACCGCGAACAACCCGGTGGGCTACATCCTGGCCTTCGTGGCGGCGTTCTTCGCGGCGATGAACGTGGTCGGCGGGTACGTCGTGACCGGGCGGATGCTGAAGATGTTCCGGCGGCGGACGGTACCAGCCGCGCCTGTCGCCCCGGCCGTCACCGCGCAGGACGCCCCGCGGCCGGGTGAAGGAGTCTCATGACCCCGTTCGGAACCGTTATCCAGCTTATCTACCTGGCCTCGGCCGCCTCGTTCGTCATGGGCCTGCACCTGATGAACACCCCGGCGACGGCGCGGCAGGGCAACGCAGTCTCCGGCGGCGGGATGGCCGCCGCGGTGGCGGCCACGTTCGCGCTGATCATCCACGACGGCACGGTCAGCGCGACCGGCTGGATCGTGCTGAGCGCGGGCGCGCTGATGGGCGCGGCCGCCGGGCTGTACTCGGCGCGGACCGTGCAGATGACCGCGATGCCGCAGCTGGTCAGCATCTTCAACGCCGTCGGCGGCGGGGCCGCGGCGCTGGTCGGGATCCACGACTACACCGGCCTGGTGAACGCGGTGCACGGCGTGCCCGAGTCCACCACGGTCACCACGCTGCTCGACGTGATCATCGGCGCGGTGACGTTCTCCGGATCGATCATCGCGGCCGGCAAGCTGCAGGGCACGATTCCCGGCCAGCCGATCTCGTTCCCCGGCTCCCGCCTGGTCAACGTCGCTATCGCGCTGGTGGCGGTCGGCGTGTCGGCGTTCCTGATCTCCACCCCGAGCACGGCCGGGCTGATCGTGGTGATCATCGCGGCGCTGGCGTTCGGGGTGACGATGGTGCTGCCGATCGGCGGCGCGGACATGCCGGTGGTGATCTCGCTGCTGAACGCGTTCACCGGCACGGCGGTGGCGATGGCCGGCTTCGTGATCGGGAACGACGCGCTGATCATCGCGGGCGCCCTGGTCGGCGCGTCCGGCGGCATCCTGACCAAGCTGATGGCCGACGCGATGAACCGGTCGCTGGCCAACATCATCGTGGGCGGATTCGGCACCGGAGACAGCGCGGTAGCCGCCGTCGGCCCCGGCGGCGCCGAGGTGCGCTCGATCAGCGGGGACGACGCGGCGATCCAGCTCGCCTACGCCGCACGGGTCATCATCGTCCCCGGCTACGGGCTCGCCGCCGCGCAGGCCCAGCACGAGGTGGCCGAGCTGGCCGGCCTGCTGGAGGAGCGCGGCGTGGATGTCAGCTACGCCATCCACCCGGTGGCCGGCCGGATGCCCGGGCACATGAACGTGCTGCTCGCCGAGGCGAACGTGCCTTACCCGCAGCTCAAGGAGATGGAGGAGATCAACCCTGAGTTCGCCCGGGCCGACGTGGCCCTCGTGGTCGGGGCCAACGACGTGACCAACCCCGCGGCCCGCAGGCCGGGCACGGCCATCTCCGGCATGCCGATCCTCGACGTCGATCAGGCCAAGAGCATCATCGTGATCAAGCGGTCGATGGGCAGCGGCTACGCCGGCATCGACAACGAGCTGTACACCGACCCCAAGACCAGCATGTACTTCGCCGACGCCAAGGCCGCGCTCGCCGAACTGACCGCCGCGGTCAAGGTCTACGTGGGCTGAGCCGCGTAGTCGGCCGGATCCTGCACGCCGCGCGGCGGGTCGCCGCGCAGGAACGCGGCGACGTTGCGGGCCGCGGTGGCCAGCGATTCGACGACGATGCCCGGCACGTCGCCGGAATTGTGCGGTGAGCCGAGCACGTTCGGCAGGCTGAGGAACGGCAGCCGCGGCCGGAACGGCTCGCCGTGCCTCGGCTCGTCCCACCAGGTATCGATCCCGGCGCAGAACTCCGGGTGCGCCCGCAGGTGCGCGAACAGCGCGTCCTGTTCGACGATCGCGCCCCTGGCCACGTTGACCAGGATCGCGCGGGACTTCATCAGGCCGAGCTCGGCCGCGCCGATCAGGCCGCGGGTAGCCAGGGTCAGCGGCAGCGCCAGCACGAGCACGTCGGCCTGCGCGAGCACGCCGGGCAGGTCGGCCAGCGTGCCGGCCCGGTCCGCGTGCTCGTCGGCCCGGCCGGTGGTGTTGACCGCGTAGATGCTCATGCCGAGCGCGCGCAGCAGCCGCGCGGACGCGCGGCCGATGCCGCCGTAGCCGACGATCCCGGCCGTCCCGCCGCGCAGCCGCAGCGTGTCCAGCTCATCGAACGACCCGGCCGCCAGCATCGCGTGCCCGCGGGCCAGCCGCTTGGCCAGCGCCAGCGTCATGGCCAGCACGTGCTCGGCGATCGGGTCGGCGAACGCGCCCACGTTGCCGGCCACCACGGCGGCCGGCGGCAGCGCCGCGAAGTCGACGTGATCGGCGCCCGCGCTGACCAGCTGGATCAGCCCGACCCGGCCGAGCGACGCGCGGTCGGCCGCGGTGAGCTCGCGGCCGGGATGCCCGACGATCAGCGCCTCGGCGGATTCCAGCATGGCCGCCCGCGCGCCGGGATCCTCTCCCGCGTCGGCGAGAAAGGCGATTTTCCCGAACGGTTCCAAGATGGCCGCGATCGCTCGCCGTTGCTCCGATGGTGCGGAGAAGGTAATCACAGTCCGCGGGCTCATCGGCCTCCCTTCAGGATCACGGGCCGAACCGCTCGACCTGTGGGGCATCTTATTGGTCACGTCGAGCGCGCCTCCCAGTGTGACGATCGCGCGGCCGGCCGCGGGAATGGAGCGCTAGCTCCAAAAGCCGTAGGCTGGCGGGATGGCTACCGGGCAGGACACGGCGACGGCGGCCGCCCGCGGCGGCAATCTCACGGCCAAGGGGCGGGCCACCAGGGGGCGGATCGTGGAGGTCGCCGCGCAGCTGATGCTCGAGCGCGGCGTCGCCCGGACGACCGTCGAGGACATCCAGTCCGAGGCGCGGGTCAGCGCGTCGCAGCTATACCACTACTTCGGCGACAAGAAGGCGCTGGTCCACGCGGTCATCGAGCACATGACCGACCAGGTGCTGTGCACCCAGCGCCAGGCGGCCGGCCCGCTGGACAGCTTCGCCGCGCTGGAGCGGTGGCGGGACTTCGTGGTGGACTTCCAGCGCCAGCGCGGCGGCGCCGGGGGCTGCCCGCTCGGCACCCTGGTCAGCGATCTCGCCGAGACCGACCCGCAGGCCCGCGCCGAGCTCGCCGCCTCGCTCGGGCAGTGGGAGGGGCTGCTGCGCGACGGCCTGACGGCCATGCGGGACCGCGGCGAGCTATCCCCCGCGGCCGACCCGGACCAGCTCGCGCTGGCGCTGCTCGCCGCCGTGCAGGGTGGCCTGCTGCTCAGCCAGGCGCGACGTGACACCAGGGCACTGGAAGTCGCCCTCGACACCGCGCTCGCCCACCTGCGTACTCTCGCCCGCGCCTGAAAGACGCTGTCGCTTGAGTCGCGTTCGGCCGGCGGGGGCGCGGCGGAGTGGGGTGGAACCGTTCGGAATAAATTTTGGAGTTGACACTCCATTTTGTTCTCGCTAAGAATGGACCAGATACTCCAATTCCCGGGAGGGACCTCGCGTGACTGCCACCGACCAGACCATTGCCGATCAAGTCGCCGTGTTTCATGCCGGCGTCGCGAGCCAGATTCCGGCCGATGTGCTAGCGGCATTCGGCGCTGAGCAGGCCGCGCTGGACGCGGCCGGGCAGCCGGACGGGGTCGCCGCGGCCGGGGCGCCCATGCCGGACGGGCAGCTGCTCGACGTGCACGGCGAGCCGACGACCCTGGCGCAGGCCAGCGGCGGCCGACTCGCCGTCGTCGTGTTCTACCGCGGCGCCTGGTGCCCCTACTGCAACCTCGCGCTGCGCGCCTACCAGCAGCAGCTCGTCCCCGCCCTGACCGCCCGCGGCGTGCCGTTGATCGCGATCAGCCCGCAGCGGCCGGACGGGTCGCTGTCCATGGCCGAGACCAACGAGCTCACCTTCACCGTGCTGTCCGACCCCGGCAACCAGATCGCGGCGAAGCTGGGCATCCTCACCGCCCCCACCGACGGCACCCGCAGCGCCCAGCACGCCCTGGGCGTGGACGTCGCCGCGGGAAACGCCGATGGCACGGACAACCTGCCGATGCCCACGATCGTCGTGGTAGACGCCGACGGCACGATCCGCTGGATCGACGTCCACCCCAACTACACGACCCGCTCCGAGCCGGCCGAAATCCTGGCGGCGCTCACCGCGACGGCCGGCTGACTCCCCCGGACTTGGTAGCGTGTGTCCCCGTCGCAGCGGACGTACGGAGGCATGAGCATGAACACCGACAAGCCTGAGGTTGACTTCCCCGGCGGCGAGCCGCCGGCCAGCCTGGAGATCACCGACATCTGGGAAGGCGACGGCGCCGTCGCGAAGGCCGGCGACACGGTCGAGGTTCACTACGTCGGGGTCGCGTTCTCCAACGGCGAGGAGTTCGACGCCAGCTGGAACCGGGGCGAGCCGCTGTCGTTCCAGCTCGGCGCCGGCCGGGTCATCGCCGGCTGGGACCAGGGCATCCAGGGGATGAAGGTCGGCGGCCGCCGCCAGCTGATCATCCCGGCCCACCTGGCCTACGGCGACCGGGGCGCCGGCCGCGCCATCGCCCCGGGCGAAACCCTGATCTTCGTGTGCGACCTGGTCTCGGCCTGACGCTGCGGCCATCGGGGCTCGCCAGCTAACGTTCCCGCGGGAGCGTCTCACGCAATTGCGCCGGGCGTTCCCGCGGGAACGCCGCCACGCGTCGCCTTCCCCGGCTTCGGCGCGCTGTTTTCGGCCCGGCGGCGGTCCGGCGGGAAGTTCGGTAAGGCGGTCAACGGCACATCGACACCCTCTGATGGCGGTCCATGCGCCATCGACCGCCGTGGCATCATCGGCGGATCACCGGGAATCAGGGCAGCTCTGGATCTGGGTGGTCGGCCAGGAAGCTTGCGGCTGCGCTGTCGTCGATGAGCGAGTTCTCGGCGAGCCATTCGACGGCGCGGCGGATGGCCCGGGCGTCGCGGAATGCGTACCAGGCGGGCAGCAGGCCGGGATATTCCTCGTGCAGCTCGTCCCTGAACCGGCGGAAGGCGCCCTTGCCCTCGATGGCCCGCGCCAGCCTCCGCCCGGCGCGCTCGTCGGTGATCAGTTCGGCGAAGTCAGCCATGTCCTGGTACCACACGTAGGACGGCAGCGGATGGATGAAGAGCAGGTCCAGGTCGTCGAGGTCGACGCGGTTGTGGCCGTCGATGCCGGTGTCTGACGTCCAGATCGCGATCTCCCCGGTCTCCGGGTCGATCAGCCACTGATGCTCGTAGCTGACCTGGTCGCTCAGCGCAGTGGCGATCTCACCGAGATCGATCTTGCTCAAGTCCAGCACTGGGCCAGGATAACCCCAGTCCCAGCGCCACCAACGTTCCCGCGGAAACGTCCCACGCAATTGCGCCGGGCGTTCCCGCGGGAACGTCTGCAGCCGCCGATCACGGCGGGAAGCGCCCCGCCTCGTGGGAGGATCCTCGCGCTCCCCTAACGTCCCGCACGAACCCTCGGAGGCCGGATGCCCATCAGCGACGAGAAGATCGGCGACTTCCTCGATCGGCTCGCGGATCGCGTTCCGGCACCGGCCGCGGGGGCCACCGCGGCCCTGCACGCCGCGCAGGGCGCGGCGTTGCTCGGGCAGGTCGCGCGCTACACCACCGGCCCGAAGTACGCCGAGCATCAGGTGATGATCAGCCGGGTCATCACCGAGGTCGATGCGCTGCGCGGCATCGCGCTGCGCCTGGCCGAGGCGGACGAGGACGCGTTCCTCGCGCTGGCAGACGCGTTCAGGCTCCCCGAGACGACCGGCGAGGAGAAGTCCGCCCGGTCCTCGGCCATCGGCCAGGCGCTGGTCAACAGCGCCTGGCCGCAGGCCAGGGTCATCAGTGTCGCCGCGATGGTGGTGGATCTGGCCGAGGCGCTGGCCACGATCGGGAACCGCAACGTGATCGCTGACGTGGCCGCCGCGGCTGAGGCGGCCCGGGCCGCGGTGGCGACCGCCCGGCTGAACGTCGAGATCAGCCTGTCCAGCATCGCCGACGAGCAGACCAGCCTGGACATGATCTCCGAGACCGGCAAGGCGGACGACATCATCAGGCGCGCCGAGCAGGTCACCGCCGCCGTGCGCGAGCAGATCCGGGCGAGCTAGCCCGGTGCGGGCCCGCAGACCGGTCAGCGCACGGTGTCGGGGAGCTTGCCGTCGGCACCGAGCTTGTAGGCGATGATCAGCGCTGGCTGGTTCTTCACTAGCGGCGTTCCGGCGCCGGCGATGACGTAGTCACCGTCGATGGCGACCGGGGCGTTGGTCGCGGCGGACATCGGTGTCTTGAGCAGGACCGCGCCGGTGGTGGCGTTGAAGGCGTACAGGTCGCCGCTGTAGGTCGTGGTGAGCACGACGTTGCCGGTGACGGCGGCGGCGCCGTAGGGCGTGGACGGGAGCTTGTCGTCCCATTCGATCTTCCCGGTGTCCTGGTTGACCGCGACCATCTCGCCGGTGGCTGTGCCGATAGAGGCGAGGAATGCCTTGGATGACTCGGTCACGCCCTTGACCGACAGCGGCACCCCGAGGTTGTTGACGGCGGCGAACGTCGTTGACCCGTTGGTCGCCAGCTGCGACTCGACGCCGCCGAATACGCCGGGCTCGAGGGTGAACTCGGCCGGGAGGTCGATGTGCGAGGTAGGCGTGGCGTGTTCGGTGTGCAGCCCGTCGTTCTCGTGACCGCTGTGCACGCCGACCGGACGCTGCCACAGCAGCTTGCCGGTCTGCGCGCTGAGCTCGATCAGGATGCCGGCCTTGCCGCCGTCGATGACCACCGGCTGCCCGTGAGCGGTGGTGAGCACCGGCGAGTTCTGCAGGTCCCAGTCGTAGAGGTCATGCGGGGTGAGCTGGTAGTACCACAGCAGCTTGCCGCGGGGGCTCAGCTTGACCACCGAGTCGGTGTACAGGTCAGGGCCCGGCCTGCTCGTCCCCCACGGGTAGCCGCGGGGCCATCCGGTCTGGCCGATCGGGCCGGGGTTGGACACGCCGATGTAGATGTTGCCCGCGCTGTCGAACGAGGGCGGATCCCACAGGCCGCCGCCGGAGTTGACCGACGGGTTCCCCCACAGGTTCTGCACCTCATCCCAGGACCACTGCGGCGCGCCGGTGCGGGCGTTCAGTGCCCACAGCACCCCCTTGGCCCCGCCGAGGTACTGGCCGACGGTCGGGTTGACCGGCACGGTCGATACGTACACGGTGCCGTGGTCGTAGCCGGGCGCCATGTCGATGCCCTCGTGCTTGTTGCGGATCAGCGTCCGGCTCCATAGCTGCTTCCCGGTGGCCGCGGACAGGGCGACCGCGGCGCGGTCCGTCGTCGCGTAGACCACGCCGCTGACCACGTTGACGCCGTCCGGGCCGCCGTTCGGCGAGCTGTAGTCGTGCGTCCACAAGACCTTGCCGGTGGCGAGCCTGATCGCCATCACGTTCGACTCCAGGTCTTGGGTGTACACCACGCCGTTGACCACGACCGGCGTCGTCGCGTAGCCGTCGCTGAGCCCGGCGGCGCGGGACGCCCCGGTCGATTCGACCGGCACGCACCATGCCACTCCCAGCGTCGCGACGTTCGAGCTGCTGATCGAGCTGGCGACGTCCCTGGTGTTCTGCAGGTTGCCGCCCGGCAGCGTCCAGGCCGCCGCGGCCGCCCCGGCCGCCGGGCCAGGCGAGCCGGCCGGCGCGCTGCTGGCCTGGCTCGCGGCCGGGTGCTTGGCGACGCAGCCCGTCGCGCCCGATGTGCCGCCGGTCCCGCAGCCGCCGACCGCGAGGCTCGCGGCGAGCAGCAGGGTCACGCTGGCCGCTGCACTGCGCTTGATTGACATCGCACGGCACCTTCGCTCGGATCAGACGATTCGGATCAGCCGGTTCGGATCAGATGGCGAGGCGGCGGATGGTGGTGTAGCCGCCGGCCAGCATCGCCACCGCGAGTACAGCGAGCGCGCCGGTCAGCCCGGCAATGGTCAGGTCGGTGAAGAAGCGGCCGACTCCGTGCCAGGCATCGGTCCGGGCGGCGATCCCCAGCCCGGCGCCCAGCGCGGCGATCTGGACGGCAGCGAAGGCCGCCAGGCCGGCCCAGTTCCAGCGCCGGAAGATCAGGCCGAACCACATGCCCCAGGCGAACATCAGGGCCAGGCCCACCAGCGAGGTGAGCCAGGTGAGGTACCACGGCCCGTCCAGCAGGTAGGGCACCCGGAAGAAGTCCAGCCGCAGGCCCCAGCCGCCGGTGGCCGACTCGGCCGGCTGCAGCAGGGCCAGGATCAGCCCGTCGACCGCGGCCAGGGCGCCGGCCAGCAGCGCGGTCCCGGCGTAGAAGGAGCGCCGGCTCACGCCGATCGCGAGCGCGAACGGCAACCGCCGGGAGATGCTCCGCGCCCCGAGGACGGCGAAGGCGACGTAGATGGCGCCCAGCGCCCCCGAGTAGCTGGCCCGGCCGGGGCCGGGGACCGGGGCGCCGACGAAGATCATCAAGTTCACCGCGAAGGTGAACGCCTGCACGAGCAGGGGGGCCGCGACAAAGGTGAACCGGTCGGCCAGGTGGTAGCGGGCGACCTTGACCGCTGTGCTCCAGTTCATGCGCTCGTCCTTTCCTGCGCGCGGGGGTCGGGCGGGCTGGCCGCTGACGCGCCGGCCGCGTGGACGACGACCTGCTGCAGGGTCAGGGGTTCCAGGTGCAGTCGCAGGACGCGGGCACGGGTGCGGTCGGCGTCGTTCAGCGGCCCGGCCACCACCGCGGATTCTTGCGAGCCGATCCGCCGCCGGTTCCAGACGGTGCGCCCGGCGGTGAACTCCGCCACCGCGATGGCGGGGCCGCTGATGCTGGTCGCGGCGCCGCGCATGGTGTCGGCGTCCGCCGCCAGCATGACCTTGCCGCGGTCGAGCACGATCACCTGTTCCAGCAGGCCGGCGACCTCGTCGATCAGGTGGGTGGAGAGCAGCACCGTGCGCGGGTAGTCGGCGTAGCTGGCCAGCAGCCGGTCATAGAACAGCTGGCGGGCGACCGGGTCCAGTCCCGCGTACGGCTCGTCGAACAGCGTCACCTCGGCCCGGGCGGCCAGGCCGATCACGATGCCCAGCGCCGAGCGCATCCCGCGCGACAGCCTGGTGACCCGCCGGTCGGCCGGCAGGCCGAAGTCGTCGATCAGCGTCCCGGCCAGCTCGGCGTCCCAGCCGGGGTAGAACCAGGAGGCTGTCTGCAGCGCGTGCCGGACGCGGAAATTCCTGTCCGGGTAGATCTGGTCCTCCCGGACGAACACCACCCGGCGCAGGACCGCGTCGTTCTCTGCCGGGGGCGCGCCCAGCACGCGCACGCTGCCGCCCGAAGCGAACTCCTGGCCGTCCAGGATGCGCAGCAGCGTGGTCTTGCCCGCGCCGTTGCGGCCGAGCAGCCCGGTGATCGAACCCGGCTCAAGGTCGAAGCTCACATTGTCCAGGGCGAGCTGGCCGCGGTAGCGGCGGGACAGCCCGGTCACCGAGATCGCTGGCGTCATAACGTGGTGCCTTCCTGCGCGAAGCTGGATTCGCGGATCAGCGCGACCAGCTCGTCGGCGTCAATCCCGAGCCGGCTGGCCTCCACGACCAGCGGCTCTATGTAGCGGTCGGCGAACCGCTTGCGGCGCTCGGCCAGCAGCTGCGCGCGGGCGCCGGCCGCGACGAACATCCCGATGCCGCGGCGCTTCTCCAGCAGCCCGTCGTCGGTCAGCATGCCGATCCCCTTCGCCGCGGTGGCCGGGTTGATCCGGTAGTAGGCGGCCATCTCGTTGGTCGAGGGCACCCGTTCGCCCTCCGCGAGGGTGCCGTCCGCGATGTCTTCGGCCAGCCGCTCGGCGATCTGGACGAACAGCGGTGCTCCCTCATCGAGGCCAGCCATCTCCCGCAACAGCCCGGCTCCTTCTTCCGTTCTTCGGTTCATTACTCAAGTAATGTACCGACATACCTCGGCCGGAGTCAACAGCGGCAAATCCGTTGTGCGGGCGGGTGGCCTCTCCTAGCGTCGGCGTCATGACCTACCGGTACTGGCCGCTGTTCGACCTGCGCCTGGCCGTGGCCGGCCTGACCCTGCGCCCGATGACCGAGGCCGACCTGGCCCCGCTCGCCGACCTGCTGCCCGATGACGTGGAACAGGATCCGGCGGCCGCCTGGGAGGCCGGCGACCAGCGCGTCAGCCGCGGGACCGTTTCCCACCAGAGCTATTGGAAGGCCTACGGCACCTGGCGCCCGCTGGCCTGGCGGCTCAACTTCGTGGTCTGCGCGGCTGACCGGATCCTGGGCGTCCAGGAGCTTGAGGGCGAGGACTTTCCCATCCTGCGGACGGTGGAGACCTCGTCGTTCCTGGTCCCCGAGGCGCGCGGCCGCGGGTACGGCCAGCAGATGCGCAGCGCGGTGCTCGCGCTGGCCTTCGGGCCGCTGGAGGCCCAGGCGGCCATCACCTCCGCCTGGCACGACAACCATGCCTCGCTGGGCGTCTCCCGCGCCCTGGGGTACCGGCCCAACGGGGAGTCGCTGCACGCCCACGGAGGCCGCGTCGACGTCATGCAGTTCATGCGGCTGCTGCGCGCCGACTGGCTGACCGGCGGCCTCGCGGACCAGGTGCTGATCGACGGTTTCGAGGCGTGCCGCCCGCTCTTCGGCCTGCCCGCCGCCTGAGGGGCAGGCAATACAGTGGCTGTGTGGCCGGTGACCAGACAGGGCGGGTGGACAGCTGGATCTGGTCGGTGCGTCTGGTCAAGACCCGGTCGGCCGCGTCGGTCGCCTGCCGGGCCGGGCACGTCCGGATCAACGGGGCGCGGGTCAAGCCGGCACATGCCGTCCGGGCCGGCGACGAAGTGCGGCTGCGCCAGGAGGGACGCGAGCGCATCGTGGTCGTGGCGCGGGTCATCACCAAGCGCGTCGGGGCGCCGGTGGCCGCCGAGTGCTACATCGACAACAGCCCGCCCCCGCCGCCCCGCGAGGAGGCGGCCGCGGTGGCGGTCCGCGATCGCGGCGCGGGCAGGCCGACCAAGCGCGACCGCCGCAGCCTGCAGAAGCTGCTCGGCCGGCCGACCCGCTGAGGCTGGCGCCTGGTCCCCGCCCGCAGGCTCACCGTTGCACGGCCGCGACGGCGGCGAGATCGACGATCGCGGTGGCGACGGCGGCGGGCTCGATGAGCATGTGCAGGTGCTCGCCGGGCAGTTCCCTGACCGGCCAGCCGCGGGCGCGCGCCTCCCGGGCCGGGTCGAGGTAGCCCTCGGAGAACCTGAGGTAGGCGCACCGGCATGACGGCCACCCCTCGGGGAGCGGCGGCAACTGCTCCCCGAAGAACGCCAGCGGCAGCGACCGGGCCTCGCCGGCCACCTGCCGCTGAGCCCGCTCGCCGGGGAACAACCCCGACATGACATCGGCCGGCCACCATTGCGGCCACGGCCGGACCATGCCGTCGTCGGCGAGGTCGCGCAGGAACGGCAGGAACGCGGTGTCGGTCACCGTCGCGGCCCCCGACCTCGGCGGGAGTCCGGCATCGGCGAACACCACGGTCATGCCGCGAGCGGGGATGGCCTCGGCCAGGTAGGGGGCGAGCGCCCCGGCACCGGAGTGGACGACCAGCACGACCTGGTCGGCGGCGAAGTCGGGCAGTTGGGCGCAGGCGCGCCGCACTAGCCGCGGCGCGTACGGCGGCCCTTCGTCGGCGAAACCGGACAGCGAGGGGACGATGACCTGGTGACCGGCATCCGCCAGCGCCGCCGCGGCCGGCGCCCAGCTGGCCGACCCCAGCACCGGCGAATGCACCAGCACGAAACGCTCACCCACGCCCCCAGGCTGTCATGCTGAAGGGATGCCGCGGGTTCCGGCAGATCGACTGCATCGACCCGCTGCCGGGCTGGCAACCAGGTAACCCGGC
>DASXME010000043.1:0-8710 GCA_036495825.1 Streptosporangiaceae bacterium
TCGGCGAGCAGCGCTTCCTTGCCGATCGAGCCGCCGCTGGCGAACTTGGTGCCGATGCCGGTCCAGGCGTTGACCGTGTTCCCCGACGGGTCCTTGCCGTCGGTGTCGAGGAAGGTGACGATTCCCTTCAGCGCGGAGTCCTGGTCGCCGGTCGCGGCCAGCGCGAACGACCCGTCGAGGGTCAGCCCGAAGTCGGCGAAGCGGGGGAACGACTCGTAGTAGTGCCCGCCGATGAGGTTGGCCGGCGCGGCCAGGTAGGCGCTGCCCTGGACCAGGTTCGGGCTGGCCGTCGGGGCGGCCGGAACGGCCGACGCGCGCGGGGCCGGGGGGGCGAGGGAGATCCCCGCGGCGGCCAGGGCGATCAGGGCGGGAGCAAGGACGCGGGGGCGCATGCGGCTGCGGGCGGCGGGCGGCATGCGGTCTCCCGGGGATAGCGGCGCAAGACGCGAAACCCCAGAGCTATCCGGACCCTCCGGAGGAACCCGACGTTCCGCGCCGTAGACCTCGACGACGCTTGGACGGTGCGGCAATTCAGCCAGGTAGTCCGACTCGCCCGCGTGAGCTGCGGGCCTACGGCTGCGGGTCAGTGCCGGGATTTGACCGGCTTCCCCTGATGCGCTGAATCGGACTCATATGACCACACACGGCGCGTTGCCGTCAATGCCACGCAGAGTTGCGGCCGCACCCCGTATTGACATGCTCCGCCGGGGCGCAGCAGAGTGACCTCAGCAGCCCAACTGCATAGGCGAGATCGCGGGGGAAGTCCGGTGAGAGCCCGGCGCTGACCCGCAACGGTGTGCCGGTGACCCCTGTGGTCGCCGGCGAGCCCGAGTACCCGTGATCGTCGCAGCTTCGCTCCCCCGCCCGTCGTGGTCCGCGGGCCGGAGTCCGGCCTGCATGCGTGCGGTCCGGTCCCGGCATCTGGCTGGACCGGAAAGGTCTCCCCTGATGACCCGTCTTCGAGCCCGCATCGCGGTGCTCCTGCCCGCCCTCGCACTGACTCTTACCGCCGCGGCCGCCGCGTCGGCCCCGGCTTCCGCCTCGTCCCCGCCCACCCAGAATCTCGGCCAGGCCGCCGCCGGCTGGCTGGCCCGGCAGATGGCCGGCGGCAGCCACTTCACCGACACCTTCAACGGCACGACGTTCCCCGACCAGGGGCTGACCATCGACTCGATCCTCGCGTTCGCCGCGACCGGCACCGCCGACGACTACGGCGCGCGGGCCATCGCCTGGCTGGCCCGGCCGCACATCCTGGCCAGCTACATCGGCAACGGCAGCACCTCGTCCTTCGCGGGCGCGACGGCCAAGCTGCTGCTGGCTGCCGAGGTGCGCGGCGTCGACCCGGCGGCGTTCGGCGGCGTGAACCTGCCGACCCGGCTGGCCGGCCTGCTCACGGCGTCGGGCCGCTACTCCGACGTCTCCAGGTTCGGCGACTTCAGCAACGCGTTCAGCCAGTCCCTGGCCATCATCGCGCTGACCCGGCTGGGCGGCGCTCCGGCCTCGGCGGTGAGTTTCCTGGCCGGGACGCAGTGCGCGGACGGCGGTTTCCCGCTGGAGTTCGCTCAGGCGACGTGCACCAGCGATCCTGACTCGACCGCGATGGACGTGCAGGCCCTGCTGGCCGCGGGGCAGTTCGGCCCGGCGGACCAGGGCCTGACCTGGCTCGCGAGCGCGCAGCAGCCCGACGGCGGGTTCATCAGCACGCCGGGCGCCGCGCCCAACACCAACAGCACGGGACTAGCTGGGGACGCTTTCGCCGCCGCGGGCTGGGTGCACCCCGCGGCGCTCGCCCGGCAGTTCCTCGCCGGGGTGCAGGTCGGCTGCTCCGGCCGGTTCGGGCAGCGCGGCGCGCTGGCCTTCGACACCACCGGCTTCAAGCAGGGCACGGCCACCCGGGCCACCGGCCAGGGCACCCTGGGCCTCGCCGACATCGGCCTGGCCTGGCTGAGCGCGTCCGGCACGCAATCGGGCGACCCGCGCCTTGGATGCTCGTCATGAGCGCGCGGCGGAGGTTCGCGGCCGGGGCCAGGCGCGGGTCCGTGCTGCTCGGCACGGTCGTGACGGCCGCGGCCGGCCTGGTCGCCGCGGGGTCGGGGGTGGCGCCGGCTAGGGCGGCCGCGCCGGCGGCGGCCGGGCGGGCGCCGGCGGCGGCGTGTACCGGGACGACAGGCGTGACGGTCGTCGCCGACTTCACCGCGCTCGGCGGCAAGGTGAAGACCGCCTGCGACCCGAAGAATCCGGCCACCGGCCTGGCCGCGCTGACCGGCGCGGGGTTCAGCTACACGTTCGTGCCGCGGATGCCCGGCTTCGTGTGCACGATCAACGCCCTGCCCAAGCCGTGCAACGGAGCCCCGGTCACCGCCTACTGGTCGTACTGGCACGCCAAGCCGCACGGCAAGTGGATCTACAGCACCCTCGGCGCCGGCACCTACAACCCGCCCCCGGGCTCGGTGCAGGGCTGGGCCTTCGGCGCCGGCACCGCGCCGAGGATCTCGCCGCCCTGACCGGGCCGCATCCCGCCACACCCGCCACACCCGCCACACCCGCCACACCCGGCACACCCGGCACACCCGGCACACCCGGCACACCCGGCACACCCGGCACACCCGGCACCAATGGATGATGACGAAGACTTCGGTGCAGTGGGACGCACCGAAGTCTTCGTCATCTTGCCCGGGCCTCTCGGCCGGCTAGCTCACCGGGCTGACACCAGCTCCGGGGTGGCCAGCGAGTCGGCCTCGACCAGGGCGGGCGCCGCGCCGCGCCGCAGCCGCGGGATGAACACCGCGGCGACCGCCGCGATGGCCACCACGCCGGCGCCGACCCAGACCGCCGCGTCGAGCCCGTGCGCGAACGACACCGGCGAGGTGTAGCTGCCCGCCGAGGAGAAGACCGAGGCGAGCACCGCGATACCGAATACGCCGCCCAGTTCCCTGATCGCATTGTTGGTCCCCGACGCGATCCCCACCTGCTCCGGCCGCACCGAGCTGAGCACGGTGTTGGCCACCGGCACGAAGAACAGTGCCATGCCGATGCCCGAGATCACGAACGGCAGGATGAAGCTGGAGTAAGCCACTCCGGGCGCGGTGACCAGCGCGAGCCAGCCCAGCCCGGCCGCCTGCAGCACCAGGCCGGTGATGATCAGCGGACGGCCGCCCCAGCGGTCAGACAGCGGCCCGGCGATCGGCGCCACGAGCATCGGCATTCCGGTCCAGGGCAGTGTGCGCAGCCCCGCGCTCAACGGCGAGTAGTGGTCGGCAACCTGCAGGAACTGGGCCAGCAGGAAGATCGCGCCGAACATTCCCGCGGAGAACAGGAACGACGCGACGTTGGTGGCGGTGAAGCCGCGGCTGGCGAACATCCGCAGCGGCAGCATCGGGGACGGCGCCCGCAGCTCCCAGGCGGCGAACCCGGCCAGCAGAATCGCGCCGCCGATGATCGAGCCGAGCACCTGGCCGCTGGTCCAGCCGTGCGCGTTGCCGCGCACCAGGCCGAACACGACGCCCAGCAGTCCCGCGCTGACCAGCGCCACGCCGCGCAGGTCGAGGCGGGCCCGGGAGGCCTCGCCCTTGGCCAGCATGCGCGCGGCGAGCGGGATGACGATCACGCCGATGGGCACGTTCAGCCAGAAGATCCACTGCCAGGATGCGCCCTCGGTGACCGCTCCGCCGACGACCGGGCCGACCGCGACGGCCAGGCCGCTCATCGCGCCCCAGAAGCCCAGCGCCGCACCCCGCTTGGCGACCGGCACCGCCGAGCTGAGGATCGTCATGCTGAGCGGCAGGACCAGCGCGCCGCCGGCGCCCTGGACGGCCCGGGCGAGCACGAGCACGCTGGCGTTCGGAGCCAGCGCGGCGGCCGCCGAGGCGAGCGTGAAGATGGCCAGCCCGGCGGTGAATATGCGCCGCCTGCCGAACCGTTCGCCCAGCGTCGCCCCGGTCAGCAGCAGCACGGCGAACGTGAGCGTGTAGGCGTTCACCGTCCACTCGAGGCTCTCCAGCGAGGCGTGCAGGTGCTCCCTGATCGACGGCAGCGCCGTCGTGACGACCAGGTTGTCGAGCGAGACCATGAAGACCGCGACCGACGTGATGATGACCGTCCAGATCATCGTCCGCCGGCTGACGGGTGCTGATGCAGGCACCGCAGGCTCCTTCTCGTGATCGCTCGGCGGTCCGCCCGCCGGGCTCGGCATGTGTAGTGATTGGTCACTTACTTTGTGAGGCAAAAAAAATTCCCGCTCCCGGCCGCCCGCGGTGCCGCTCATGATGCACCGCCGGCCGAACCGGTGCCCAAGCTCTCGCCGGACCGCACCGACTTGTCGGACATGATGGCCCGCGCCCAGGCGTCGTTGAGATCAGGTATGTCAAGCGCGACCGCGACGTTCCAGAGCATGCCCATCGCGAAGAAGATCCGCAGCGACTCGCTGTCCACCCCGCTGCGCGCCTCGGCCATCCGCCACAGGTGGCCGTAGCAGCTCCTGGCCGCCTCCCGGACGTCGGCGTCGCCGCAGGCCGCGTAGGTGTGCAGCTGGCACAGCAGCAGATCACGGTCGGCCAGCAGGTCGTGGTAGGCCTCGGCCATCGCGTCGAGCGCCTCGTTCCCGGTCAGCCCTTCGGACGCCTCGATGAACCGACTCTCGATCCGGGTGAACGCCCGCCGGTAGGCCGCGATGAACAGGTCCTTCTTCGTCGAGAACAGCCGGAACAGGTACGGCTGGGAGATCCCGGCCCGAGCCGCGATCGCCTCGGTCGAGGTCCCGGCCAGCCCGCCCTTGGCGAACTCGGCCACCGCCGCGTCGAGCACGGACTCCCTGCGCTCTTCGGCGCTCATCCGCGTTGACGTCATGCCCCCAAGTTAGTGACGACTCACTACCCTTGTCAAGCCCTTCCTCCCGAACGGTTCCACCCGCACCCAATCACTGTGCCCGCAGCGCCCCTGCAAGAACTCAGCCCCCAGGCCGAAGGGCGTCGATATGCGGATTGCTGCCCACCGATGGGCAGCACTGTGCGGTCTGACGCCCCTCGGCCGGGAGGCTCTTCCGCCACCGGGACTTAGGCGCCCGCGGGCAGCGTCGTCGCCAGCACGCTCCGGTGCGTGGGCAGTGCCTCGGCATGACGGCGCCGGCCCTCATCGGTGATCGTCACGTACACGCCGCGCCGGTCCAGGTCGCACAGGCAGCGCTCGACCAGGCCGTGCTGCTCCAGCCGCCCGATGAGCCGTGACAGCGCACTCTGGCTCAGGTGCACAGCGTCGGCCAGCTCCTGCACCCGGAACTTCCGGTCCGCGCTCTCGGCCAGCCGCTCCAGCACTTCGAAGTCACTGACCCCCAGCCCATGCCGCTCGCCCAGTTCACGCTCAAGCGCACAGCTGATCACCGCATGACTGGCCGCCAGCGCCCGCCAAGCCGTCACGCTCGCGGCCGCGTCCCCGGACGGCGTGCGGTCCAGGACGCCTGCCCGAACAACATCATCGGCGCGCCCTGGGTTCCCGACCTGTGTTCCGCTCACGCCCGCAGGGTATCGCCTCCGTACATTAGATGCAAACGAATTTAATGCGCTTGCATCTAATGCTTGTGCATGCATACAGTACCGGACATGACTTCATCACCTGTCCCCCAGGCGTCCGCGCCGCACTGGAGCCCGCGGCTGTGGGCGATCCTGATCGTGCTGTGCGGCGCCCTGTTCCTAGACGCACTAGACGTCTCCATGGTGGGGGTCGCTCTCCCGTCCATCCGCGCCGACCTCGGGCTGACCACGTCCTCGCTGCAGTGGGTGGTCAGCGGCTACGTACTCGGCTACGGCGGGCTGCTGCTGCTCGGCGGCCGCGCCGCAGACCTGCTCGGCCGCCGTCGGGTGTTCCTCGCCGCGCTGGCCGTGTTCGCCGTCGCCTCGCTGCTTGGCGGCCTGGCCAGCAGTGCCGGCCTGCTGATCGCCGCCCGGTTCGTCAAGGGTGCCGCGGCCGCGTTCACTGCGCCGGCCGGCCTGTCGATCATCACGACCACATTCGCCGAAGGCCCGCAGCGCAACCGTGCGGTCAGCATCTACTCGGCCTTCGGCGCCAGCGGCTTCTCGCTCGGCCTGGTGCTGTCCGGCCTGCTCACCGAAGTGAGCTGGCGCTGGACCCTGCTACTCCCGGCCCCGGTCGCGCTCCTGATCCTGGTAGCCGGGATCCGCCTCATCCCCCGTCAGCCAGCCCAGCAGCCCGCCGGGGGCCGCCACTCCCGCGCGGTCACGGCCACGGACCCGGCACAGGCCTCCGGCCGCCGCGCGCGGCACTTCGACCTGCCGGGCGCGGTCACGGTGACGGCGGCCATGCTGCTGCTGGTCTCCGGGCTGGTCGGCGCGCCGCAGTCCGGCTGGGCGTCCGCGGTCACGCTCGGCTCCTTCGGGGCGGCTGCCGTGCTGTTCGCCGCGTTCTACGCCATCGAGCGTCGCAGCCGCAATCCGCTGCTGCGCCTGGGCATCTTCCGCTCGGGGTCGCTGACCAGGGCCAACCTAGGCGCGATGATCCTCTTCGGGTCCTACGTCGCATTCCAGTTCCTGGTCACGCAGTACCTGCAGATCTCGGCCGGCTGGTCGGCGCTCTCCACCGCGCTGGCCTTCCTGCCCGCCGGAGTTCTCGTCGTCGGAGTCTCGCCCCGGATGGGCTGGCTGCTCGACCGGTTCGGTCCGCCGCGGATGGTCGCGGTGGCGGCCAGCTGCCTGGTGGCCGGCTACGCCTGGTTCCTGCGGATCGGCCCGCATCCCGACTACCCGGCGGTCATCCTGCCCGCGGTCCTGCTCATCGGGGCGGCGTTCGGGCTCGGCTTCTCGTCGTTCAACGTCCAGGCCACGGCCGGCGTCGCCGACGACGAGCAGGGCATGGCCTCCGGCATCCTGCAGACGTCCTTCCAGCTCGGCGGCGCGATCGTGCTCGCGATCGTCACCGCGGTCGTGGACGCGCGCGGCGGCAACCGGCTGGCCTCGCCGACGGTCATGCTGTCCGCCTACCGGCCCGCCCTCGTAGTGATCACCGGCGTCGCGGCCCTCGGCGTGGCGGTGGCGATCAGCGGCCTGTCCCGCACCCGCACCCGCCGGGCCGCCGATACCAGCGACCAGCCCTCCAGCGAGCCCGAGCAGACCGAGCTCGAGCCCATCGCCGGCTAACCACCTCAGGCAGGCTTAGCCTGGCGTGAAGGGGTAACCGAACGGGCAGAGGTTGCAGGTGGGGACAGACAGCCAGAGCATGCGGGTCCGGGTCGAGGACCGGGTGCTCACCGTGACCAACCTGGACAAGGTGCTGTACCCGGAGACCGGGTTCACCAAGGGCCAGGTGATCGACTACTACCTGCGCATCGCGCCCGTCCTGCTCCCGCACATCGCCGGCCGGCCGCTGACCCTGAAGCGCTACCCGAACGGCGTGGGGGGCGAGTACTTCTACGAGAAGCACGCGCCCGCGCACCGGCCCGACTGGGTGCCCACGGCTCTGATCGACTCGCCCAGTTCAGCCAAAGCGAGCAAGAAGGTACTGCATCTCGTGGGCGGCGACCTGCCCACGCTGATCTGGATGGCCAACCTGGCCGGGCTGGAAATCCACGCCCCGATGTGGCGGGCGCCGCACGTCGGCGAGCCCGACCGGCTGATGTTCGATCTCGACCCTGGCGCGCCCGCCACGATCGTCGAATGCTGCCAGGTCGCCCTGCTGCTGCGGCCGCTCCTCGAGGAGCGCGGCCTGCAGCCGTTCGCGAAGACCTCGGGGGGCAAGGGGCTGCAGCTGGCCACCGCGCTCGCGGGCCATACGTCGGAGCAGGCCAGCGAGCTGGCGCGCGGCCTCGCCGAGCAACTCGAGCGGGAACATCGCGGGCTGGTGCTGTCCCGGATGGCCAAGGTGCTCCGCCCCGGCAAGGTGCTGATCGACTGGAGCCAGAACAACGCGAAGAAGACCACCGTGGCGCCCTACTCGCTGCGGGCCATGGACCAGCCCACGGTGTCGACCCCGGTGACATGGCAGGAGGTGGCCGCCTGCCGGCAGCCGGGCGATCTGCGCTTCACCAGCGAGGACGCCCTCGACCGGGTGGCCAGCCACGGCGACCTGCACCAGCCGCTGCTGACCGTCACCAGCCAGCCGGGGTAGCCGACCCGAGCGCCGCGGGCGCGAGATCGGCCCGCGTATCAGGGCAGGTAGCCTCGATGCGATGGATGAGGCCAGCGCAGCGACGGTGACGCCACGCCATCGCCTGCACCGGCGTTATCCCTGGCTGGTGCCTGGCGGCCTGCTGCTGATCCTCGCCTTCCTGGTGATCAACGTGCTGGCCAACGGCCCGATGATCGCCGCTGACCGGCGAATCCGGGCCTGGGTGCAGATCCAGGCGAACTCCCACACCTGGAGATGGCTCAAGGTCGACCCCTGGTCCCCCGCCCGGGTGCTTGTCGACCTGGGGAACATCCGGGTGGCCTTTCCTGTGCTCGCGGTCATCGTCGTCATGGCGGCCATCCGGGCCCGCTCGCCGCGCCCGCTGCTGACGGCGGCCCTCGGCGTCGCGCTGCTGCTCGGGACCGTGCTGCCCGCGAAGATCCTGTTCGCGCGGCCCAATCCCGGCCGCAGCAGCCTCGGCGGCCACATCCTGGGCGCGTTCCCTTCGGGTCACACCAGCACCGCATGCGTGTGCTATTTCCTGGCCGTGCTGCTGGTTTCCCCCGGTCCGCCGACCCGGGCCAGGCGGATCGGCCTG
>DASXME010000044.1:0-8828 GCA_036495825.1 Streptosporangiaceae bacterium
ACCGCCGTCGAGGAGTGCATCGCGAGCCACGAAGGCGGCACCGGCCACAGCCCCGACCTCCTGGCCGCGCTCGCCGACCTTCGCAGCGCAATGCCGCCCGAACCGGCAGCACCTGGAACAACAAGTGAGCCCAAAACTGAGCCCAGGAGGTCATCAGGAGGATGAACGCCAATTACCCGTTCAACGTCGTGCCAGGTCAAGAGCGGTGGAGGTGGGATTTGAACCCACGGAGGGGTTGCCCCCTCACACGCTTTCGAGGCGTGCGCCCTCGGCCACTAGGCGACTCCACCGCGGGTGAGCTTACCCGCCCGCGGGAGATCAGTGTCCCGCAGCCCTCCGGGCGGCGAAAAATTTACGCAACATCGCGCCGCATTCATCCTCGAGCACCCCGCCTATCACCTCCGGCGTGTGCCCCAGGCGCCGATCCCGCAGCACGTCCCAGAGCGAGCCCGCCGCGCCGCCCTTAGGGTCGGTGGCGCCGTACACCAGCCGCTGCAGCCGGGCCGCGACGATGGCGCCCGCGCACATGGTGCACGGTTCAAGGGTCACCACGATCGTGCTGCCGTCCAGCCGCCAGCCGCCGAGCGCCTCGGCCGCGGCCCTGATCGCCACGATCTCCGCGTGCGCGGTCGGATCGCCGGTCGCCTCGCGCCGGTTGTGCCCCATGGCCACGACCGTCCCCTCGGGGCTTAGCAGCACCGCGCCCACCGGCACGTCGGCCTCGGCGCTACCGGGGCCACCGGCCGGGCCTGCGGCGGCCGTCATGGCCAGGGTCGCCTCGCTGAGCGCGAGCCGCATCGCGGGCTCGAAGGCGGCCAGGTACCCGGGGCCGTCCGGCGCAGGCACGGCAGCGGCCCGCTTACGGGCCGAGCGCAGCGTCGAGCGCGCGTTCCATCGCCGGACCGAAGCCGAGGCGTCCGGCCAGGCTGGCCAGGATCTCGTCGGGGAACAAGTCAAGATCGCCGGACAGCGCGCCGAGCTCCATCTCGTCGACGCCGAGGTCGGCGAAGATGGACAGGTCGCCGACGGGCAGCACCTGGTCGAGCTCCGCGTCATCCGGCAGCGGAATCTGCAGGCCGTCGAGCACCTGGCGGGCCAGCGGCCAGTCGACGGCGGCGGTGAGATCGGACAGGAAGACCGAGACCTCGCCGCCGAGCACCCGCAGCGCCACGAAGAAATCGTCGCCGACCGCGGCGAGCCCGATCGTGCCGCTGATGCTCGGCTGCTGCTTCAGCGCGTGCACCAGGCCGTCCAGATCTTCGGTCAGGGCAACGGGAAGCACTTCGGCCTCCCAGGCCTCTTCCTCACGGTAGACGATGACCGCAAAGTCAGCCGCATGCTCGTCTGTCATCGTCACCCCACCGACTGGCCGCCATCACGGAATCGTGTCAGACCAGCACCGTACCCGTCCGGTGATCGGCTCGGCCGCTGCAAGAACGACTCAGCGCTAGCGCGGGGGACGACCCCCGGAACCCCCGCAGCGCTAGCCCGGGGGACGACCCCCGGAACCCCGAACGGCTAGTCCGGGGCAGCCCCGCACAAGGAGTGTCTGAGCCGTTACGAACGCCGGCAAGCGGGGTACGAACGCAGAAGCAGGAGGTTTCCGCACTCCGAACGGTGCCGGACCGGGATAATGACTGTCGGCTAGGCTAAGTTAACCGGTAGAGCACCCAAACGGATGCCAGGGAGGCGAAGGGTCATGCCGAAGGTCATCAGGTGGCTGGTCATCATCTTCGTGGTGTTCTATCTGGTCACCCAGCCCACCAGCGCGGGACACCTGCTCACCAGCGGGTTCCACGGGCTGCACTCGGCCGGCAGTTCGCTGGCCAGGTTCGTGAACTCGTTGAGCTTCTAAACGTGCATGCGCCTGATAACGCCCGGTGATACCGCGCCAGCCACAGTCAATAAGTACTTGCTGCCGCACGAACATCAGGTCATTACGGTACGCAAGCACCCGGCTGTGCTGATTGGTCCCATTGCTCTCGTCGTGGGCGGGCTCATCCTGGCCGGAGTGCTCAGCGAGTTCATCGGGCGGCATAGCGGCGTGGCCCTCATAGTCATCTGGCTGGCCTGGCTAGGACTGCTCGGCAACCTTCTCGTACGAGCCGTCGACTGGTCAGTGAACTACTTCGTGGTTACCCCGAAACGGATGCTCCTGACAAGCGGGTTCTTCACCCGCAAGGTCGCTATGATGCCTATGGTCAAGGTGACTGACATGAGCTTCCAGCGGTCCTTCCAGGGCCGCATGCTTGGTTATGGCACATTCGTCCTGGAGTCCGCAGGGCAAGACCAGGCGCTGCGAGTTGTCGATCATCTGCCTTACCCTGAGCAGCTATACCTCGAAGTCTGCGGGCTGCTCTTCCCTGGTCAGCTAGATGAGGGCGACGACTGAGCGCCTGCCAGCACGTTTTCCTTCCCCCTTCCCCGGGGTTCGTGCGGCCGGATGACAGCATAGGCATCCGGCCGCACGAGCTTGCCCTGATGCAGGCGGGCAGGGGCGTTACACCGTGAGCAGGACAATGCCCAGCGCGGCCAGCCCGAGCCCGGCCCGCTGAATCAATCGCATTCGCTCGCCCAGCGTCAGCCGCGCCAGCAGCACGGTGATCCCGGGATAGAGCGAGGTAATAACCACGGCTAGGCCGAATAGGCCCGCTCTTGTCGCCATCAGATAGCAGACATTGGCCAACGCATCAAATGCCCCTGATACCAGCGCCATGACAAATGTGCGCCGGTTTGCCCGCCACCCCACCGGCCTGGTCCGGGTGATGGCCGCGGCGGAAAGCGCGATCACCGCGCCGGCCAGCCGGGACATGCCGGCCGGCCACAAGACCCCCGATGTCCCCGCATTCTTGAGAAACAAGAAGAACAGCCCGAAAGCCGCCCCGGCCACCACCCCGTAGGCAAGCCCGCTCAGCGAACCACCGCGCCGGGACGCGCCGCCGGCCGCATCCGGACCTGACAGCCCGGGCGCACCCCCTTCCATGCTGACCAGCATGATCGCGACCAGGCAGATCGCCGCGCCGATCACGACCGACAGCCCGGGCCGCTCGCCGTCGGCTACCGCCACGCCCACCGGCAGGACAGTGGATACCAGCGCGGTGATCGGCGCCACCACGCTCATCCTGGCCGCGGCGAGCCCGGCGTAGAACACGATCAGCCCGGCGCCGCCGGCCGCGCCCCCGGCCAGGCCCCACAGCAGCCCGGTGCCCCGGATCGGGCCGCCGGCCAGCAGCGCGACGATCAGCACGATTATTTCCCCGAACGGTGCGCTGATACTCAACACCGCGATGGCTGAGGCGCGCCTACTGGCCGCTCCGCCGAGGAAGTCGGCGGAGCCGTACAGGACCGCGGCGGCGAGTGCGAGGATCACGACCATGGGTGTCAGGCTCCGGCGAGTCTCGGTCGGCTTAATGTAACGTCTAGTCCAACATACCGACCGTCGCCGCTCACCCGAAAGCGAATTTATGCCGGACCCAGCCGACATCGCGGGCGCTGTCGCCCGGACCCTGCAGGCCCTGCGCACCGAACGAGGCTGGTCACTGGACCAGTTGGCCGTGCGTTCGGGGGTGAGCAAGGGCGTCCTGGTCGCGGTCGAGCAGGGGCGGTCCAACCCCAGCCTGGGCACGCTGGCCCGGATCAGCGACGCGTTCGGGATCCCGGTCACCCGGCTGGTCGAGATCAGCGACCAGCCGGAGATTCGCGTCTCGGCCGCCAGCGAGGCCAGGATCCTCTGGCGCGGGCCGGCCGGCGGCACCGGCACGATCCTGGCCGCCACCGACCCGCCCTGGGCGGTCGAGCTCTGGAGCTGGCGGATGCTGCCCGGCGAGGCGTTCGGCGGCCAGCCGCACGCGCCGGCCACCCGCGAGATGGTCTGGGTGCAGCAGGGCACGCTCAGCCTGACCGTGGCCGGCCAGCACCAGGAGGTCCGGGCCGGCGAGTGCGCGCGGTTCCCCGGCGGCCGGCCGCACGAGTACGCGAATCGCGGCGCCGAACCCGTCGAGATGACCATGATCGTCGTCATCCCCCCGGCCAGCCCCTGACCGCCGGATGAGCAGTCCGGAGCCGCGCCGCTCCGGACACCCGCTATAACCGGAGCGCCACCGCTCCGCCGAAGGCGGTCGATGGCACGCTGACCGCCATTGGAGGGTGTGGATGTGCCGTTGACCGCCTTGCGGCCGGGCCGGAACAGCGCGGCGGGCCGGGAGGCGGGGAGGCCCGGACTGACCGGAGCGGCCGCGGCGCGACTCCCTGGCGCGCAGCGGCGGGGGTGGCCAGGATGGGCACATGACGACGTGGCTGGTACGACTGGACCCGCCTGGAGACGGGCTCAGGCTCGCGGTCAAGGACTGCATTGACGTGGCCGGGCTGCCGACGACCGTCGGGTGCCCGGTGATCGCGGCCGGCGCCCCCGCGGCGGACGCGGACGCGCCCGTGGTCGCGTCGGCGCGCCGCGCGGGCGTGCGGATCGTCGGAAAGACCAACCTGACCGAGCTGTGCTGGTCCGCCGACGGGATCAATCACTGGTCCGGCACGCCGCGCAACCCGCTGGACCCGCAGCTCATCCCCGGCGGGTCATCCAGCGGCTCGGCGGTCGCGGTGGCCACCGGAGAGGCGGACGTCGGCTACGGCACCGACACCGGCGGCTCGGTCCGGATCCCGGCCGCCTGCTGCGGTATCGCGGGGCTGAAGACCAGCTGGGGGCGGGTGCCGGTCGCGGGGGTGTACCCGCTCGCACCCTCGCTCGACACGGTGGGCCCGCTCGGCCGCGACGTCGCCGCGGTGGAGCGGGGGATGCGCCTGATCGAGCCCGGCTTCACGGCGCCCCGCTACGACGGGCCGATGCTGGCCGGGCGGCTGCGCACTTCCGTGCCGGTGCAGCCCGCGATCGACGAGGCGATCGACGAGGCGCTGGCGGCCGCGGGATTCGGGACGCGGGACGCGTCGGGACCGGACTTCGCGGCGGGCCTGGCGGCGACGGCCGTCCTCATCGACTCGGAGGGGTACCGGTCCAATGCGCACCTGCTTGCGCAGGCGGATCAGCTCAGCGAGCGAAACCAGCGCAACATGGACACCGGGTGCCGGCTGACCGCGGCCGACCTGCAGCGGGCCGAGGACACCAGGGCCGGGCTGCGCCAGGCCCTGGCCGGCCTGCTGGAGCGCTACCCGGTCCTCGCCGTGGCCACGCTCGCCGCCCCGCCGCCGCGGATCGACGAGCGCGGTATCCGGCTGACCGCGCTGACGGCCCCGGTGAACCTGGCCGGCCTGCCGGCGCTGGCTCTGCCCCTCCCCGTTCGGAATAAAAAAATGCCGGCCTCTCTGCAGCTGATCGGCCCGGACGGAAGCGAAGAACGGCTTATCGCGATCGGCCGGATCATCGAGGCTGCGATCGCGGCGCAGCGGCCGGGCTGACCCGGCCCTTCCACTCGCCGCCGCGGCCGCCGTGGTGACGGCGGGCCGAGTCGAACGTCATCGCGGCGTACAGCAGCGCGATCAGCGGCAGGCCGGGCGCCCGCAGGGCCGACAGCCGGTACAGCCGTAGGACCGGCAGGAAGCTGACGGTCATGATCAGCCAGCCGGCCAGGCCCGCGGCCGCGCACCAGGCCGCGGCCTGCCCCGCGCCGGCGGCGAGACCGGCCAGGCCAGCCAGCGCGGCGGCCGGCGGCAGCGCGTAGAGCCACAGCAGCCCGGCTATCGTCCCGGCCAGCAGGACGGGCGAGTAGCGCAGCTGGGTATAGGCGCTGCGGGCGACCATGTGCCACAGCGCGGCCAGTCCCGGGTAGGGCCGGACGCTCGTGACGTCGGAGCTCAGCCCGAGCCAGCAGCGGCCGGCGGCCGGCGGGCGCTTGAGCATCCGGCCGAGCGCCACGTCGTCAATCCGCGCCCCGGCGATGCCGGCCAGTCCCGGTCCCGCGTCCAGGGCGCGACGGCGGACCAGCATGCAGCCGCCCGCCGCGGCCGCGGTGCGGCCGCCCGGCCTGTTGACCCGGCGGAACGGGTAGAGCTGGGCGAAGAAGTAGACGAACGCCGGAACGAGCACCCGCTCCCAGAACGACTCGGCGCGCAGCAGCGCCATCTGGGAGACCAGCACCCGGTCGTCGTGCTCAGCCGCGGCCACCAGGCTGGTCAGGACCGAGGGTCGGTAGGCGATGTCCGCGTCGGTGAACAGCACATACGGAGGCTGGCTCGCCTGCGCCACGCCCTGGGCCATCGCCCAGACCTTCGGGGCCCAGCCGTCCGGCGGCGGCGTGCCTGGCACGACCCGGAGCGTGCGGCAGCCGGGCGATTCCTCGCGGCCTAGGCACGCATCGCGGCCCAGTTGCCGCGCCACCTCGGCTGTGCCGTCGGAGCTGCCGTCGTCGACCAGCACCACGTCGATGTCGCCCGGGTAATCCTGGCCGAGCAGCGTGGGCAGCGTGACCGGCAGCATCGCGGCCTCGTCGCGGGCGGGCACGATCACGCTCACGGCCGGCCAGCCGCCCGGCCCGGCGCTGCCCCCGGCAGGCACGGGCGGCAGCCGCTGCCCGGTACGCCAGTACCCGCCGTGGCCCGCGAGAAGATACAGCCAGGCGACCGCGGCCAGCCCGCTGGCTGCCGCCAGGATCAGCACGCGCGCGGCCGGTCAGGCCGGGCGGGTGCCGGGCAGTTCGCGGCTCATACGGCCGCCGCGGCCAGCGCGGTGACGAGGGCGGGCCTGGTGTGGCCGGCCTCCACCCGGGGCGGCCCCGCGATCACCCGGACCGCCCCGATGAACGGCACGAGCAGCACCAGGCCGTACAGCAGCCCGAACGCGATGTCGGTGAACCAGTGCTTGCTGAGGTACTGCCGGCAGTAGGCCACGTTGAACGACAGCGCGCTCACCGCGCCGATGGCCCAGACCTTGCCGCGGTAGCTGCCGCTGAACTCCCGCCAGAGCAGGTGGGCGATCAGGCCGTAGAACAGCACTACGCGGTCGCAGCCACCGGACGGGTAGGTGCCGTTGGGACTGTTCGGCGGGCCAGGGCGGCGGAACGTATGCCGGAGCGCGAGCGTGGCGTAGTGATCCACCAGGATCGCGGAGCCGAGCGTCGCCGGGGGCAGCCACTTCTTGCGGCGCCAGGTCACCGCGAGGCAGGCCGCGGCGGTGCCGGCCGAGCCCCAGTTGGTCCAGGTGCCGCCCACCTTGTTGAGCCGTTCCATGACCGCGGCCCACTGCTTGACCTGATGGCTGGCGGTCCAGCGCAGGATCGGCTCGTCGATCTTCAGTCCGTTGCTGACGATCGGCGGGCCGATCAGGGCCATCACGCCGTAGCCGAAGATCCCGCCGGCGGCGCTAATGGCCCCCAGCTTGATCAGGTCGGGCAGCCATTCGGGCTGCTCGCCGGCCAAGACGCCGCCGTGCTCGCCGGCGCCGCCTGCGATCGCGGCCAGCCTTGCTCCGGCGTCTCGCCCTGCTCCGGCTCCTCGCCCTGCCTCGTCGCTGCTGCCCGCCGGCTCAGTTCCGTCCTGGCCTGCGGGATCATCGAGTGCTGGCGGGACAGGTGAGGCCGGCCCGCGTCGCGCGGCAATGACCGTTACGGCTGCGATCGCAGCCATGCCAGCCGGCCACAGGGCCGCAAGAAGATACCGACGCATGCTCCCTCCCATCCTCTCACTGTGAGTAATGTTCTCTGTGGGTAGTGTTCCCTGTGAGTTACGTGTTCTCTCTGAGCTATGTGACGGTTCAGTATAGTAATCGGGCGTCAGCCGTCCAGAGATGCTGGCTGCGTCATGGTGAATCGCGCTTCGACGCTGGCCTGCACGATCTGCGTCTCGGGTTCAAGATCTATCACCACGGGGCCGTCCTCAGACCCGCTGCTGGCCTCGTGCAGCCGGGCGTTGGCGAACGTCCGGACCGGCCGGCCCTGACCGCCGAGCCCCACGTCGGCCAGCTCGATCAGGCCGCTCAGCCGGCTGCCCACGGCCGCGGCGTACTCGGCCGCCCGGGTGACGGCCGCCTTGGCCGCCGTGATGCGGGCCTCCCGGTACACCGGCGAGTTGGCCCGCAGCTGCCACCAGGGCCCGTCGATCGTGCAGAGTTCCATGTCCGATATCCGGCCCACCAGCTCGCCGGCCACCGAGAAGTCGGCCACCGTCAGCCGGGTGCGGACGGTGCCGCGGTACCAGCGGATGCGCTCCTCCCGGCCGCGGCGAAGCTCGGGATAGACCGACAGGTGACTGGTCTCGATCTTCTCGATGGCCGGGCCGTACGACCTGACCAGGACGAGAAACTCCTCGTTGCGGCGGGACAGGTTGCCGAGCGCCTCGGCGCGGTCCCTGGCCCGGGCGCTGACGCTCACCGAGAGCAGCACGATCTCCGGGTCGGCCTCGACCGTGGCTTCGCCGCGGACGCAGACGACGGCCTGACCCGCCGGGGCGGGGGCCGAAGGCCCGGCCTGTCCAGCCTGGACGTTCGGCTCGTCTCTCAGGTCGGTCATGTGGTCTTTTCTACTACCGTTCGGTGCGCCGTATGACCCGCAACTCGCCCGTAATTTCCCAGAATGGGAGCATCCCGGCAGATGGCCGGCCGGGAAACGTGCTGTGCACATGCGGTGAACGGGGCTGTCCCCGGTGACTTTACCCGCGAACGGGCTGCCGCCCCGCCGCCCTGGGCAGCGGGCCGGCACACCTGTTGAACCGGGCGGCGACCTCGCCCGTTATATTTTCGTTATAGGAGAAGCGGTGCGGATCGCCGCCGGCGCAGCGCGCCGCAGGGTCGATTACCTGGAGGTGGAGATCATGAGTACGCGGGTGATCAGGCAGATCGCCCTGGCGGTGGTCACGACAGCGGCGGCTGGCGTGACCGCGGGAAT
>DASXME010000045.1:0-2525 GCA_036495825.1 Streptosporangiaceae bacterium
CTCCAGCTAACAGGACACGCACCAGCTCCAGCCCCCTGAGGAGGCACCCGTGTACGAGAAGGACGGCGAGAAGTACTTCGTTGTCGATAGCCATATGCACTTCTGGAACGCCGCCCCGGATAACTGGGTGGCCGGAGCCGAGCAGTACGCCAAGGGCTGGATCGAGTGCTTCCACGCCTACATGGGCCTCGGGCCGCCCGAAACGCACTGGCCGATCGAGAAGTTCATGAAGTACTCCGAGGACGACCTGATGAAGGACGTCTTCGAGGACGGCTACGTGGACGTGGCGGTGTTCCAGCCGACGTACCTGAAGGAGTGGTACAAGGAGGGGTTCAACACCACCGAGCGGAACGCGGCGCTGGGCGAGAAGCACCCGGGCAAGTTCGTTCACAACACCCGGTTCGACCCCAGGGACGGCGACGCCGGGCTGGAGGAACTGCGCCGCAACGTCGAGCGGTACGGCTCCAAGGGCGTCAAGCTCTACACCGCCGAGTGGAACAACGGCTCGCGCGGCTACAAGCTGAGCGACCCGGCGGCCTACCGGTTCCTGGCGGCCGCCGAGGAGCTGGGGATCAAGAACGTCCACGTGCACAAGGGCCCGACGATCTGGCCGCTGGACAAGGACGCGTTCGACGTCTCCGACATCGACCACGCGGCCACCGATTTCCCCAACCTCAATTTCATCGTCGAGCACGTGGGGCTGCCGCGCATCGAGGACTTCTGCTTCATGGCCACGCAGGAGCCGAACGTGTACGCGGGCCTGTCGGTGGTCATCGGCGGGCTCATGTACGCCAGGCCCAGGTTCTTCGCCAAGGTCATGGGCGAGCTGCTGTTCTGGGTCGGCGAGGACAAGATGACCTTCGGCAGCGACTACGGCATCTGGGAGCCGAAGTGGCAGGTCGAGGGCCTCGTGGACTGGGACTTCCCCGACTCTGACGAGTACGCCGATTACCCGAGGCTGGGTACGGCGGGAAAGAAGAAAATCCTTGGCCTGAACGCAGCGCGGCTGTACGGGATCGACGTTCCGGCCGAGTGCGGGCTGGACGCGGGCCAGGGCACTCCGGCTGCTCAGGACGACGCCCAGCTGGTCGCGGGGGCATGACAGCTCCCGCGACAGCCGGGCCGGCCGGCCGGCTCGGCATCCACCAGGGGGAGCGGACGCGCGCTCACGCGGCCGCTCCCCCGGGCGATGACGCCTCAGCCCGGGCCCTGGCCCTGGGCGCCCTGGCCGCCCTGGACACCGTCCGGGACCCGGAGCTGGACGAGCCGATCACCGCGCTGGGCTTCGTCACCTCGTGCACGGTCTCACCGGACGGCGCGGCGCGGATCCGGCTGCGGCTGCCGACCTATTTCTGCGCGCCCAACTTCGCGTTCCTGATGGTCGCCGACGCATACGACGCGGTGACCGGACTGAGTGGAGTGCACCGTACGGAAGTAATACTTGAAGATCACTTTGCGTCTGAGGCGATCAACGGCGGGGTGGCCGCCCGGGCCGGCTTCGTCGCTTCGTTCGACGGGGAGGCGGTCGGCGAGCTGGACCAGCTGCGCGCCGACTTCCTGCGCAAGGCGGTGCTGGCCGGCACCGACCAGGTGTGCAGGCCGCTGCTCGCCGCGGGCACCGACCCGGCGCGGCTGCCCGGGCTGAGGCTGGGCGAGGTGCCGGACTCCCGGCCGCTACGGCGCCTGCGCGAGCGCCGGGCCGAGCTGGGACTGCCGGCCGGCGACGACGCGCCGCTGGTCATCGACCCGGCCACCGGCGCGGCGGTCGCTGCGGACTCGCTGCCGCTGCACCTGCGCAAGGCCAGGCTCACCCGGGCCAGCATCGAGGCCAACGGCAGCATCTGCCGGGGCATGCTGCGGCACCGGTATGACATCAAGGACAGTGAGGAGCAGCAGTGAAGGCTGTCAGGCTGCACCAGTTCCACAGCCAGCCCGTGATCGACGAGGTACCTGAGCCCGAGATCGCCGGCCCGCTCGACGTGATCGTCAAGATCGGCGGGGCCGGCGTCTGCCGCACCGACCTGCACATCATCGACGGCCAGTGGGACGCGGCGATGGGCACCCCGCTGCCGTACATCCTCGGCCACGAGAACGCCGGCTGGGTGCATGAGGTCGGCTCCGCGGTGACCAACGTCGCCGTCGGCGACACGGTGATCCTGCACCCCACGCCGACCTGCGGGCTGTGCCGGGCCTGCCGGGCCGGCGACGACATGCACTGCGAGAACAGCTCCTTCCCCGGGCTGAGCCGGGACGGCGGGATGGCCGAGTACCTGCTCACGTCGGCCCGCTGCTGCGTCAAGCTCGACCCCTCGACCAGGCCGCAGGACGTCGCGGCGCTGGCCGACGCCGGCATCACCGCTTATCACGCGGTGCGCAAGGCGCTCCCGCTGCTCTACCCGGGCACGACATGCGTGGTGACCGGGGCCGGCGGGCTGGGCCACATCGGCATCCAGTGCCTGGCCGCGCTCACCGCGACCAGCATCATCGTGGTGGACCGCAACCCGGACGCGCTCAAGCTGGCCGAG
>DASXME010000046.1:0-2075 GCA_036495825.1 Streptosporangiaceae bacterium
CGAGCCGGTGCCCGACATGCTCTACGTGGAAGTCGACGGGACCGGCGTGCCGGTCCGCGCCAGCGAGACCGAAGGCCGGGCGGGCAAGGACGGCGAAGCGCGGGCAGGAACCCGCGAGGTCAAGCTCGCCCGGCTGTTCACCGTCTCCCGCCTGGACCAGGACGGCAGGCCGGTCACCGACCCCGGCTCCTCCAGCTACGCCTTCACCTTCGACGGCAAGGACGCCCTCGCCGAACTGGTGAAAGCCGAGTACCTGCGCCGCGGCGGCGAGCACCACCGGCAGGTCGTCGCCCTCGGCGACGGCGCCGCCTGGATCTGGAGCATGGCCGAGGACCTCTACCCGCACGCCACGCACATCGTCGACATCTACCACGCCCGACAGCACCTGCACGACCTGGCCAGCCACCTGGAGTTCATCACCCCCGACCCGCCGGCGTGGCTGGCAGAGCGCCTCAGCGAGCTAGACACCGGGGACATCCAGGCCATCATCGACGCCGCCCGCACCTACCCCCTCGACGGCATCAAGGCCGAGGACCTAGACAAAAAGCTCGGCTACTTCGAGCACAACGCCCACCGCATGCGCTACGGCGACTTCAAAGACCTGGGCATGTTCATCGGATCGGGCCACATCGAGGCAGCCTGCAAGCAGATAGTCGCCCAGCGCACCAAGCAATCAGGCATGCACTGGAGCGTCGAGGGCGCCGCTGACATCATCGCCCTGCGCTGCCAGCGCGCCAGCGGCCGCTGGAACGACTTCGTCACGCCCGGCGCTTCCCGCCCGCCCGCAGGGCTGCGCGCTGCCGTCTGACAGATACCGCCACTCAGAACCCAAGCTCAGCAGATCGGGCAAGATCATCCCCAACAAAGCTGTCGTGCACCACCGCCAGGCGGGTGCACGACTGAATCGTGAGGGTTGTTGGTTATAGCAGCTTGCGCCGCTAGTCTGAGTGATGATGTCACTCAGACTTGGAGGTGGCTCGTGGCTGACTTCTCCGGGCGTGACCTGGCGTGGCTGGAGCGCCGCCGCGCCGAGCTGTTCGCGGTGATGTCGCAGGTCGGGGATTTCCGGCGGGGCGCGCTGAACGTGGTGTGGCGCAGGTGCGGCAAGCCGAACTGCGCCTGCGCGCAGCCCGGTCACCGCGGGCACGGGCCGCAGTACAACCTGACCCGGCGGGCCGGCGGCAAGACGGTGAACGTGCATCTTAAGCCCGGGCCGGAGCTGGAGAAGGCCGAGCGGGAGGTGGCCGAGCATCAGCGGTTCGCCGATCTGGTGGAGGAAGTGAGCCAGGTCAGCGAGGCGATCTGCGCGGCCCGGCCGCCTGCGGCCGGCGCCGCGGCCCCTCCGCCGGGAGCGCAAAGGGGGGGCTCGCGGCGCGGCTCGAGGAGATCGCCGCCGCGGAGGTAGGCATGCTGGCCGGCCTGGCCGCCGGCATGCTCGGGCAAGGCCCGGCGCTGGGCGTGCTGGAGCAGGCGATGCGCGCCGCGCTGAACGCGGCCGGCGCCCGGCTGCTGGAGGCCGTCCTGGCCGGCGACGATGACGGGTATGCGGGCCCGCGCGCTAAGTGCGGCGCCGGCCACCAGGCCGGTTACGCAGGCCGCCGGGATAAGACTGTCATCACCGTGCTCGGCCCGGTCACGCTGCACCGGGCGTGGTATCACTGCGGGGAATGCACGCACGGCTTCGCGCCGCGGGATGAGCAACTCGGGGTGGCCGGTGCTGCGTTGTCGCCGGGCCTGGCCGAGATGATCGCCCTGGCCGGCGCGGAGGTCTCCTTCGCCCGCGCCGCCGGCCTGCTAGCCGGGCTGGCCGGCGTCACCCTCAGCGCCAGGACCATCGAGCGGTCCGCCGAAGCCAGCGGCGCGGCGGCCCGGGCGGCCGCCGGGGCCGAGGCCGCCGGCATCGTGGCGCGCAAGATCTGCCCGCTGCCCCCGGCCGAGCCGGTGCCCGACATGCTCTACGTGGAAGTCGACGGGACCGGCGTGCCGGTCCGCGCCAGCGAGACCGAAGGCCGGGCGGGCAAGGACGGCGAAGCGCGGGCAGGAACCCGCGAGGTCAAGCTCGCCCGGCTGTTCAC
>DASXME010000047.1:0-6017 GCA_036495825.1 Streptosporangiaceae bacterium
CCGGTGGGCGCGTTCGACCTGCTGGGCGTGAGCTTCGCGACCGAGATGGGCTACACCAACCTGCTGACCGCGCTCGACCTGGCCGGCCTGCCGCTGACCGCCGCCGACCGGGATGACTCGCATCCGCTGGTGCTGGCCGGCGGGCACGCCGCGTTTAACCCGGAGCCGATCGCCGAGTTCCTGGACGGGGCGGTGCTCGGCGACGGCGAGCAGGCGGTGCTCGCGATCACGTCGCTGGTGCGCGAGTGGAAGGACGCGGGCCGGCCCGGCGGCCGGGACGGCCTGCTGCTGCGGCTGGCGACCGACGGCGGCGTCTACGTGCCGCGGTTCTACGACGTGTCGTACCTGGCCGACGGGCGGATCGGCAGCGTCCGGCCCAACCGCCCCGGCGTGCCAGGCGCGGTGGCCAAGCACACGCTGATGGACCTGGACGACTGGGCCTACCCGAGCAAGCCGCTGGTCCCGGTGGCCGAGACCGTGCACGAGCGGTACAGCGTGGAGGTCTTCCGCGGCTGCACCAGGGGCTGCCGGTTCTGCCAGGCCGGCATGATCACCCGGCCGGTCCGCGAGCGCAGCCAGGCCACGATCACCTCGATGGTCGAGAAGGGGCTCGCGGCCAGCGGGTTCAGCGAGGTGGGGCTGCTGTCGCTGTCCAGCTCCGACCACAGCGAGATCCACGAGATCGCCCGCGGCCTGGCCGACCAGTACGAGGGCACCAACATCGGCCTGTCGCTGCCGTCCACCCGGGTGGACTCGTTCAACGTGACGCTGGCCGACGAGCTGACCCGCGGCGGCAAGCGGTCCGGGCTCACCTTCGCCCCCGAGGGGGGCTCCGACCGGATGCGCAAGGTGATCAACAAGATGGTCACCGAGGAGGACCTGATCGCCTCGGTCACCACCGCGTACTCCAGCGGCTGGCGGCAGGTCAAGCTGTACTTCATGTGCGGGCTGCCGACCGAGACCGACGAAGACGTGATGGCGATCGCCGGGCTGGCCCGGCGGGTGATCAAGACAGGACGCGAGGTCTCAGGCCGCAGGGACATCCGGGCGGTGGTGTCGATCGGCGGCTTCGTGCCCAAGCCGCACACGCCGTTCCAGTGGGCCGCGCAGTGTGACACGGCCACCGTGAGCGCCCGGCTGCGCGCGCTGGGCGCCGCGCTGCGGTCCGATCCCGGCTACGGCCGGTCGATCGGCTTTAGGTATCACGACGGCGAGTCGGCGACCATCGAGGGGCTGCTGTCCCGCGGCGACCGCCGGGTGGCCAGGGTGATCAGGGCCGCCTGGGCGGACGGCGCCAGGTTCGACGGCTGGAGCGAGCATTTCTCGTTCGACCGCTGGCTGGCCGCGGCCGACCGGGCGCTGGCCGGCGAGCCGGTGGACGTGGCCTGGTACACCAGCCGCGAGCGCGGCTACGAGGAGATCCTGCCCTGGGATCACCTGGACGCCGGGCTCGACCGCGACTGGCTCTGGCAGGACTGGCAGGATGCGATCGCGCCCGGCGGCGCGGCCGAGGTCGAGGACTGCCGCTGGACCCCGTGCTTCGAATGCGGCGTCTGCCCGGCGATGGGAACCGAGATCCAGACCAGCCCGATGGGCATGCCGGGGTCGCGGCGGCTGCCCGTCGTCACGATCGGCCCGGCGCCCGCGACCGCCGGGGAAGCCTGACGTGGCCAGGCGACCTGCTCCTGCGCCGGCCGGACCGCCACCGCCCGTCGCCGTACAGCACCTGCGGGTCAGGTACGCTAAGCGTGGCCGGATGCGTTTTGCCAGCCACCGGGACGTCGCGCGCGCCATGGAGCGGGGGGTGCGGAAGGCAGGGCTGCCCATCGCGCACTCTGCCGGATTCACGCCGCACCCGAAGATCTCCTACGCTGGCGCGGCCGCGACCGGGGTGGCTAGCGAAGCCGAGTACCTGGAGATGGCGTTCGTCACCGCATGCGTGCCCGACGATGTGCGGGATCGGCTGAACGCCGCTCTTCCGGACGGGATAGATGTGATCGATGTCGCGGAGCGGGGCAGCGAGCAAGGGCTCGCCAGCCTCGAGGTGTCACAGTGGCAGCTGACCCTTCCCGGGGTCACGCGGGCCGCTGCGCAGGCAGCGGTCGGTGCGTTTCTCGCTGCCAGCCAGGTGGAGGTCGAGCGGCACACCAGCAAGGGCACGCGGCGGATGGACGCCCGCGCCGCCGTGATCAGTATGGACCTCGACCGGCGCGCCGCCAGCGCGTCGCCGGGCGAGTGTGAGATGCTTCGAATGGTTGTTCGGCACACTTCGCCTGCCGTGCGACCCGATGACATTCTGGCTGCACTGCAGAACCTTGCTAGACAGCAGAGCCTTGCGAGACAGCACAGCTCTGCGAACAACGGTGCGGCCGGACTCGAGCTTTCGGCGCCGCCGCTGATTACCCGGCTGGCGCAGGGGCCGCTCACAGGAGCGGCGCCCGCGGCCAGCAACGGGGCCGATGGCCCCGCAGGGATAGCGGACCGCACGGACCGGCAGCCCGAGGCAGCACAACAGGAACAGGCGACGCGCCTGGGCGCGACAGCCGCCGTACCGACGGCATCGCCCCGGTGAGCGCGCATGACCAGTTCCCGTGCGGCGCGATGGACCCGCGCAGGGTCCGCGCGCCCGGGAACCTGACGGGAGATTGCCCGAATGCTCGAAACCGAGCTGAACGACACGGAGAGCACATCACATGAGCAAGGGAGCACCGGAGCAGCCGGACAGGTAGCTGCCCAGGCCGACAGCGGCGGCGGTGCCGCTGCCGACGCACCGCCGCCGGTCAAGAAGGCCACGCGGACCCGCCGGGCGGCCACCAGGCCGGCCGGACCGCCGTCCCCGGAGCTAGCCGCGGCCCCGGCCGTGGTTACGGTCACCGCAGCGGCCGGGGCGGGCGATGCGGGGAAGGCCGGCGCGTCGCCTTCGGGCGAGGCAGCCGGGTCCGCGCCGGAGGCGGCCGCGCCGTCCTCAGGTAAGTCGCCTGGCCGCAGCCGGGCCGCCGGATCGTCCCGGAGCCGCACCAAGGCGGCCGCGTCCAAGAGCGCCGCGCCGGACGGTGTCGGCGCGCCGGAAGGCGGCGTGGCCGCGCCGCCGGACGCTACGCCGTCGGCGTCGGCCGTCGCTGCGGCGTCGCCTGGCGAGGCAGCGGCGCCGCCGTTTGCCGACAGCGCAGCTTCGTCGTCTGCCGATGCCGCGGACGCGCCGTCCTCGGGCCGGGCCGCCAGGTCATCCTCCCGCCGGGCCGCCGGGTCGTCCTCGGGCCGGGCCAGGTCATCCTCGGCCAAGGCCGCCGGGCCGTCCGCGGACACCTCGGTGCCGCCGGCGGATGCGGCGGCCACGCCGTCCTCGGACGGGACCGCTGTCACCTCCTCCGGCCCGGCCACCACACCGCCCTCAGACGGGTCTGCTGCCCGGTCCTCCGGCCGGGCCAGGTCATCGTCGCGCCGGGCCGCCGGGCCGCCTGCGGACACCTCGGTGCCATCGGCGGATGCGGCGGCCGCGCCGTCCTCGGAGGGGACCGCTGCCCCGGGCCCGGCCGCCACGCCGCCCTCAGGCGGGTCTGCTGCTGCGTCCTCGGGCCGGGCCAGGTCATCGTCGCGCCGGGCTGCCGGGCCGCCTGCGGACACGTCAGCGCCGTCGGCGGCTACGCCATCCTCGGACGGCACCGCTGCCCCGTCCTCAGGCCCGGGCGCAACGGAGTCTGCCGCCGCGGCACCTCCCGGCGGGTCGCCTGCTGGCGGCTCGTCAGCCGGGGTCGCTGTCGCCGGGTTCAGCGCGCCGTACCAGCCGCCCACCGCGGTGATCCCGCCCGCGTACCAGGCCCCGCAGCTGATCTTCCAGCCGCCCGAGGTCATCCCGGCACCTGCCAGCCCCGCCGGCGGCGCCGCCGAGCCCGCCGAGCCGGGCGACTCTGCCGCCGCGGGCCGTAAGACCGCCGCCAGCCGGAAGCGGACCGCGAGCGACGCCGACGCGGCCGAGACCGCCCCGGCGGACGCCGAGGACTCCGACCAGCCCGGCGACGACGCCGCCCGCAAGCGCAGGCGGCGCGGCGGCCGCGGCCGGTCCAAGGGCCGGGCCGACGATGCCGACGGCGAGAACGCCGCAGAGCAGGCCGACGGCGCCCCCGCAGAAGGCACACGGGCCGGCGGCAGCGACCGCGCCCCGGCCGACGGCGAGACGGACGCCGAGTCCGCCGGCGGCGAGGCCGAGGACGACGGGGACGATTCGGATGCGCCAGGCCGGCGCCGGCGGCGCAGGCGCCGTCGTGGCAGCTGGCAGGACGGCGACCAGCCGTCGGCCGACGACCCGCCGGACATGGTCGTGCACGTCCGCGAGCCCAGGGCTTCGGCCAGGACTCACGCCAAGGACGAGGTGCAGGGGCTCAAGGGGTCGACCCGGCTGGAGGCCAAGAAGCAGCGCCGGCGCGAGGGCCGCGACTCCGGCCGCCGCCGTCCGCCGATCATCACCGAGTCCGAGTTCCTGGCCCGCCGCGAGGCGGTGGACAGGGAGATGGTCGTCCGCCAGCGCGGCGACCGGACCCAGATCGCTGTGCTCGAAGACGGCGTGCTGGTCGAGCACTACGTGGACAAGAACACCCAGCAGTCCTTCGTCGGCAACGTGTACCTCGGCAAGGTGCAGAACGTCCTGCCGTCGATGGAGGCCGCCTTCGTCGACGTGGGCAAGGGCCGCAACGCCGTGCTCTACGCCGGCGAGGTCAACTTCGACGCCAGCGGGCTCGAGGGCCAGACCCGGCGGATCGAGTCGGCGCTCAAGTCGGGCCAGTCGGTCCTCGTCCAGGTCACCAAGGATCCGGTGGGGCACAAGGGTGCCAGGCTGACCAGCCAGGTGAGCCTGCCCGGCCGGTACCTGGTGTACGTGCCGGGCGCGTCGATGACCGGGATCAGCCGCAAGCTGCCCGACATCGAGCGGACCAGGCTCAAGCAGATACTCAAGAAGGTCATGCCGGAAGGCGCCGGCGTCATCGTCCGCACCGCGGCCGAGGGCGCGACCGAGGAAGAGCTCGCCCGCGACGTGGCCAGGCTCTCCGCGCAGTGGGAGAACATCGAGCACAAGTCCAAGACCGCGAGCGCGCCCGAGCTGCTGTACAGCGAGCCCGACCTGACCATCAGGGTGATCAGGGACATCTTCAACGAGGACTTCACCAAGCTGGTCGTCTCCGGCGACGACGGCTGGGACACCGTCGACGAGTACGTGCGCTACGTCGCGCCGCACCTGACCGACCGGCTCACCCGCTGGGCCGACGATCGCGACGTGTTCGCCAGCCACCGCATCGACGAGCAGCTCGCCAAGGCGCTGGAGCGCAAGGTCTGGCTGCCCAGCGGCGGCTCGCTGGTCATCGACCGGACCGAGGCGATGACGGTCATCGACGTCAACACCGGGAAGTTCACCGGCCAGGGCGGCAACCTGGAAGAGACCGTCACCCGCAACAACCTGGAGGCGGCCGAGGAGATCGTCAGGCAGCTGCGGCTGCGTGACATCGGCGGCATCATCGTCATCGACTTCATCGACATGGTGCTGGAGAGCAACAGGGACCTGGTGCTCAGGCGCCTGCTGGAGTGCCTGGCCAGGGACCGGACCAAGCACCAGGTCGCGGAGGTGACCTCGCTGGGGCTCGTGCAGATGACCCGCAAGCGGGTCGGCTCCGGGCTGATCGAGGCGTTCTCGGTCACCTGCGAATGCTGCAACGGCCGCGGCCTGCACGTCTCGCTCGAGCCCGTCGACACCAACGGGTCGGCGACCCGGCGTCGCGGCGACGAGAAGTCTGGCCAGGACGGCAAGTCCGGCTCGGACGGGAAGTCGGGTTCGGACAGCAAGTCCGGTGCAGACGGGAAGTCCGGCCGCGACGGCAAGTCCGGTTCGGGCGGCAAGTCCGGCCAGGACGGGCAGTCCGGCCAGGACGGCAAGTCTTCGGCGGACGGCAAGCCTGCGCGCGGCCGCAAGTCCTCGTCGGACGCTGACGCCGCCAGCGGCTCGAGTGGCTCCGGCGGCTCGAGTGGCT
>DASXME010000048.1:0-4815 GCA_036495825.1 Streptosporangiaceae bacterium
CTGACGGCCAGGCCGGCCGCGGCGGCACGCAGCGCGCCGGTGGCGGGGGCCATGTGCGAGGTGTGGAACGCGCCGGCGACTCGCAGCGGGCGCAGCCTGGCGCCGGGCGGCGGGTCGGCGGCGAACGCGGCCAGCTGCGCAGTCGTCCCCGCGGCGACGATCTGCCCGGCGGCGTTGATGTTGGCCGGGGTGAGCCCGTGCGCGCTGATCGACGCGAGCACCTGCGGCTCGTCCCCGCCGAGCACCGCGGTCATCCCGGTCGGCGTGACCGCCGCGGCGTCGGCCATGGCCCGGCCGCGGACCCGCACCAGGCGCAGCGCATCGGCCGGGCTGAGCACGCCGGCGATCGCGCCCGCGGTCAGCTCGCCCACACTGTGCCCGGCCGTGGCGTGCGCGGCGCGCGAGGCGCCGTCCTGGCCGCCGAAGGCCGCCTCGGCGATCGCCAGCCCGGCCGCGACCAGCAGCGGCTGGGCGATCGAGGTGTCGGTGATCTCATCGGCGCCGGCCTTCGTGCCGTACCGGACGAGATCACATCCGGCCAGCTCAGACCACTGCGCGAGGCGGTCGGACAGCCCGGGCAGGTCGAGCCACGGGGTGAGGAACCCCGGGGTCTGGGCACCCTGTCCGGGCGCAGCGATGACGAGCATTACTCCAGCCTGCCCTGTAGAACCTCGATATATGAATGCGGGACCCAACGAACTTTCCGGCGGAAGGTTTGGAGCTTACCTACAAGCCTACCGGGACGCGGCCAGGCGGCCGAGCACGATCGAGACCCACAGGGCGAACGCGCCGCGCCCCTCGGACGGGCCGTAGCCGGTCAGCTCGGCGACCCGGCGCAGCCGGTACCGCACGGTGTTGGGATGGACGAACAGCATCCGCGCGGTCGCTTCCAGCGAGGAGCCCTGCTCCAGGTAGGCGGTCACCGTGTCGAGCAGCGTCGGCCCGCCGCGCAGCAGCAGCTGGTACACCTCGCGGACCAGCAAGTCGCGGGCCACCAGGTCGCCGTCCATGGCGCGCTCGGGCAGCAGGTCGTCCGCCGCGACCGGGCGCGGCGCGTCCGGCCAGGCCGAGGCGGCCCGCAGGCCGGCCACCGCGGCCTGCGCGGACCGGGAGGCCGACTGCAGGTCGGGCACGGCCGCGCCGACCACGATCGGCCCGGACGCGAACCGGCCGGCCAGCTGCCTGGCCGCGGCCAGCGGGTCCGGCGCGCCGCCGACGACCACGATCAGCCGTTGCCCGTGCACCCCGGCGAGCAGGTCGATCCGCGACCGCCGGGCGATCACCCGCAGGTCATCGATCAGCAGCTCGGCCTTGTCGCCCTCGGCCCGCCCGGCGATGACGGCGACCGGGGTGGACGACCAGCTCAGCGCGGAGGCCCAGGACTGCAGCCCCTCCGAGGTCTCGCCGCGGACCAGGGCGTCCACGACCAGCGCCTCCAGCCGCGCGTCCCAGGCGCCGCGCGCCTCCGCGGTGCGCGCGTACACCTGGGCGGCACCGAACGCGATCTCCCGGGTGTAGCGAAGCACGGCCTCGCGCAGGTCGGCCTGCCCGCCGGGCGCGGCCAGCGTGTCCACCCTGGCCTCCACCACGTCGATGATGACCCGGACCATCTCGACCGCATGCTGCAGGCTGACCGCGCGGGCCAGCTCGCGCGGTGCGGTGCCGAACACCTCGCCGGTGACCGCGGGCCTGGTCCGCTCCGGGTGCTTGAGCCAGTCGACGAACGAGGCGATGGCGGCCTGCGCGACAAGGCCGAGCCAGGACCGGTTCTCCGCCGACATCGCGGCGAACCAGGGCAGCCGGGTGTCCATCGCGGTCATCGCGGCGGAGCCGAGCGCGCTGGTCGCCCGCTCCAGGCGACTGACGGTCTCGGCCCGCACGGCGCCGCTCGCGGACTGGCCGGACTGGACGTTTTGGTCGTCGGCCGGGCGCTGCGTCCCCCCGCGGGACACCTCAGGCCCTCTCGTAGCCGTCACCCCGCTAGCGTGCCACGTCGAAGGTAAAAACCCCAACGCCGGTAGGGAAAGACCTGGCCGGCTGTGCGCGCGATAGGGTCGCCCCGTGATGACGCAAGCGGCCAAAGCCGAACAATTCATATCATTGCACCGTGCGGGCGATCCGCTGCTGCTGCCGAACCCGTGGGACCGGGGCTCGGCCAGGATCCTCGCCTCGCTCGGCTACCGGGCGCTCGCCACGACGAGCGGCGGCTTCGCCCTGACGCTGGGCCGGCTGGACGGATCGGTCAGCCGGGACGAGGCGCTGGAGCACGCCAGGCAGATCGTGTCCGCCACCGACCTGCCGGTCTCGGCCGACCTGGAGGGCGGCTTCGCCGACGACCCGGCCGGTGTCGCGCGCACGGTCGAGCTGGCGATCGAGACCGGCCTGGCCGGCTGCTCGATCGAGGACTACAGCGGCACCCAGCTCTACGACGCCGGGCTGGCCGCCGAGCGGATCGCCGCCGCGGCGGAGGCCGCGCACTGCGGCGACGTGCCGTTCGTGCTCACCGCGCGGGCGGAGAACTTCCTGCGCGGCCGGCCGGACCTGGCCGACACGATCGCCCGGCTGCAGTCGTACCAGCAGGCCGGCGCGGACGTGCTGTACGCGCCGGCCGTGACCGAGCTGGCCGACATCCGCCAGCTGATCGCCGCGGTGGACCGGCCGGTCAACGTGCTGGCGCTGGGCGGGATGCCGACGGTGGCCGAGCTGGCCGCCGCCGGGGCGGCCAGGATCTCGATCGGCAGCGGCTTTTCCACCGCCGCGTACTCGACGCTGGTCGAGACGGCCACCGAGCTGCGCGACCAGGGCAGCTACGGGTTCGCCGGCCGCCCCGGCCAGGACGGCCTGATCAGCACGCTCAAATCATGGCGATGACAGGGCTTCGCTGACGCTGACGTCGAGCTGGTACTTCTCGATCGCCTGGCCGAGCACCTCCGGCTTGACCTCGCCGCTCCTGGCCAGCTGGCTGAGCACGGCCAGGGTGATCGACTCGGCGTCCACGTGGAAGAACCGGCGGGCCGCCGCGCGGGTGTCGGAGAAGCCGTAGCCGTCGGTGCCGAGCGAACCGAACGGCGCCGGCACCCAGCGGGCGATCTGGTCGGGCACCGCCCGGATCCAGTCGCTGACCGCGACCACCGGGCCGGGCTCGCCGTCCAGCACCCTGGTCACGTACGGCACGCGCTGCTCGCTGTCGGGGTGCAGCATGTTGTGCTCGTCGCAGTCCAGCGCGTCGCGGCGCAGCTCGGTCCAGGAGGTGGCCGACCACACGGCCGCCGTCACGCCCCAGTCGGCCGCGAGCAGTTGCTGCGCGGCCAGCGCCGAGCGCACCGCGACGCCCGAGGCGAGGATCTGGGCGCGCGGCGCCTGGCCCGCCTGGCCCGCCTGGCCCGCGGCGGGCTGGCTGCCGGGCTGCGGGCCGGCCGCGCTCCGTACGGAATCGGGGGTGTTTCCCGCTTCGGCCTGGTACCGGTACAGCCCGCGCAGGATGGCCTCGCGGAGCGCGGTACTGCCGCCGGGGTAGTCGGCCGGCTCGGCCGGCTGCGGGTACGGCTCGTTGTAGACGGTCAGGTAGTAGAAGATGTCCTCGCCGGCCGGGTGCTCGGTGTCGCCGCGGTACATCCGGCGCAGCGCGTCCCTGACGATGTGCGCGAGCTCGAAGGCCCAGGCGGCGTCGTAGGCCACGCAGGCCGGGCTGACCGAGGCGAGCAGCACCGAGTGCCCGTCGTTGTGCTGCAGCCCCTCGCCGGTCAGCGTGGTGCGGCCGGCCGTCGCGCCGATCAGGAAGCCGCGGCCGAGCTGGTCGCCGAGCGCCCACATCTGGTCGCCGGTCCGCTGCCAGCCGAACATCGAGTAGAACACGTACACCGGGATCATCGGCGTGCCGTGCGTGGCGTAGGACGACCCCGCCGCGATCACCGAGCCCATCGCGCCGGACTCGCTGATCCCCTCGTGCAGGATCTGGCCCTGGGTGGACTCCTTGTAGGACAGCAGCAGGCTGCGGTCCACCGCCTCGTAGGTCTGGCCGTGCGGCGAGTAGATCTTCGCGGTCGGGAACAGCGAGTCCATGCCGAACGTGCGCGCCTCGTCCGGGATGATCGGCACGAACCTGGCCCCGATGCCCGGCTCCTTCATCAGGTCCTTGAGCAGCCGGACGAACGCCATCGTGGTGGCGATCGGCTGCTTGCCGGAGCCGTTGCGCAGGTCCTGGTAGACCGGCTCGGCGGGCAGCGGCAGCGGGCGGGCGCGCATCACCCGGCGGGGCAGCACGCCGCCGAGCGCGGCCCGCCGCTCGCGCATGTACTGGATCTCCTCGGACTCCTCGCCCGGGTGGTAGTAGGGCGGCAGCTCGGCTTCCAGGGCCGAGTCGGGGATCGGCAGGTAGAGCCGGTCGCGGAACTCCTTCAGCTCGGCCACGGTGAGCTTCTTCATCTGGTGCGTGGCGTTGCGCGCCTCGAAGTCGGGGCCGAGCGTCCAGCCCTTGATCGTGTGGGTGAGGATCACCGTCGGCTGGCCGACGTGCTCGCGGGCCGCCTTGAACGCCGCGTAGACCTTGCGGTAGTCGTGCCCGCCGCGGGACAGGTTGCGCAGCTGGTCGTCGGTGAGCGGGTCGGCCATCGCGCGCAGCCGCGGGTCGTCGCCGAAGAAGTGCTCGCGGATGTAGGCGCCGGACTCGACGCTGTAGGTCTGGAACTGGCCGTCCGGGGTGGAGTTCATCTTGTTGACCAGGACGCCGTCGGTGTCGTTGGCCAGCAGCGGGTCCCAGTCGCGGCCCCAGATCACCTTGATCACGTTCCAGCCGGCGCCGCGGAAGAACGCCTC
>DASXME010000049.1:0-1528 GCA_036495825.1 Streptosporangiaceae bacterium
GGCGCGCTGCTCTTTCCCGGCACGATCCTGTGCAGCGGCGCGATCGCCGTCATGAACGTCCTGCTGTCCAGCCTGATCAAGCGCCGCTGGCCGGAGCGGGCGGGCTTCCTGATCGGCCTGTACATCACCGCGCTCTCGGCCGGCGCGATCGTCGCGTCGCTGGTCAGCGTCCCGCTTTGGCAGGGCACCGGGGGTTCGGTGGCGCTGACGCTCGGCTGGCTGGCCGCCCCGGCCGCCCTCGCCGTACTGCTGTGGCTGCCGCAGGCGCGGCCGGGGCAGCGGGCCACGCCGTCCGCTACTGTCGCCGCGACGGCCCGTCCCGCCCGGGTGGCGGTGCACCGGCACGCGATCACCTGGTACGTCACCATCTTCATGGGCATGCAGTCGCTCCTGTACTACGCGACGCTCTCCTGGCTGCCGACAATGCTGCGCGACCGGGGGGAGAGCGCCGCCGCGGCCGGCGACCTGCTCGCCCTCATGGGCGTCGGCAACCTGGCCGTCTCCCTGCTCATCCCGATGGCCGCGCAGCGGATGCGCTCGCAGGTCGCGATCGTGGTGCCGACCACGATCGCGGTGGCGGGCGGCCTGGCCGGCCTGCTGTATCTGCCCCTGGGCGGCGCGGTCGCCTGGGCGCTGATCCTTGGCGCGGGCCAGAACGCGGCGCTCGGCCTCGCCATCTTCTTCACCGCGGCCCGCGCGCCGGACGCGGTGGCCGCCGCGTCGCTGTCGTCGCTGGCCCAGGCGGTCGGCTACCTTCTCGCCAGCGCCGGCCCTCTCGAGGTCGGGCTGCTGCACTCGGCGACGGGCAGCTGGACCGCGCCGGTCACCGTGCTGTTCGTGCTCAGCGGGGTCATGCTGGTCGCGGGGCTCCTCGCCGCCCGCCCGGGCATGCTGCCCGCCGCGGTTGGCAAGGACGCGCTGGAGAAGGCGGAGCTGGAAAAAGAGGGGCTTGAATAGTCCTGGCCGGAAGACAAGTGGCAGCAGCAGAGGGGACCGCATGACTCCAGCGCCCGTCGGGTTCGATCTCGACATGACCCTGATCGACTCCCGGCGCGTGATCCTGGAGTCATTCGCCCGCCTGGCGGCCGACACCGGGGTGGCGATCGACCCGGCCGGCGTGACCAGCCGCCTGGGCATCAAGCTGGAGACCGAGCTGGCGTACTGGTTCCCGCCCGCTGAGATCCAGCGAAGCGTGCAGGTCTTCCGCTCGCACTACCTCCAGCTCCTTGGGCCGTTGACCACCCGGCTGCCCGGCGCGGCCGAGGCCCTCGCGGCGGTCCGGGCGGCCGGCGCCCGGAGCGTGGTCATCACGGCCAAGTACGAGCTGACCGCGCGGCTGAGCCTGGAGGGCGTGGGGCTGGCCGCCGACGAGTTGTTCGCCGACGCGCACGGCCCCGAGAAAGCGGAGGTGCTCAAGGCGATCGGCGCGGCCGTCTACGTCGGCGACACCCCGGCGGACATGGAGGCGGCGGCGACGGCCGGGGCGCACGCCGTCGGCGTGACGACGGGCTCATTTACCGGCGCCGAT
>DASXME010000050.1:0-3538 GCA_036495825.1 Streptosporangiaceae bacterium
TGGCGTTGGACAGGATGAGCATCGCGCTGACCGGCACCTCGAGGACGGCGTCGCCGAGGTGCAGGGCGGAGCCGACGGCCAGCCCGGCCGCGATCGTGAGGCCCAGGCTCCACCAGGTGAACCCGGCCAGGTCGGCCAGGGCGATGGCGAGCAGCACCCCGGTCACCACGGCCGCGACCCGGTGCGCCGCGCTGCGCAGCGTCTGGTACAGGCTGACCTGCACGACGAGCAGCGCGGTGAGCGGCGCCAGGATGGGCTGGGCGGCTCCGGGCAGCGGCAGCGGCAGCGCGACCAGGTAGGCGAAGACGGCGGTCAGGGACAGCCGGGCGATGGTCTCGGCGGTCGACTGAGTCCGGTGCCGGACCAGGGTCAGCGTCTCGGGCGCGCGCTGCGCGACCACCCGCGCGGTGGCACCGATCGGGATGACCTTGCGGTGGGTGAATCTGGGCATGGCGAATGCCCCAGCCTGCCGGACTCCGGCCCGGCCGACATCCCCCGTCCGGCTAGGCCGGTGCCACGTCCCGGCAGGGAACTAGCTGGTCTGATGATGTGCGGCCCGCGTCCCCCGGCGAGCATGAGGACATGCGCAGCGGAAGCGAAACGGCGAGTACGCCGACGTCGACGGTGACCGACCCGCACCTGAGCATGATCCGGCGGGTGTACCCGCGGACACCGAACGGGTGCGAGGAATGCCTCCGGCTCGGGACGGAATGGGTGCACTTGCGGCTGTGCCTGACCTGTGGGCACGTGGGCTGCTGCGACTCTTCTCCGCTCCGGCACGCCCGCGCGCACGCCTACTCGGCCGGGCACCCGATCGTGCGGTCGTTCGAGCCGGGCGAGAGCTGGTGCTGGTGCTATGTCGACGAACAGTACGTCTGAGCCCCGGGAGCTGGTGGAGACCCCGGACCTGAACGGGGCCTATCCCCGGCTGGATGAGGCCGGGATCGCGGCGCTCGCCCCGCTGGGCCGGCGCCGCCGGGTGGAGCCGGAGGAGGTCCTGTTCCGGGAGGGGGACAGGGACTGCCAGTTCTTCGTGGTGCTGGCCGGGATGGTGGCATCGGTCGAGGGCTACGGGACCGCCGAGGAGAACGTTATCAGCGTGCACGGCCGCGGCCGATTCCTCGGCGAGCTCAGCCTGCTAACCGGTGAGGGTTCCTACTACACTGCCGTCGCGGCGGAGGAGGGCGAGGTCCTCGCCGTGCCGGCCGGCCGGCTCAGGGAACTCGTCGCCCGCGACCAGGGCGTCGGCGACCTGATCCTGCGGGCTTACCTGATCCGCCGGTCGATCCTGATCGGGCTCGGGGCCGGGCTCCGGATCATCGGCTCCCGGTACTCCCCGGACGCCCGCCGGGTCCGGGACTTCGCGGCCCGCAACCGGCTGCCGTACCGGTGGCTGGATCTGGACGGCGATCCCGGCGCCGAGGCACTGCTGGCGCGGTTCGGCGTGGCGCCGCAGGACACCCCGATCGTGATCCTGCACGGGCGGATACTCCGCAATCCCAGCAACGCCGAGCTGGCCGCGGCGGCCGGCCTGCCGACTCCCACCGCCTCACCGGCCCGCTGTGACCTGCTCGTGGTCGGGTCCGGCCCGGGCGGGATGTCCGCCGCCGTGTACGGCGCGTCGGAGGGCCTGCGCACCATGGTGCTGGAGTGCACGGCCACCGGCGGCCAGGCCGGCACGTCGTCGCGGATCGAGAACTACCTCGGCTTCCCGTCCGGCATATCAGGGGCCGAACTGGCCGAGCGGGCCATGCTGCAGGCCCGCAAGTTCGGCGCCGAGTTCGTGGTGCCCGCGGAGGCCGCGTCGATCGAGAAGGACGGCGGCCAGTACCTGGTCCGGCTGACCGACGGGTCCCCGGTGACGGCCACGTCGGTGATCATCGCCACCGGGGCCAAGTACCGCAGGCTGGACGTGCCGCGGCTGGACTATTTCGAGAAGACGAGCGTCTACTACGCGGCCTCGCAGGCAGAGGCGTTGCTGTGCGCCGGCGACCCGGTGGCCATCGTCGGCGGCGGCAATTCGGCCGGCCAGGCGGCGGTCTTCCTGTCCGGGCATGCGGCCGAGGTCACCCTCATCGCGCGCGAGCACGACCTGAGCGAGTACATGTCGCGGTACCTCATCGACCAGCTCGACCGGATCCCGAACGTGCGGGTCATACTCGACACCGAGGTACGGGAGCTGCTCGGCGACCAGGCCCTGGAGGCGGTCGCCGTAGCGGACGGCCGGACCGGCGGGCGGAGCGTGCTGCCGGCCCGCGCGCTGTTCGTCTTCATCGGCGTCAGGCCCTGCACCGGCTGGCTCGGCGGCCTGGTCGACCTGGACGACGACGGCTTCGTCCGGACCGGCCAGGACACGGGGCGCTCCGCGCTGGAGACGAGCCGGCTGGGCATCTTCGCCGTGGGCGACGTGCGCAGCGGCTCGGCCAGGCGGGTCGCCACGGCGGTCGGCGAGGGCGCGATGGCCATCAGGCTCGCCTTCGAAAGAACCCGGCCGGGATAGCCGGCCGGCAGATCCCCGGAAGGAGAAGCACAATGACTCACGCTACGTGGCCGGACCACGCCGACGTGCTCGCCCGGGCCAGCAGGCACTGGGGCTGGATGATGGCCTTCGGGATCATATCCCTGCTGGCCGGCGTCGCCGTGCTGACCTGGCCAGGCCGGACGCTCATCGTCGTCGCGGTGCTGTTCGGCATCCAGCTGGTGGTGACCGGCATCTTCAGGTTCGTCGCCGCCTTCGCGTCCGAGGACCTGACCGGGGGTACCCGGGTGCTGCTCGCGGTGCTCGGCGTGCTGTCCCTGATCATCGGCCTCTACGCGGTCCGGCACGTGCTGGTCACCCTGCTCGCGCTGGCCCTGCTGCTCGGCATCTACTGGATCGTCAACGGGGCGGTGGAGCTGTTCATGGCGCTGTCGGCCCGCGGAGTGCCTGGGCGCGGCTGGACCGTGGTGATGGGCGTGCTCAGCGTGCTGGCCGGCCTGCTGGTCCTGGTCTATCCGGCGATCTCGCTACTGACGCTGGTGGTCGTGCTGAGCGTCTGGCTGCTCGTGCTCGGCCTGATGGAGATCACCCTGGCGATCAGGGCCCGGTCGGCCGGGCGCCGGATCGAGGACAGGGAACTGCACCCGGTCTGAGGAGGCGGCCATGCCGGTGATGGGCTTCACCAAGTTCGAGCGCTTCTTCCGGGCCGCGGGCGGCGTCACCGTCGACCGGGAGGACGTTAAGCGTTACCTCGACTTCGTCAACGACGTCATCTACGACCTGCTGATCATGGGCCAGGCCACGGCGAAGGCGAACGTACGCGACGTGATCGAGCCGTGGGACCTGCCGGTCACCAAGGGCCTGCAGGAGAGCACGCACGCATTCCAGCGGCTGGAGGAGGAGATCGAGCTCCGGCCCATCCTGGAGTCGCTGGCGGCCAGGCCGCCGCTCGACGCGACCCTGGACGAGGAGACCGAGGCCAGGCTGCCGCTGCTGTTCGGCGGCATCAGTGTTGCGCTGGCCAGGACATTTAAGCTGATCGACGCCGAGCTCAAGGCG
>DASXME010000051.1:0-3237 GCA_036495825.1 Streptosporangiaceae bacterium
TCGGTGGACAGGTCGCGGGCCAGCACGACCGCCTCGCTGATCGCGACCCCGTCCGGCACGTCGTCGGCCCACAGCAGCTCGTAGGCGCCGATCCGCAGGATGTTGCGGTCGACGGCCGGCATCCGGTCCAGCGTCCACTGCTCGGCGTGGCCGCCGAGCAGCTCGTCGATCCGCTCCCGGTGCGCCTGCACGCCGTACACCAGCTCGGCCGCGTACGGCGCGACCGGCGGGCTGGCGTCGGCGATCCGCTCGTTGAGCAGCTCGACCACCGGCTCGCCGCGCAGCTCGGCCTCGTACAGCACGTCAAGCGCGCGCTTGCGCGCCTTGCTACGCGCGGCCATCGGAATCCGGACCGTAACCGATCAGAGGCGTCACGCGCGGCCGAGATAGTCGCCGGACCTGGTGTCCACCCGGACCTTCTCACCAGTCGAGATGAACAGCGGCACGTTGACCTGCGCCCCGGTCTCCAGCGTGGCGGGCTTGGTGCCGCCGGTGGACCTGTCCCCCTGGACTCCGGGGTCGGTCTGCGTCACGGTCAGCTCCACGGCCGCGGGCAGCTCGACGTACAGCGGCACCCCGTCGTTGAAGGCCACCACGACCATCTGCTCCTCGAGCAGGAAGTTCGAGACGTCGCCGACGACCGACGCCGGGACGCGCGGCTGGTCGTAGTCGCGGGTGTCCATGAACACGAAGTCCTCGCCCTCGCGGAAGAGATACTGCATGTCCCGCCGGTCGACGTTGGCCACCTCGACCCGGACGCCGGCGTTGAAGGTCCGGTCAACGACCTTGCCTGACATCACGTTCTTCAGCTTGGTGCGCACGAAGGCGCCGCCCTTGCCCGGCTTGACATGCTGGAAATCCTGGACGCTCCATAGCTGGCCGTCGATGTTCAGCGTCATGCCGTTCTTCAGGTCGTTCGTGGTAGGCACGTCTGTCGTCTCTCCTGGATGCGCTGGCCGGGCTTGCCGCGCTCGTCGTGAGAGCCCGCACGGCTACAGCGCGAGCAGCTCCCTGGTGGTCGTGGTGAGCAGCCCGCCGAACCCGGAATCGCCGTCGGCACCGACGACGAGGACGTCCTCGATCCGGACGCCGCCCTGCCCCGGCAGGTACACCCCGGGCTCGATGGTGACGGGCACCCGGGCAGCGAGTCTACCCGTCCGGCCGTACCCGAGCATCGGTGCCTCGTGCACCTCCAGCCCCACGCCGTGCCCGAGCCCGTGCTGGAAGTGACCGCCGTGCCCGGCCGCCTCGATCATGTCCCTGGCGGCGGCATCGACCTCGGCGATCTCCGCCCCCGGGCGCGCCGCGTCGATGCCGGCCTGCTGCGCCCGCGCGACGAGATCGTAGATGTCCCGCTGCCACTGCGCGGGCTCGCCGATCGAGACCGTGCGGGTCATGTCCGCGTGATAGCCGCCGTACAGCGCGCCGAAGTCGATCGTGACCAGATCCCCGTGCTGCAGCATGCGCTTGCCGGGCGAATGGTGCGGGATCGCGCCGTTGGGTCCGCTGGCCACGATCGTGTCGAAGGCGACCTTCTCCGCGCCCAGGTCCACCATCTGGCGCTCGAGCACCGTGGCCAGTTCGCGTTCGGTGATCCCCACCTTGATCGCGGGCAGCACGTCCTCGATGGCCTGGCTGCTGATCCGGCAGGCCTCGGCAAGCAATTCAAGCTCTGCCTCGTCCTTGACCGCGCGCAATTCTTCAACCGTATTTCCGAACGGTGCTAGTTCGACCCCTTCGGCAGCACGCTCGAGTAGCTGGTAGCGGGCCACCGTCATCTCCTGCGTCTCGACCAGCAGCTTGCGGTATCCGCGCCGCACGGCCTGGCCGCCGAGTGCGGCCTCGAGGAATCGCTCGATGAGGAGTTCCAGATCGGGGCAGTCCCGCTCGGCCGCCAGTGCGTACCGCGAGTCGGTGGCGAGCATGCCGTCCCCGGTGGCGGGCAGCAGCAGCGCCGCGTTGCTGCTGGCCAGGCCGGTGAGGTAGCGGACGTTCGGGAGGTGGGTGATCAATGCGGCATCGGCGCCGAGCGCGGCGATGCGAACCTGGACGCAATCACGTCGTGCAGCATGCATTTCGGGCATAGCGCAGACTGTATACGCCGGGGATTGTCCAGCGGGACTGCGGCGGCCAGCAGATCTCCGTAAGGGAAAAATAAGCGCACACACTCCAGTAGATGGCCATAGGCGATCAGGAAGACCTGGCCCGGCTATTAACGAGCGGAACTCGCGGCTCGCGGAGGGCGGGACCGCAGGCCGGCCGCCAGCCCGCCGACAGTGCTGGCCTTGATGCTCGCAGCGTAGCCCCGCTCGCGGCCGAAGACTACTCGTGCGGACTCGTCACCGCGCTGTGACGGCTAGCATCTGGGGGCAATGAGCGAGCCACGACGACGCGACGCGACGCCCGGCCGGGCGTATGACCGCGGGCCGGGATCACGAGCCGGCGCACCATCCGGCTCCGGCTCTGGCCTGCGCTCCCGGCGGCGGCCGCCGCGCGGGCCAGCGCGCGGGCCGGCCCGCCGGGTGTGGGGCACGCTGCCCGGGCGAACCGGCGTCTTCATCGTGATCGGCAGCGCCGCGCTGGGTGCGCTGGCCACCGTGATCGCCAGCACCGAGCCGGGCGCGCTGCTCGGCGTATTCATCATCGCCGGGGCGCTGGCCGCGGCGCTCGCCGTCCGGCCCCGCGCCGCCTACCTGATCATCCCGGTGCCGGCGCTGGCCTACGTGGCGGCGGCCAGCTTGGCCGGCCTGATCCACGGCCAGAGCGGCGGCTCAGGCACGGCGCTCGCCATCGGCGAGACCCAGTGGGTCGCCAGCGGATTCGTCACGATGGCCATCGCTACCGTGCTGGCCATCGTGACGACGATCGCCCGTTGGCCCCGGGGGCCACGCCCGGGCCAGCGCGAGCCCGACTACCCAGGCGAGCGCAGCCGGTCAGCCGGGCCGGGCCACCCCGACGAGCGCGGCTGGCCGCCGGAGCGAGACTACCCAGGCGAGCGCGGCTGGCCGCCGGAGCCGGGCTACCCGGGTGAACGCCGGTCAGCGGAGCCTGGCTACTCCGATGAGCGCAGCCGGCCGCCGGAGCCGGGCTACCGGGCCGCCCGGACTGGCCGGGCCGACCGCAGGCGGCCGCGCGACCCCGGCTACCCGCCAGCCCGAGACGACCCCGGCTACCCGCGCGATCCCGGCTACCCGCCGGCTCGCACGGATCGCGGCCAGCCGGGCTACCCGCCCGGGC
>DASXME010000052.1:0-8704 GCA_036495825.1 Streptosporangiaceae bacterium
GGTGCTGGTTCCGGCCGTTCCTACGGCGCTGGCTCTGGCCGCTCCTACCGAGCAGGGGGTCGGTCCGGCGGCGGATCGGGACGTTCGGATGAGGGCCGGCCCTGGCGTCCGGCCAGGGATGAGTCCGACGGCCCTACGGGCCGCGGGCGCGGCGACGGCGGCATCGGTTCCGGGCGGCCTTCGGGCGGCGGTTCCGGGCGGCCTTCGGGCGCTTCAGGGCGATCGTTCAGCCGGGGACCGGGTGGCACGTCGGATCGCGGACCCTCCGGCGGCAGGCCGGGCGGGCGCGGCGCCGGAGCCAGAAGCGGTCAGGGCACGGACGATGGCCGGCCGGACTGGTATCCGCGCGGCCGGGCGGCCCGGACGCTGGGGGAGTCGCGGCCTGCCGACGGCGGCGGTGAGCGCCAGAATGCATCACGCGGAGCAGGAGAGCGCACCGGCCGTCCCACCGGACCCCCGGGCGGCGATCGCAGGGGCGGACCCGGCGCGGGACGCTCAGGCGGCCGGACTTACGACCGGCCCGGCTCGGGCGGGCGGGCCTACGGGCGGTCCGGCTCGGGTGACCGGCCCAGCCAGCCTGCACGAGGAGGAGCCGGCCGCGGCCGTGCGCCGCAGCGGCGCGATGAGCGTCCCGCGGGACCCGGCGGTGACGGCTCTGCGGGGCCTGGTGGTGACCGCGGTACCTGGTCGGCGCCGTCGCGTGATGACGCGCGTTCCGCCGAACGGCCGGGCAGGCACGCCGCCGGGCCGCGCAGCGATCGCTCCGCACGTCCGGCCGAACGGCCGACCCGGCATGCTGCCGGGCCACGAAGCGAGCGTTCTGGGGGCCCAGCCCGTTCCGCGGGTTCCACCCGTTCCGCTGGCCCGGGCTATTCGTCGGGACGGGATCGAGGTGCGTCTGACAAGCGCCCGGTGCGGCCGCGGGTCGGCGATGAGATCACGGCGGAGCAACTCGATCCCGAGGCCCGGATTGACCTGCGCACGCTGCCGAAGGATCTGGCCGACAGCGTGGCCCGCTACCTGGTCGCGGCCGGGCTGCACGAAGATCCGGAGCAGGCGTACCTGCTGGCGCAGCAGGCGAGGAATCTCGCCGCGCGGGTGGGCGTCGTCCGGGAAGCGTGCGGCATCGCCGCTTACCGGGCCGGCCAGTGGGCGGAGGCACTGGCCGAGCTGCGGGCCGCCAAGCGGCTCACCGGGCACAGCGTCGGCCTGCCGCTGATCGCCGACAGCGAGCGAGCTCTCGGCCGGCTGGACAAGGCGCTGGCTATCGTGCATGACCCCGAGACGAGCAACCTGGACCGGGCGACGCAGATCGAGCTCAGGATCGTGGAGTCGGGGATCCGGCGGGACCAGGGGATGGCGGACGCCGCCGTGCTCGCCCTGCAGGTTCCCGAGCTCAACGCCAAGCGGGTGCATCCCTGGTCGGCCCGGCTGTTCTACGCGTACGCGGACGCGCTGGCCGAGGCCGGCCGCACCGACGACGCGCGCGACTGGTTCGCCCGCGCGGCCGGCGCGGACACCGCCGAGGAGACCGACGCGGCCGAGCGGTACGAGGAACTGGACGACGTGACCTTCGAAGACCTCGCCGAAGGCTTCGAGGACTCCGACGAAGAGTCCGAGGGCACGTCGGCCGAGGATGAATCTGAGGACTCGCCGACTTCTGAGGGCTCGCCGACTGAGGATCTGAACGAGCCTGCGGGCATGTCGGCTGCGGACTTTGACGACGGATCGCAGGCCGTCACCGCTATTGACGACATGTCGGCCGAGGCGCCCGAGGTCCCGGCCGAATCGTAACCGTTGGCAAGGCGGTCAGAGTGCCATCGACGCCCGCTGGTGGCGGTGAAAGTGCCATCGACCGCCTTGGCTTCCGTCAGTAGACGGCAGCCGGCGTGGGCTCTGCCTTGTCCAGCCAGTGCATGATCCCGGCGACGTTCGCGGCCGTGCCGCTGATCCGGTCCAGCTTTTCCCTGGCGTCCGGGTCGGCATCGTCGCGGAACGCGGCGTACCGGTCCCTGGTGCGCTCGGCCACCATCGCCGCCGCGTGATCGAGATCCTGGCCGGTGCCGCGGGCCCGGCGGGTCTCCGCGACCCACACGCGGATCTCCTCGGCCGACCGCAGCAGCGTCTCGTCGACCGCGTCCACCGGACCGTAGTGGCTGAACAGGAGCCGGGCCGGCCGCAGCTCGCCAAACCTGCGCACCGAGTCCAGCGCCTGGCCGAGGTCGAAGTCCGGCGGCGGAGTCGCGGCCCGCAGGTCACCGGTTTCCTGGACGTACACGCCGGCCGCGTCGCCGACATACAGGTCGCCGCTGACCGAGTCGAGCAGCCCCACATGGTGCTTGGCGTGCCCCGGTGAATAGTGACTGTCCAGCCGGCGGCCGTCGCCCAGGTCGACGGTGCCGGCGTCGGTGACCGCGCGGATCCGCTCCGCGGGCGTCGGCGCCAGCTCGCCGAACAGGGCGTCGAGCGCGTCGCCGTAGACCGCGCGGGCGCTGCTCATGAGCTTGCCGGGATCGGCCAGGTGCCGGGCGCCGCGCTCGTGCACGACGACTTCGGCGGCCGGATAGTGCGCCGCCATGTCACCGGTACCGCCCGCATGGTCGAGGTGGATGTGGGTGACCACGATCGTGGCCAGGTCGCCGGCGCCGATCCCCAGCGCGTCCAGCGCCGCCCTGACGACCGGGGCCGACGGGGCGGTCCCGGTCTCGACCAGGCAGGGGCGGCTGCCGCGGATCAGGTATCCGGCCGTGATCCCCTCGTACCCGGCCATCCGGGTATCGATCTGGAAGACATCGTGACCGAGATCGGTGATCGTCGGCTCGGCGGGTGCAGCGGCGGGCATAGCCTGGTTCATGCGCCCATGGTGCCAGACCGGGCGTGTAGCATCGTTCACGGCCGGTTCAGGTCCGCGCGGACGGCGGCCTTTGACCTTTATAGTTCCCGGACGACCGCGGGAGTAAGCATCAGCGAGCGCCAACCCGAGCATCCGGCCGTGAGCCAGGCCGCGCTGCACGACGCCGACACCCACGACGCCAGCACCGCGGCCTCGGCCGTGGCCGGGACCGGCCGGCCCGGGGTGACCGAGGCCTCCGCGAAGCGGCGTTCGGAAAAAAGGCAGTTTTCCCTTATATCCTCGCGGACCGGGCTGGTCATCCTGCTCTTCACCGTGCTGGGCCTGGCCCTGCGGGTGCTCCAGCTGACCCGTCCCGGGCACCTGCTCGGCGTCACCGAGTACGACGACGGCGTCTACATGGGCGCCGCCATCCGCCTGGTGTACGGCACCGTGCCGTACCGCGACTTCATCCTGGTCCAGCCGCCGGGCCTGATCCTGCTGATGACGCCGGTGGCGGCGCTGGGCAAGATCACCGGGACCGCGTGGGCGATGGGCATCGGCCGGCTGCTCACCGCGGCCGCGGGCGCGGCGTCCGTGACGCTGGCCGGGCTGCTCGTGCGGCGCCGCGGGATGCTCGCCGTGGTGATCACCTGCGGGATCATGGCCGTCTACCCGGAGGCGATCCAGGCGGCCAAGACGGTGCTGCAGGAGCCGTGGCTCGTGCTGGCCTGTCTGGCCGGCCTGCTCGCGCTGTTCGACGATGAGCACATCACCGACAGCAAGAAGCGGCTGGCCTGGGGCGGCGTGGCGTTCGGCTTCGCCGGCGCGATCAAGCTGTGGGCGATCATCCCGATCATCGTTATCGTGCTGCTGTGCGCGCGCCGGCCGCGCAAGGCGGCGGTCTACGTCGGCGGCGTGGCGGCCGGCTTCCTGGTGCCGGTGCTGCCCTTCGCGGCGCTCGCTCCGTCGTCGTTCTACCACGGGGTTTTCGTCGCCCAGCTGGTCCGGGTGGACGACGCGCGGACGTCGCTGACCACGCGGCTGAAAGACCTGAGCGGGCTCGTCAGCGGGTCGCACGGGACGGTGCTCCTCATATCCGTCGTGATCGTGCTGCTCGTGGTGGCGGCCTGCGTCGGCGCCTGCGTGGTGACCCGGCGGCTGCCGTCGCCGCTGGAGTGGTTCGCGCTGGTCACGGCCGGGCTGGTGCTGCTGTCGTTCCTGTGGCCGGTCGACTTCTACTACCACTACGCCTGCTTCTTCGCCCCGTTCCTGGCCCTGGCCGTCGCCCTGCCGGTGGCCAGGCTGGTCACCGGGCTGGCCGAGTCGTCCGGCCTGCGGTCCGGCGGCTTCCGGCTCGACCTGGCCGCCCTCGGTGCGGCGGCGCTGGTCATCGCCGTGATGTTCGTGAGCCAGGCTCACTCGCTGGCGACCGAGCGCGGGGTCACCGACCCGACCACCGCGCCGAACATCATCCCCAAGGGTGCCTGCGTGCTGACCGACCAGGTGTCGTTCACGATCGCGGCCGACCGGTTCATCTCGAGCGTGCCCGGCTGCCCGCAGATCATCGACGGCGACGGCACCGACCTGGACCTCAGCCGCGGCAGGAACGGCGTCTCCGGCGCGGCCAGGACGGCCGCGGTCGCGAACCTGTGGGACGACGCCTTCCGCAAGGCCCAGTACGTCTGGCTGTCCTCCGGGCTGCACGGCGTGCAGACCCGCCGGATCGCCTGGACGCCGGCGCTCAGGACTTACTTTGCGCAGAACTTCCAGCGCGTCCCCGGCCACGGGCGCATCTACAAGCGCATCGCCCCCGGCGCCTAGCCCTCGATCCTCAGCCCGTGCCGAAGGTCCTGATCACCAGGCCGGTTCTCGGCTTGGGGCCGAACGACGTCGATTTGCGCGGCACCCGCTCGCCGCGGGCCGCCACCGCCCCGACGTCCGGCGCGGTGAGCGGGTTGCAGATCACCGCGGTGCCGCCCGTCTCGTCGGCCGCGCGCACGGCGGCCTGCGCGTCATGATGGATCACGCGCACATTCTGGTCGTCGTCGGTGACGCCCCACACCCGGGCCAGGAGCAGCCGCTGCATGATCGACGCGGACAGGCCGCGCCACAGCGCGGAGTGGCCGTCCGGCATCGCCGCGGCCACCTTGGCCGGGTCAGGGTCGGTCAGCAGGTGCATCGTGCCCGTGCCGGCCACCAGGAACGCGGTGCCGTCCTGCCCGGCCTCGCGCAGGGCGCTGAGCCCGTCGTCCAGGCCGCCGTCCACCTCGCTGACCCGGAAGGCCTGCTTCGCGGCGGCCGCGGCGGCGGCGGGCGGCAGTCCCGGGATGACCCGGTGAATCGCGTCGATCCTGGGCGGGTAGGCCACCGAGTCGACCAGCAGCGCCAGGCCGTAGTCCCAGGGCCCGGGGCCGGACCCGGCGGCCCGCATCCGCGCTTGCAGTTCCAGGTAGGCGGCGTAGCGGTGATGCCCGTCGGCGATGAGCGCCTGGCGCGGTGCCAGGTCCGCGGCGATGGCGGCCAGGTCGGCCCGGCCGGTGATGGCCCACATCCGGTGCGTGACGCCGTCCTCGGTGGTCACGTCGAGCAGCGGCGGCCGGGCTGCCGTCTGGTCGAGCAGCCGGGTCGTCGCACCCGGCGGCCCGTCATGCAGCAGGAAGATCGGCTCCAGGTTGGCCTGGGCGGCCTGCATCAGCTCGAGGCGGCCGGCCACCGGGCCTGGCATTACGTCCTCGTGCGGCAGCACCACGCCCGCGCCGGGCGGGGTGAGCTGGATTGCGCCGATGAGGCCGCGCTGGCGGACCGCGCCGGACCGGTCGCTCTGCTCGTACGCGTAGAGGGCCGGCTCGTCGTCGGGCACGAGCACCTCGTCGGCCAGCCAGGAGGCCAGCGTGCCGCCCACATCCCGGTAGCTCCCGTGTGGTTTGCGCGGGTCGGCCTGCGGCAGGATGAGCCGGACGACATTGTGCGCGTCGGCGGCCAGCAGCGTGCTCTCGGCGGCCGCCCCGATGACGTCGTACGGTGGTGAGGTGACTTCGGCAAGGCCGCTGACCCGGTCGGCGGAGTACCGGACGCCCCGGAAGGGCTCGAACACCAGGGTGGCCGGCTCCCGCGACGCTGGCGTCCGGCCGGATGAGAGGGTCTGCACACATGTCAGAAGGTCCGAGCGCTGGTCAAGATTCCCGGGCCGAGCCGGAAGATGACGCATACGCCTGCTACCAGCGGGGTCTTGAGCTGCTCAGCAACCGCAGTCCCGCGGCGGCGGCCCAGCTCTTCGAGCGGGTGGCGGACGCGGAGCCGCGCTCCCGGATGGTCCGCGAGGCGCTGGCCCGGGCGCAGTTCGACGCCGGGTGGTACCCGCAGGCGGCGGAGAGCTTCCGGATGATCGTGGAGGAGAGCCCGGCCGACGACTACGCGCACTTCGGGCTGGGGCTCGCGCTGGCGCGTTCGGGCGATCCCGGGGGCGCAGCCGAGTACCTGGCGCTGGCCGCGGCGATGCGGCCGGACTTGCCGCATTATTCGGCGGCGCTGCGTGAGGTGCGGGCGACGCTGCGGGCTCGCGGCCGGTCGCGGCCTGACCCTCAGGCTGGTCCGGACGGGGGCTCTCGGCCTGACCCGCGTCCTGGCCCGCGTCTTGGCCCGGACGGGGGCTCATGAGCCTGCTGGGCTGCCCGGAGCCGCTGGGCAAGCACTACGACGTCGGCCTGCTTGACCTGGACGGCGTGGTCTACCTGGGCGGTGCCGCCATCCCCGGCGCGGTGACAGCGCTGGACCAGGCGGCATCCGCCGGGATGCGCCTCGCCTTCGTCACCAACAACGCCTACCGCACCCCCGCCGCCGTCGCGGCGCAGCTGACCGGGCTCGGCGTCCCGGCCCGCGCGCAGGACGTGGTGACGTCGGCGCAGGCGGCGGCCCGGCTGCTCGCCGAGCGGCTGCCGCCCGGCGCCGCCGTGCTTGTCGTCGGCGGGACGGGGCTGCGCGCCGCGGTCAGGGAGCGGGGGCTGCGGCCCGTCTCGGTGGCGGCCGGCCGACCGGCCGCCGTCGTGCAGGGCTACGCGCCCGATGTAAGCTACGCGCTGCTAGCCGAGGGCGCGCTGGCCGTGCAGGCCGGCGCGCTGTTCGTCGGCTCCAACGCGGACGTAACGCTGCCCACCTCCCGGGGCCGCCAGCCGGGCAACGGATCGCTGCTCGCGGTGATCACCGCGGCGACCGGCGTCCGGCCGCTGATCGCCGGCAAGCCCGAGACGCCGCTGCACGCCGAGTCGGTCCAGCGGACCGGCGCGCGGCGGCCGCTCGTCGTCGGCGACCGGCTGGACACCGACATCGAGGGCGCCTGCCGGGTCGGCGCGGACAGCCTGCTGGTGCTGACCGGTGTCACCGGGCCGGCCGACGTACTGGTCGCGCCGCCGCACAGCCGCCCGTCCTACCTGGCCGAGGGCCTGGCCGGGCTGCTGGAGCCGCATCCGGAGGTCACCGCCGACGGCGACGGGTACTCCTGTGATGGCTGGACGGCACGCTGGGCCGCCGACGGCTCGCGGCTGGAGCTGGCGGGCTCGGGGGAGAAGATCAGCGGGCTGCGGGCCCTGTGCGCGGCGGCCTGGGCCGCTGATGACGCCGGGTCAGGCCGGAAGGTGACGGCCGAGCTGGCCAGGGCGGCGGTTGGGTCCCTGGGCCTGGACTGACTTGACAGTGCTGACTTGACAGCGGCCGCCCTGGTGCGGTGTGCTACCTGGCATGCCAGCGCATGGAGTGCTCCGCCGCGATCCCCGCGACGTGACTTCGGGCTCCGCGCTGTGTTGCTGTTGTTGTCCTTCGTGTTGTCGCTGACGAACTTTCCCAGCTGACCCGCTTGCCAGGGACCTCTCTGCGTCCCCGGAGCCGAAGGACACCCGATGAAGCTCGACATATCCGTTGCTCCCGAGATCGCCCGGCTGGCCGAGATCCAGGCCCCGGCATTTACCGGACCTGGCGCCGCCCTGCCCGCCTGGCCGTCCCGCGTGGTCGGCGAGGGCGGCGCGGTCGGCTCGGCGGGGCCGGGGTCGGCCGGCCCGGCGTTGCGGGGCGGGCCGGCGGGGGACAGGCCGGCCACCGTGGGCTACCTGGCCGGCTGCCTGCGCCGCCTGGTGGCCGACCCGCAGGCGTGGTGGTGGCTGGTCCGCTTCGACCCCCGCCAGCCGGTCCGCGTGGCCGTGCCCGCGCCTGAGGACGGCTGCGAGGCCTGGCTGCTGATCCTGCCGCCCGACTACCGCGGCGACGGGCCGGGCCGTGACGGCGGCTGGCAGGTGGCCTGCGTGATCGCGGGCGAGCCGGCCACGGCCGACCGCGGCCGGGCGCCGCGCTCGCAGCCGCGGCCGTTGCGGCCCGGCCGGGTGCGGGTGAGCGGCGCGGCGCAGCCCGGCCGGATGGTCAACGCCGGCCTCGGCTACGCGATCACCCTGCACGCCAGGTCACCGCGCGCCCTAGCCAGGCCGCCCGGCCCTGCCTCGCCGATGAGCGTCAGCCGAGCCCGGATTCGCGCAGCGTGATGTTGAGCCGCCCGGCCTCCAGCCCGAGGCCGGGATTGCCGGTGCCCGGCAGCGTCTTGGGCACGCCGTGGTAGGCCAGCCGGGCCGGCCCGCCGAAGACGAACAGGTCACCGGACTCCAGCGGCACGTCGGACCAGGGCCGGCCGCGGTCGCGGGTGTTCCCGAACCGGAACACGCAGCTGTCCCCGAGGCTCAGCGAGACCACCGGCGCCGCCGAACGTTCCTCCCGGTCGGCGTGCATCCCCATCCTGGCCCCGCCGTCGTAGAAGTTGATCAGCGCGACGTCCGGCCGGTAGCCGGCCGCCTCCTCCTCGTCCCCGTAGGCCGCGGCCACCGCGCGGCGGCC
>DASXME010000053.1:0-4133 GCA_036495825.1 Streptosporangiaceae bacterium
GGGAGGCGAGCATCAACAAGCTCATGGCCGACCGCGCGGACCAAGTCGTGGTGGTCGCGGACAGCTCCAAGGTCGGGCGCCGCGCGTTCGCCCGGATCTGCGCCGCGTCGGACATCGACGTGCTGGTCACGGACGCCGGGATCGCCGCGGCGGACGCAGCCAGGTTCGGCGAGGCGGGCACCCGCGTGATCACCGGCTGACGATCAGCCGGGGAGACCGTGTCACCCGATAGCTCAGAAACTGCGCAAATCTTGTTGACTAATGATTGCCAGATGGCTTAACTTCACTGGTTTCGATCAGACGGGATGCGGTCCGCTGCGCGCCGGTGTTCGGACCACGCGGCGCGCGGAGATCGGGAGGTGCGGGTGACGCAGGACCGGGTCCCGGGGGGCGCCGATCTGGTCATCGTGGGCGACTGCAACCCGGATGTGCTGGTGCTCGGGGCCGACGTGATCCCGGAGTTCGGCCAGCGCGAGAAGCTCGTCGACCGGATATCCCTGGTGGTCGGCGGGTCCGCCGCGATCATGGCCGTGGCGGCCGCGCGGCTCGGGGTACGCGTCGCCCTCGTGGCCGCGATCGGCGACGACCCGGCCGGCCGCTTCATGCTCGGCCAGCTGGCGGCCGAGGGCGTGGACGTCACGGCGGTCGCCATGCGGGCCGGCGTCCCGACCGGCATGACCGTGGCGTTGTCGCACGGAGACGACCGGGCCATCTTGACCGCGACCGGGGCGGTGGCTTCGCTGGCCGCGGCCGACGTGCCGCAGGCGCTGGTCCACGGGGCCAGGCACCTGCACGTGAGCTCGTACTTCCTCATCGAGCCGTCGCTCGGCGATCACCTCGGCTCGATCTTCGCCGCCGCCCGGACCGCCGGGGTCACCACGTCCCTGGACACGAACTGGGATCCGGCCGGCAAGTGGGGCGGCGAGCGGCTCCGCTCCGTGCTCGCCCAGACCGACCTGCTGATCCCCAACGAGGCGGAGGCGCTACGGATCGCCGGCCGGGACACCCTGCCCGAGGCGGTCGGTGTGCTGGCCGCGGCCGGATCCAGGCTGGTCGTCAAGCGCGGATCCCGCGGCGCGTTGTGCATCGAGGACGGGCGGCGGCACGCCGTCGGGGTCCCGCCGGTCCGCCCGGTCGACGCCACCGGAGCCGGCGACTGCTTCAACGCCGGCCTCATCGCCGGGCTGCTGTGCGGCCTGGCCTTGCCGGCGGCGGCCTCGCTCGGCTGCGCCGTGGCAGCCGCGTCCACACAGGCACCCGGGGGAACCGGCAGCGCCCCCGATCTGGCCGCCGCGCTCGCCAGCGCCGAGACCGCCACCATCACTAGCGAGGCCGAGGCGAAAGTCCGGTAGCCGAAGCCCCGGCAGCGGAGGCACCGGCAGCGGAGGCACCGGCAGCGGAGGCACCGGCAGCCGAAGCCCCGGCAGCGGAGGCACCGGCATCGGAAGCACCGGCAGCGGGAGCTGCGCCCCGGCCGGTGACCCGGCCGCGCCACTGTCGCCGGCTCCTGGTACGAAGGAGCGCATGGTCGACGATGCCGGTGCTGCGCCCGTGAGCCGCGCGGACCCGGGACCGGGTCCGCTCCGTGACCAGGCGGAACGTTACCTGCGCGCGCTCGCCGGCCCGGACGCGCGGTTGCGCGAGGACCAGTGGACCGCGATCCGGGCGCTGGTCGAGCAGCATGGCCGCGCGCTGGTCGTGCAGCGCACCGGCTGGGGCAAGTCGGCCGTCTACTTCACCTCGGCCGCGCTGCTGCGCGCCGGCGGCGCGGGCCCGGCGGTCATCGTCTCGCCGCTGCTCGCCCTGATGCGCAACCAGATCGAGGCGGCAGGCCGGGCGGGCATTCGCGCCCGCACGGTGAACTCCGCCAATACCGAGCAGTGGGACGAGATCTACGCCGAGGTGGAAGCGGGTGAGGCGGATGTGCTGCTGGTCAGCCCGGAACGGCTGAACAACCCGGGCTTTCGCGACCTGGTGCTGCCCAAGCTGACGGCCGCGGCCGGGATGCTGGTGGTGGACGAGGCACACTGCATCTCTGACTGGGGCCACGACTTCCGGCCCGACTACCGGCGGCTGCGCACCCTGCTCGGCGAGCTGCCGCCGGGGGTGCCGGTACTGGCCACGACCGCCACCGCGAACGCCAGGGTCACCCGCGACGTGGCCGAGCAGCTCGGCGCGGGCCGCGACGCGGAGACGCTGGTGCTGCGCGGCCCGCTGGACCGCGACAGCCTGCGGCTGGCGGTGGTGCGGCTGGCCGGCCCGCAGCAGCGCCTCGGCTGGCTGGCCGAGCACCTGGCCGGCCTGCCCGGCTCGGGCATCGTCTACACCCTCACAGTCGCCGCCGCCGAAGAGACCGCCTCGTTCTTGCGTGACCGTGGTCATGCAGTTTTTTCTTATTCCGGAAAGAAAGAAACTTCCGAGCGGCTCGCGGCCGAAGATTCGCTGCTCGCCAACGATCTCAAGGCGTTGGTCGCGACCAGTGCCCTCGGCATGGGATTCGACAAGCCCGACCTGGGGTTCGTGGTGCACCTGGGCGCGCCACAGTCACCGGTTGCCTACTACCAGCAGATCGGCCGGGCCGGGCGCGGTGTGGACCGGGCCGAGGTCATCCTGCTGCCCGGCCGGGAGGACGCCGACATCTGGGCCTACTTCGGCTCGCTGGCCTTCCCGCCCGAGCCCGCGGTGCGCGCCACGCTCGCCGCGCTGGCCGGGGCGGGCGGGCCGCTGTCCACGGCCGCCCTGGAGACCAGGGTCGACCTGAGCCGCGGCCGGCTGGAGATGATGCTCAAGGTGCTGGACGTGGACGGCGCGGTCCGCCGGGTCAGCGGCGGCTGGGTGGCCACCGGGCAGCCCTGGGCCTACGACGCCGACCGGTACGCACGGGTCGCGGCCGAGCGGTCCCGCGAGCAGCAGGCGATGCTCGGCTACATCGCCACCACCGGGTGCCGGATGGAGTACCTGCGCCGCGAGCTGGACGACCCCGCCGCCGCGCCGTGCGGGCGGTGTGACAACTGCACCGGGCAGCACTGGCCGGACACGGTCTCGGACGTGGGCATCGCGGCCGCCCGCGAGCGGCTGCTGCGCCCCGGCGTCGACGTGGCGCCGCGCAAGATGTGGCCGACCGGGATGAAGGAACTGGGGATCGCGATCTCCGGCAAGATCCCGGCCACCGTGTCGGCCGGGACCGGCCGGGCCCTGGGCCGGCCGACCGACCTCGGCTGGGGCCCGCGGCTGCGCGCCCTGCTGGCCGACGGCGCGCCCGACGCGCCGGTACCGGACGAGATGGTCGAGGCGGTGGTCAAGGTGCTGGCCGCCTGGGACTGGGCGCAGCGCCCGGCCGGGGTGGTCACGCTGCCCTCGCGCTCCCGGCCGCTGCTGGTGGAGAGCCTCGGCCAGCGGATCGCCGGGATCGGCAGGCTCCCCTATCTCGGCCAGCTCGAGTACGCCGACGGCGCCCGGCCCGCTCCGGCCCAGCACAACAGCGCCCAGCGGCTGCGCGCCTTGTGGCACGCGCTCACCGTCCCCGCGGCCCTGCGCGACGCGGTGGCCTCGCTCGGCGGCCCGGTACTGCTGGCCGACGACCGGATCGACACCGGCTGGACCATGACCGTCGCGGCCAGGCTGCTCCGCGAGGCCGGCGCGCCCGCCGTGCTGCCGCTCACCCTCGCGGTCGCCACCGGCTGACCCGGCCCGCCCGCGCCTGACAGGGCGGGCCGCGCTACGTCGAGCGGCTGACAGATAACACGCGGCCCGGTTAGCGCTCATTGGACCGCGCGCCCCGGCGTCAGCTGCGTCCGTAAACGATATACAGCGCGCCGACCTGGGATGTGTTCAAGATACGGATATTGTCTGCATCATCCTGGTTGCCATAGGATGCCCCGATGTGGCAGGTGTGCCTGGCGTTTCAAGCCAGCCATCGTCCGCGCAAGGGGGAATGCCGTGGTTCTCGTTGCCCTGGCCACCTGGGTCATCGCCGCCGCTGGCGGGCTGTACCCACTGCCCTTAACTTCCGGGACTTACGTCTGTTTTCGGGAGATTTGACGGGACGATGGTGATGGTGTAGTCGGCTGGTTCGCTAGTCCATGTTTTTCGCTGGGCGGCGGTGCGGCCCGATGTCCGCTGGCGGCGCGTGC
>DASXME010000054.1:0-9519 GCA_036495825.1 Streptosporangiaceae bacterium
TCCGAGGGGCGGCTGCTGAACCTGGGCAACGCGACCGGCCACCCGAGCTTCGTCATGTCGAACAGCTTCACCAACCAGGTGATCGCCCAGGTCGAGCTGTTCACCAAGGCGGAGGAGTACCCGGTCGGCGTGCACACCCTGCCCAAGTACCTGGACGAGAAGGTGGCCCGGCTGCACCTGGGCGCGCTCGGGGTCAGGCTCACCCAGCTGACGAAGGACCAGGCCGACTACATCGGGGTGAAGGTCGAGGGCCCGTACAAAGCCGACTCCTACCGTTACTGAACCGGTGCCAGCATCCGGCGGCCCGCCGCCCGGCCTCGAATCCGACATCGCCGATCCCGGCCTGGCCGAGTCGGGGAACGTCCGGATTGACTGGGCGCGGCGGGCCATGCCGGTGCTGGGCCTGCTCGGCGGGCGGTTCGCCGCCGAGCAGCCGCTGCGCGGCCTGACGGTCGCCGCCTGCCTGCACGTCACGGCGGAGACCGCGGTGCTGATCAGGGCGCTGCGCGACGGCGGCGCCCGGGTGCTGCTGGCCGCCTCCAACCCGCTGTCCACCCAGGACGACACGGCCGCCGCGCTGGTGCAAGGGAGCGGCCCCGGGGGGCACAGCGGCGGCGGGGTCAGCGTGTTCGCCCGGGCGGGCGTCGATCGCGAGACCTACTACGCGCACATCGCCTGCGCGCTCGAGCCGGGCCCGGACCTGGTCATCGACGACGGCGGCGACCTGGTGAACACGCTGCACGCGGAGCGTCCCGACCTGCTGGCGAAGGTGCGCGGCGGCTGTGAGTCGACCACGACCGGCGTGATCAGGCTGCGCCGGATGGCGGCGGCCGGCGCGCTGGCCTTCCCCGTGGTCGCGGCCAACGACACCCCGGCCCGGCGGATGGTGGACAACACCTGCGGCACCGGCCAGTCCGTCGTCGATGGCATCCTGCGGGCCACCAACACCCTGCTGGCGGGCAAGACGGTCGTCGTCGCCGGATTCGGCGCCTGCGGGCAGGGCATCGCCAGCCGGGTCCGCGGCCTGGGCGCGCAGGTGATCGTCACCGAGACCGACCCGGTGCGCGCGCTCGACGCCGTGCTGCAGGGCTTCCGCGTGCTGCCGATGCTGGCCGCGGCGGCGCTCGGCGAGATGTTCGTGACCGCGACCGGATCCCGCGACGTGATCTCCGCGGAGCACCTGGCCGTGATGCGGGACGGCGCGCTGCTCGCGAACGCCGGCCACTTCGACGTGGAGATCGACGTGCGCGCGCTGGCCCGGCTGGCCGCCGAGATCCGCCGCGACGTCCGGCCGCACACCGACGAGTACGTGCTGGCCAGCGGCCGCCGCCTGCTGCTGCTCGCCGAAGGCCGGGTCGTCAACCTGGTCGCGGCCGAGGGCCACCCGGCCGCTGTCATGGACCTCTCGTTCGGCATCCAGGCGCTCGCGCTGGCCTGGCTGGCCGCGGGCGAGGCGCCGCTGGCCGGCGTGCACGAGGTGCCGTCGTCCATCGACGCCGAGGTGGCCAGGCTCAAGCTGGCCTCGGCCGGTACCGAGATCGACGCCCTCACCGCCGAGCAGCGCGACTACCTGACCTCCTGGCACCAGGGCTCGTAAACGGGTCGGCTCGGGCCCGCGCGGCCCCGTCACCAAGCCCTATCGGCGAAGTGGTACCCTTCGCCGCACTGATGACAGACAATCACAAGATGGACATTCCGCCACTGCGCTGGCTGGATCCGCCCGACGGGCCTGCTATCGAGTTGCTCGACCAGACCCGGCTGCCGGCCACCGAGACGGTGCTGACCTGCCGCGACGTCCCGTCCCTGGTGGACGCGATCAGCCGGCTGGCGGTCCGCGGCGCGCCGCTGCTCGGTGTCGCCGGGGCGTTCGGCGTCGCGCTCGCCGCTTACCGGGGCGACGACGTTCCCGCCGCGGCGAAGGCCATCACCGGCGCGCGGCCGACCGCGGTGAACCTGGGCTGGGGTGCCGCGAGGGTGCTCGCCGCTTACCGGCGCGCGCGGTCAGATTCAAATCCGGATTCCGAACGGGGAGGCGCCAGTGCGGCGCTCGCCGAGGCACGATCGCTCGCCGCCGAAGATGCCGCCGCCAGCGCGGCCATGGCGGCGCACGGACTCACCCTGGTACCTCCCGGCGCCCGCATTCTCACGCACTGCAACACCGGTGCCCTCGTGTCCGCCGGGGAGGGCACCGCGTTCGCCGTGATCCTCGCCGCGCACCGGGCCGGCCGGCTGGCGAAGCTCTGGGTGGACGAGACCAGGCCGCTGCTGCAGGGCGCCAGGCTGACCACCTACGAGGCGCACCGGGCCGGGCTGCCGTACGCCGTGCTGGCCGACTGCGCCGCCGCCTCGCTGATGGCGGCCGGCCAGGTCGACCTGGTGATCATCGGCGCCGACCGGATCGCGGCCGACGGCAGCGTGGCGAACAAGGTGGGCAGCTACTCGCTCGCCGTGCTGGCCCGCCACCACGGGGTGCCGTTCGTGGTCGCCGCGCCCGTGTCCACCATTGACTTCGCCGCGCCCGATGGCGCGGCGATCGTGATCGAGCATCGCCGAGGCGAGGAAGTGACCAGCTATGCGGGGACTCCCGTGGCCGTGGCGGGCAGTGACGCCTACAACCCGGCCTTCGACGTCACGCCGTCTGCCCTGGTCAGCGCCTTGATCACCGAACGTGGAGTTGCACAGCCCGTCAATCGGGGTAATCTGCGTGTTTTGGAGGCCGGCTGCGATCCCGCCGACGGCGGACACGAGACCGCAGGCGGTCCCCTGACCACTGCTTCCATGGAACGATGAGGTTCATGAGAGGACGCGTGCTTGTCGTCGACGATGACGCGGCGCTCGCCGAGATGCTGGGCATCGTGCTCCGCGGCGAGGGATTCGAGCCGACGTTCGTGGCCGACGGCGACAGGGCACTGGAGATTTTCCGCAACAGCCATCCCGACCTGGTGCTGCTTGACCTGATGCTGCCGACGGTGGACGGCATCGACGTGTGCCGCCAGATCCGGGCCGAGTCGGGCGTGCCGATCGTCATGCTGACCGCGAAGACCGACACGGTCGATGTGGTACTCGGCCTGGAGTCCGGCGCCGACGACTACATCGTCAAGCCGTTCAAGTCCAAGGAGCTCATCGCCCGCGTCCGGGCCCGGCTGCGCCGCACCGACGACCCCGCGCCCGAGACGCTGCAGATCCAGAACGTCACGATCGACGTGGCCGGCCATTCGGTGAAGCGAGACGACGCGACGGTCAGTCTCACCCCGCTGGAGTTCGACCTGCTGGTGGCGCTGGCCCGCAAGCCACGCCAGGTGTTCACCAGGGAAGTGCTGCTCGAGCAGGTCTGGGGTTACCGGCATGCCGCGGATACCAGGCTGGTCAACGTGCACGTGCAACGGCTGCGCGCCAAGATCGAGAAGGATCCAGAGCACCCGGAGATCGTGGTCACGGTGCGCGGCGTGGGCTACCGGGCAGGTCCTGGCTGAGCCGCCGTCGGCGGCCCCTGACCAGCGGCCGCCGGGCTCAGCGGGGCGAAGATGAGCAACCGACGGAAGTGACCATGGAAGGGGCCGCGGCCAACGGGAGGCAGGGACCCGGCGCACGAGATGGCGCGTCGGCGGTCAGTGCTTCCCCCGCCCGCCCCGATCAGGCCGCCCGCCCCGGGTCGGCCGCCGAGCCGGAGCCGGCCGGCTACCCCGCATCGTCCTCCCGTCACCGGCCGGGTGACGTCCCCGGTCTCATCGGTCCCGGTCACCGGCACCGGTCCTGGCGGCCCGGGCCGGACCGGTCCTGGCGCAGCCCCCTGTCCGGGCCGGCCGGCGCGCTGCGCTGCTGGTCCGCGAGGGCGTTCGGCCAGGTCCGCGCCCGGTGGCACCAGTCGCTGCAGCTGCGGGTCGTCGGCACGACGCTGGCCGCCTCGGCGCTGGTGGTCACGGTGCTCGGCTTCTTCCTCATGCAGCAGATCGCCGGCGGCCTGCTGCGCAACCGGGAGACGTCGGCCGTCTCCCAGGTCCAGACCGTCAGGGCGCAGGCGCTCAATCAGCTCAACGTGAACGCGTCGCCGGGCGCCTCCGCCGACTCGCTGATGTACACCATCGCCAAAGACCTGCAGTACCCGCAGGCCGACGGCGGTGCGGGCAGCGGATACTACGTCGCCGTCCTCGCCGCGCCGGACCTGAACCCCTCGCAGCCGGTCAGGGGCTGGGTGTACGGCGCGAACCTGAGCAGCATCCCGCAGGCGCTCCTGCAGCACGTCCAGGCGGCCCAGTCGGCCGGGCAGGACCAGGTCTACGACGAGCCCACCACGATCACGTTCGCGAACGGCGGTCAGGCCGCCCAGCCTGGGCTGGCCGTCGGCGTTCCGCTCGACAGCCACTACCAGCTGTACTACCTTTTCTCGCTCCGCAATGACCTGCTCACCCTGCAGCTCGTCCAGCGCACGCTGATCGGCGTCGGCCTGGCGCTCGTCGTGCTGCTGGCCCTGATCGCCTCGCTGGTCACCCGCTGGGTGGTCATCCCCGTCCGGCAGGCCGCCGAGGCGTCCCGGCGGGTCGCGGCCGGAGATCTCGACGAGCGGATGCGCGTGCAGGGCACCGACGACCTGGCTGTCCTGGCCACTTCCTTCAACGAGATGGCGGCCACCCTGGCGGACAAGCTCGGCAAGCTGCAGGACCTGTCCCAGGTGCAGCGCCAGTTCGTGTCCGACGTGTCGCACGAGCTGAGGACCCCGCTGACCACGATCAAAATGGCATCCGATGTGCTGCACGAGGCCAGGGACCAGCTCGATGACTCGTCCGCCCGGTCGGCTGAGCTGCTGCACGGGCAGCTGGAGCGCTTCGATGCGCTGCTCGCGGATCTGCTGGAGATCAGCAGGTACGACGCCAACGCGGCGACCCTGGACGCGGAGCCGATCGACATCTGCGATCTCGTGCGGCGCGCCGCCGACGACGCTCAGCAGCTAGCCGAGCGGCGCGGCGCGCGGATCGTGTTCCGGCTGCCCGCGCAGCCGTGCGTGGCCGAGGCCGACCGCCGCCGGGTCGAGCGGATCCTCCGCAACCTGCTGGTGAACGCCGTCGAGCACGGCGAGGGCCGGGAGGCGGTGGTCTCGGTCGCCGCCGACCGCGACGCGGTGGCCGTGGCGGTCAGGGACTACGGCGTCGGGCTGCGGCCCGGCGAGGAGAAGCTGGTGTTCGACCGCTTCTGGCGGGCCGACCCGGCGCGCGCCAGGACCAGCGGCGGCACCGGTCTTGGCCTGTCGATCGCGCTTGAGGACGCCCGGCTGCACGGCGGCTGGCTGGAGGCGTGGAGCGAGTGCGAGCGGGGCTCGGTCTTCCGGCTCACGCTGCCGCGCGTGGCCGGAGCGAACCTCGAAGGCTCGCCGCTACCGCTCGGCCTCGATGAGGTCGAGCTGGCGACCGGAGCGGGCGCGCTGGCCGCCGGGCTGCCCGTCGCCATGATCAGAATCGGCGGCCTGCTGTCGATGGACCCGGATCCCGGCGATGGCGCGTAGCGCGGCCAGCGGTACCCGGACCCCGGCGATCGCGCGCGGCCGGGCCGCCGCCGCGGTCAGGCGGCTGATGCCGAGCCGCGCGCGGCCGGCCGCCGTGGCCTGCCTGACGGCCCTGCTGGCGGCAGCCTGCGCGACCGTGCCCGACAGCGGGACCGTGCAGCGCGGCCAGGCCGCGGCCGCCCAGCCAGAGAACTTCCTGCAGCTGATCGCCGTATCGCCGAAACCGGGCTGGAGTCCCCAGCAGATCGTCGCTGGCTTCCTCACGGCGAGCGCCAGCTTTGCCGGCAACCACGCGGTGGCCAGGCAGTACCTGACACCGAGCGCAGCCGGCTCCTGGAGCCCGGGGCCGGGGGTCACGGTGGTCGGGTCACCGTACGGACAGGGCGGGCTGCCGTTCCAGGCCATCCGGCAGCCAGGCCAGCAGGACTACGAGGTGAAGGTACAGCCCACCGGCCAGAAGCTGGCCTTCCTGACCGATAACGGCCCGTACGCAAACGGCAATGACCTGTCCGCTCCCTACACGTTCAACGTCAAGCAGACCGGTCAGGGCTACCGGATATCGAACCCGCCCCGCTTCCTGATGCTCAACGAGTCCGATTTCCAGCGGGTCTACCAGCCGCGGAACCTGTACTTTCTCGCCGACGTCGGTCATGCGCTGGTGCCCTACCCGGTGTTCGTGCCGCTGCAGGCCACCTCCGTGGGCCTGGCGACCACGCTGGTCACGGCGCTGCTGGCCGATCCGCAGGAGTGGCTCGCGGGCGCGGCCAGGACGGCCGTGCCGTCCGGCAGCCGGCGGGTGCGGCCGGTGACGATCGGCAACGGCATTGCCACCGTGGACCTCGGCGGCGCGGCGGCCACCGCCGGCCAGACGGCGCTGCAGGAGATGGCGGCCCAGCTGGTCTGGACGCTGGCCGGGCCCTCCGGCGATCAGCCGGCCATCCAATCGGTCCAGCTGGAGATCAACGGCAACCTCCGCGCGTCGGCTAGCTGGTCCGGCAGCCAGCTGACGGGATCCGGGCGGCTCACGGTACCCGAGATGCCGGCCCGCACCACCGCGTATTCCATCGCCCCCAACGGGTCGGTCCAGACGATGGACGGAGACGGCTCGATATCGGGACGCGTGGCCGGTCAGGCTGGCGACGGCGACCCGCCGCTCAGCTCGATCGCCGTATCGCTCGACGGGCGGTACGTGGCCGGCCTCACCGGGTCGGGTGATGTCTACTTCGGCCCGGCCAGCCGGGGCGCGCGGCTGGAACCCCTGCCCCGAGGGGGCGGTTTCACGTCGCTCAGCTGGGACAACCAGGACAACTTGTGGGCAGCAGGGTCATCCGGAGTCTGGCGGCAGTCCGGGGCGGGCGGCGTGCCGTCCCTGGTGCGCGGGCTGGCGGGCGAGTATCAGGTGCACGCCTTCGCGGTCGCGCCTGATGATGTACGCGTCGCCCTGATCGTCGTCCCCGCCGGCGGCGGCCCGGCCCAGCTGCGGCTGGGCGCGATCACCCGCACGGGCAGCCAGGCCTCGGTGGGGCAGACCGTGGCCATCGGCAGCAGCGTCACCGATCCGACGGATCTGACCTGGTACGACGCAGACCACCTGATCGTCTTGACCTCCTCGCCGTCTGCGGCCTCGCCGCTCGTGGAGGTACCGGTCAACGGCGGCACCGCCACGAACATCAACACCTATCCGGGCACAAGTTCTATCTCCGCGGCCGGCCCGGGCAACCCGCTGCTCGCCGGGCTGCCCGACGGCCGGCTCGCCGTGGCCGGCAACATCAACGGCAGCTGGACCCTAGTCAGGGAGTTCGCGGGCGACCCGACGTACCCAGGCTGACGCCCGGCGGGCCCGGCTGGCGCCCTGCGGGCCCCCGATGCCTGTGCGGCCGGAGCGTTGTGACGGAACGTGGCGTATTTGGGGGTTACCAGCCCACAGGTCAGTGCAATATTTTTAACTCTCAGTGATTGATTGTGAGCATTTACCCGCTGACATTCGGCCGGTATGGGGTTAGCGTTCGTTCATGGCACCCGTCCGGGTCCGTGGTTGCGCCAGGGAGGGTTCCCCGGTTGCGGGGCGCCCGTCCTGGCAAGCCGATGCCAGCCGCAGGCGAAACGGCCCACGTAAGGCGACTTATCGTCGACCGATCACGGTGCGGCTTAGAAGTAAGTCCTGCCTCACCAGGGGATCCGATATCCCCTGGACCGGGAGAAGGGCAGTAGTGGCAGCTGTGCCGCGAACCTCTCTGCAGGCGGATGTGGGGACGAAGACCAGGTCGGCCGGGCGGGTGCCACAGCGTGGATCGAGCGGAAGGGGGTTTACCGAGTGGACATCGTGTTCATGGGCCGGCACACCAATGTGCAGGATCGATTCCGGCAGCATGCGACCATCAAGCTCGCGAAACTCGGGAAGCTGGATCAGAAGGTGATCCGCATCGACGTGGAGGTTTCCCAGGAGCACAATCCTCGCCAGCATGGCAGACGCGAACGAGTCGAGCTCACGATCAGATCCCGCGGCCCCGCGATCAGGGCCGAGGCCGCCGCGGATGACCGGTTCGCCGCTCTCGACCTGGCCCTGGCCAAGCTCGAAGCCCGGGTGCGCCGGTCCTGCGACCGCCGCAAAGCGCGGCACAGCCATCACGGCATCGCGAAGACACCCGTCGCCGCCAACGGATCGGCTGCGCCCGCTGCGCCCGCCGGGCCGGCCGACGCCGTGCCAGGCGCGGATGACCGGCCAGAACAGGCCTTCGCCCGGTCGATAGCCGATGAGGCGACCCGGGCGACGGATAGCGCTGACGGTCTCGTCCCGATCGAGATGGAGGGTGACGGACCGCTCGTGGTGCGGCAGAAGTTCCACGCCGCATCGCCGATGACCATCGACCAGGCCCTGTTCGAGATGGAACTGGTCGGACATGACTTTTACCTGTTCCAGGACAAGGATTCTGGTCACTCCAGCGTGGTATACCGCCGGTGTGGTTACCGGTACGGCGTGATCCGCCTGGTCGAGGAGCACGTCCCCGAACAATCCGGTCACCTCGTCGCCTCCTAGCCGCCACGAACTGATCCCGGGCCCGCCCCAGGATCAGCCTCACGGCTAGCCTGTCCGTTGACCTGGGCTGAGCCCTCGGGGCCAGCCCAGGCCGGCGCCGCGCACTTGCGCGCGGCGGTCTGGTCGGCCAGAGTTCTGATCACGCGGCCACGGCCGGACCGCAGGCGGCCCGGCCGGCCCTGTTCGCTGGTGGCGAGTGGCCGCCCGGCCGTCGGCCGGGCGGTAATGGTGGGGGTCATGGCGGGCGACCGCTGGTTTATGGGAGGAGCCAAGGTGAGCGCAGGAGCCACCGGCGAGACACTGGATGCCGGGCGGAGCCCGGAGCCCATCCGGGTGCTGATCGTTGATGACCATGCGCTGTTCCGTCGCGGGCTGGAGATGGTCCTCGCCGAAGAGAACGACATCGAGCTTGTCGGCCAGGCCAGCAATGGAGCAGAGGCCAGGGAAAAGGCTGGCGAGTTCCTGCCCGACGTGGTGCTGATGGACATCAGGATGCCCAGGAGCAGCGGCATTGACGCCTGCCGGGTGATGAAGGAAGCGGCGCCCAGCACCAAGATCGTCATGCTGACGATCAGCGACGAGGAAGAAGACCTCTTCGAGGCGATCAGGGCAGGCGCGAGCGGCTACCTGCTCAAGGACATCCCGCTGGACGAGGTGGCCGAGGCCGTCCGAGGCGTCCACGGCGGCCAGTCGCTGATCAGCCCCGCGATGGCGGGCAAGCTGCTGACCGAGTTCGCCACGCTCGCCCGGCGCAATGAGGAGGAGCGGCCGCAGCAGGTCCCCGCACCCAAGCTCACCGATCGCGAGATGGAAGTGCTCAAGCTCGTCGCCAGGGGGATGAACAACCGCGACATAGCCCGGGAACTGTTCATCTCGGAGAACACCGTGAAGAATCACGTCCGCAACATCCTGGAGAAGCTGCAGATCCACTCCCGGATGGAGGCGGTCATGATCGCCCTGCGAGACAAGCTCATCGAGTTCACCT
>DASXME010000055.1:0-19891 GCA_036495825.1 Streptosporangiaceae bacterium
GTGTTCCTGCTGCTGCTGTGCAACGACCCCGAAGTGCTCGGCCCGTGGGTGAACCCGCGCTGGCTCAACCTGCTGGCCACCGTCATCGTGGGCATCTTGCTGATGCTGTCCGGCACGCTCATGGCCACCACGGTCTTCCCGCACATCGACGTGAAGCTGGTCGTGCTGTGGCTGTTCGTCGCGCTGGCGGTCGGCGTCGCCGGTATCGGCCTGGCCCTGCGGATCGTCCGGATCCGCAGCGGTCAGCCGCGGCCGGCCCCGGTCCGGGCGGCGCAGGCCGACCGTAAGCACTGGCGGATGCCGCCGCTCGCCCTGCTGAAGCCGGTCACCTGGTCGCCGGGGACCCGGCTGGGCATGATGTGCCTGCGCGGCTACCTGGTCATCTCCGTCGTGCTGCTCGCGATCAAGGCCGCGCAGATCGGCCACTGAGACCGGCGCGGACCGCCGCCTCGCGCCGAGTTCACCCCGCGCGGCACCGGGCCGACCCCGCAGGCCAGCCGGCCCCAACCCGCGGATCAGCCGACCGTGCCCGCCGTGCGCAGGGCCGAGATCTCCGGATCGGACAAGCCCAGGCCGGTCAGGACGTCTTCAGTGTCGGCGCCTGGCCGTGGCGGAGCAGCCGGCCCGCCGGAGGCCGTTCGGGAAAATCTTGGGGCCGGGGACGGCTGGACGACGCCGCCGGCTTCGGTGAATGTGCCTCGCGCCGCGGTATGCGGATGGCGCGGCGCCTCGCCCGGGGCGAGGACGGGCGCCACGCAGGCGTCGGTCGGGCCGAACACCTTGGCCCACTCATCCCTGGTCCGCTCGCGGAACGCCGCGGTGAACCGCTCCCGCAGCACCGGCCAGCCCGCCTGGTCGTACTGGGCGGGCAGATCGGCGCCGTCGAGGCCGAGGCCGGCCAGGAGCTCGGCGTAGAACTTCGGCTCGAGGGCGCCGACCGCGACGTGCCGGCCATCCGCGGTCTCGTAGGTGTCGTAGAACGGCGCGCCGCCGTCCAGCAGGTTGACGCCGCGCTCCTCGCGCCAGGCGCCGCCGGCCAGCAGGCCATACAGGAACGTGTTCAGCAGGGCCGCCCCGTCCACCATCGCCGCGTCGACCACCTGGCCGAGGCCGGACCGCTCCCGCTCGACCAGCGCCGCCAGCACGCCCACCGCGAGCAGCATGCCGCCGCCGCCGAAATCGCCGACCAGGTTGAGCGGCGGGACCGGGCGCTGGCCGGCCCGGCCGATGCCGTGCAGCACGCCGGCCACCGCGATGTAGTCGATGTCGTGCCCGGCCGTCGCGGCCAGCGGGCCCTGCTGGCCCCAGCCGGTCATCCGGGCGAACACCAGCCGTGGGTTGCGCGCCAGGCACGCGTCGGGCCCGAATCCGAGCCGCTCGGCGACGCCGGGACGGAACCCCTCCACCAGCACGTCGGCCGAACCGGCCAGCCGCAGCAGCAGGCTGATGCCCTCGGGATCCTTGAGGTTCAGGCCGATCGACCTGCGGCCGCGGGCGAGCGGGTCGGCCGGCGCCACGGCGTCGGGTCCGCATAGTTCGGCGCGGTCTACCCGCAGCACGTCCGCGCCGAGATCCGACAAGATCATGCATCCGAACGGTGCCGGGGCCAGGCTCGCGATCTCGATCACCCGGACGCCATGCAGTGGTCCCATCAGCCTGCCTCCTTGCCCCCGATCGTCCCATCCTCGCGGGCGCAGCCGGCCACCGACGGCTGGTTGGCTTGCGCGACGCGGCCTGGCCGGGTTTTGGTCACTCGCGAGCCTTGTGACGGTTCCTGGGGGTTGGCAGACTGCCACCCAGTCATTGAGCGCCGCGCACAGGAGGTCCCGCGATGAGCATGAGAGCGATCCCGCCGGTCGGCCCGGACGGCACTCCGGGGGCAGGGGCAGCCGGCGGTCACGGCCCGTCCAGGCGCGGGCTGCTCATGGCCGGCCTGACCGCAGGGGCGGTAGCCGGCACCGGCGCCTGGCGCAGCGCCGACAGTACCGACGGCACCGCCAGCGCCGGTCGTGCTCGGGCCGGGTCGATGGCGATCTCCCGGGCCGGGATGCGCAAGCCGGGATCGCTTCCGCACCCCGGCCTGCCGGCCGGCACCGACACCATGCCGCTGATCAGGCACATCGTGGTGCTCATGATGGAGAACCACTCCTACGACAACAGGCTCGGCATGCTCATGCGGCCGGGCGCGGACGGCTTCACGATCGGCAAGCACGGCAAGCCGACCGCGACGAACCCGTATGCGAACGGGAAGATCCAGCATGCCTTCCGGATGCCCACCACCTGTCAGCTGAGCGGCATGCCGAGCCAGGAGTGGGAGCAATCGCACATCCAGTACGCGAACGGCGCGAACAACGGCTTCGTCGAGTCGGGCAGCGGCCCGGTGTCGATGGGCTACTGGCGCAACGAGGACCAGCCGTTCTACGCCTCGCTGGCCAAGACGTTCCCGATCGCGGACCGGTACTTCTGCTCGGTGCTCGGCCAGACCTTCCCGAACCGGCGCTACCTGCTGGCCGCCACCTCGCTGGGGATGGTGGACGACACGATTCCGACCGGCACCCCGGCCAACGGGACGATCTTCGACGCGCTAGACGCGCACCATATCCCGTGGAAGAACTACTACTCCACGACACCGTCGACGCTGCTGTTCCCGACCGTCTACTTCGAGAACTTCGGCAAGAAGGTCGTCCCGCTGGCCGACTTCTTCGCCGACGCGGCCAGCGGCCACCTGCCCGGCTACAGCATCGTGGACCCCGACTTCGCGACGCACTCGGAGGAGAACCCGCAGAACGTCGCGCTCGGCGAGGCGTTCGCCGCCGAGGTCGTCAACGCGGTGATGTCCGGCCCCGAGTGGGAGAGCACGCTGCTGATCTGGACCTACGACGAGCACGGCGGGTACTACGACCACGTGCCGCCGCCGGTCGCGATCCCGCCCGACGACATCCCGCCCGCCGTCCCGTCCGGCGAGCAGGCCTTCGACGGGTTCGCCCGGTACGGGTTCAGGGTGCCGACCGCGATCGTCTCCCCGTGGGCGCGCAAGGACTACGTGTCGCACAAGGTCTTCGACCACGCCAGCATCTGCAAGCTGGTGGAGACCAAGTGGAACCTGCCCGCGATGACGTTCCGGGACGCGAACGCGCACGACATGCTCGACATGCTCGACCTGAAGCGCCCGGCGTTCCTCGATCCGCCCAAGCTGGCCCGGCCGCTGTACAGCACGGACGCCCAGGCGGTGCTGTGCACGATCACCGGGCCCGGGACGATCCCGCCGCAGGGATCGGTGACCAGCCACTGAGGCTGCGCCGGGGATAGCCTATTTCACGGAACGCACTCATTCAGTTACGGAGGGTACGGTAGGCTCGCGCCGATTCCAGCGTCGAACCAGTGCGAGAAGGACCTGCCCATGCCCAATACTTCCCTGTCACGTGTGCCCGGCCTGATCGCCGCGGCGGCCCTCGCCGCGGCGGTCGCCGGTTGCGGCGGTTCCTCCGGGACCGCGGCACAGTCCTCGCGGACCACCCAGGACGCGAAGACCACCTCCGTCTATACGGCCACGCAGCTGCGCAGCGCGCTGCTCGCGACGGTGAACGGGGTCAAGCCCGCCGTTCCCGTCGAGTCCGGCGCCTACGGGTCGCTGCCCGGGGTCAAGGCCACCAAGCAGTCGCTGTCGGGCGTGAAGATCACCCCGGCCAGGTGCGCGAGCGCGGGCGGCACCGGCCTGTCCTCGCCGAAGTACGCCAAGGTGCCGGCCACCGTGGCGACCTTCCGGGTCGGCCGCGACGGGCTGTCCGAGGTGCTGCTCGCCCCGCCGTCGACGCTGCTCGCGGCGGCGCTCGCGGACCGGTTCCCGGCCGGCTGCGCGCACTACACCGCGAAGGTCGGCGACCGGGTGTTCAGCTACGCGATCAAGGAGGAGCAGGCGCCGCGGCTCGGCGCGGCCGCCCGCGAGCTGAACGTCCGCGCCTCTGGTGACGAGAGCGAGAACATCTGGACGATCATCTACCGGACCCGCGGCCTGGTCGGCGCGGTCACCCTGGTCGGGCAGAACGCGAGCCGGGCGACCGCCGAGGCGCTGGCCTGGAAGGCCTACGACTACGCGCAGAAGACCCTGGTCTGAAGATCCGCTTTACGCGCCCTGGCCCGGCACCGCCGGGCCAGGGCGTTCTTCGTTCGCCGGTCCCGCGCCCGCCGGATCCGCGCTCTGCTTTTCGTTCGCCGGGTCCGCGAATCTAGCGAAGGCCTTCAGGTTGTCGAGCCGCTCGCCGCGCTTGACCCGCCAGGCCCACTCCCTGCGGATCGACGAGGCAAAGCCCAGCTCAAGCGCCGTGTCGAAGTTCTCGTCCGAATAGCTGAGCACGCAGCCGAGCAGCCGGTCGATCTCGGCATCGGTGATGCAGCCCAGCGGCAGCCGCCCGACCAGGTAGACATCGCCGACCGGGTCCAAGGCGAAGTGCACGCCGTACATCCGCGCGCCCCGCTCCAGCAGGAACCGGTAGAACCGGCCGTGGTTCTCGTCCGGCTGGCGGCAGAAGAACGCCTCCACGTGCAGGCTGTGCGCCCCCACGACCAGCCAGGTCATCGTGGCCAGCTTGTGCTGCCCGGCCAGCTTGACCAGGTAAGCCCCCGGCCTCGGGTTCTCATACGGCAGCCCGAGCTCGGCCAGCCCGTGCTCGACGGCGGCGGCCGGCTCCTCGACGGCGGCGACCGGGTCCGTCATGCGTCCACTGCGTCTACCGCGGCGACATCGTTCATGGCCCCGGTATACACCGTCATCAGCTGGTCCACGGCCCGGGTCCAGCTGAACCGCGAGGCATGCTCGATCGCCCCCCGGCCGAGCCGGGCCTGCTCGGCCGGCGACGCGATCAGGTCGCGCAGCACGCGGGCGTAGCTGACCGGATCGTGCCCGGGCACCAGCACGCCCGAGACTCCGTCCCGCACGGCGGTGCGCAGGCCGCCGACCGATGCGGCCACCACCGGGGTGCCGCACGCCTGCGCCTCCACCGCCACCAGGCCGAACGACTCGGAGTACGACGGGACGAGCACGGCGGTGGCCGCCCGGTACCAGTCGGCGAGCTCGGGCTGCGGGCACGGCGGCTCGAGCCGGACCACGCCGGTGATGCCGAGCCTGGACGCCAGCTCGGCCAGCAGGTCGGGGTCGGCCCGGCCGGTGCCGCTGGGCCCGCCGACGAACGCCACGACCAGCCGTTCGGCGAGCAGCGGGTCATCGTCCAGCAGCCGCGCGGCGGCGTGCAGCACCACGTGCGGCGCCTTCAGCGGCTGCACCCGGCCGGCGAACATCAGCACCACCGCGTCCGGCCGCAGGCCGAGCCGGCGGCGGGCCGCGATCTTCGATCCCGGGTGGAAGACCGCCAGGTCAACGCCCGGGTTCACGGTCTGGACCCGCGACGGGTCCGCGCCGTACAGCCCGATCAGCTGGTCGGCCTCGGCGTCGGTGTTGGCGACCAGCCGGTCGGCGGCGGCGACCACCTCCGCCTCACCCCGGATCCTGATCGTGGGCTCGGCGGCGTCGCCGGCCGCGAGCGCGGCGTTCTTCACCTTGCCGAGCGTGTGCATGGACTGCACCAGCGGGACGCCCCAGCGCTCCTTGGCCACCGCTCCCACCTGCCCGGACAGCCAGTAGTGCGCGTGCACCAGGTCATACCGCCCCGGCGCGAACGCGGCCTCGGCGCGCAGCACCTCGAAGGTGAAGTGACACAGCTGGGCCGGCAGGTCGGCCCGGTCGAGCTCATCGAACGGGCCGGCGATCACGTGCCTGACCAGCACCCCCGGGGCCAGCTCGGCGATCGGGAGGGCATCGCGGGAGACCGCGCGGGTGAAGATCTCGACCTCGACCCCGAGACTGGCCAGCCGCTTGGCCACCTCGACCACGTAGACGTTCAGGCCGCCGGCATCGCCGGTTCCTGGCTGGTCAAGGGGCGACGTATGGACGCTGATCGTCGCGATCCGCCGGGGGAAGCGTCGCGGCACGGGCATGCACCTCCGACAGGGGAACCTTGCCGGGGCACATCCTGTTCCCCGCCGGCCCGCCGCTAGGCTCATCGGCATGCAAACCCTGCTGCTGCTCCGTCACGGCCAGAGCGTCTGGAACTCGGAGGGCCTGTTCACCGGCTGGGTGGACGTGGGGCTTTCCGATCAGGGCAGGAAGGAAGCGGCCGGCGCGGGCGAGCTGCTGCGCGAGGCCGGCCTGTGCCCCGACGTCGTGCACACCTCGGTGCTCACCCGGGCCATCCAGACCGCCAACATCGCGCTGGAGTCGGCGGGCCTGCTCTGGCTGCCGGTGCGCCGGTCCTGGCGGCTGAACGAACGGCACTACGGCGCGCTGCAGGGCAAGAGCAAGGCGCAGACGCGCGCCGAGTTCGGCGACGAGCGGTTCATGCTGTGGCGGCGCTCCTACGACGTCCCGCCGCCGCCGCTGGATGACGGCGACCCGCACGCCCAGGCGGCCGACCCGAGATACGCGACGCTGCCGCCGGAGCTGAGGCCGAGCACCGAGTGCCTGAAGGACGTGCTCGGCCGGCTCACCCCCTACTGGTACGACGCGATCGTCCCTGACCTGCTGGCCGGCCGCGACGTGCTCGTGGTCGCGCACGGGAACTCGCTGCGGGCCCTGGTCAAGCACCTGGACGGAATCAGCGACGCGGACATCGCCGGCCTGGACATCCCGACCGGGATCCCGCTGGCGTACGAGCTCGACGATGACTTCAGGCCGGTCGTGCCGGGCGGCAGGTACCTCGATCCGCAGGCGGCGGTGGCGGCGGCCGAGGCGGTGCGGAATCAGGGACGCTGACCGGTCTCTTCCGGTGTCGGCGCGGGTCCGCATCCGGTGTCTGCGCCGGCTCCGGCGCCGGTCCTGCCCGGTGGCCGTCCGGCAAATCGGATATGGCATCCGATTGTCCGCTATATGAATACTTCGAGAACAGAGCGGCCGGACCACCCGCTGATCTGGCCTCTTTGGCCGCGGCGCATACGATCTAAGCGTGGGTGATGAGGTGGTCGCCGGCGTCGCCGCGCCCGGTGACCTGGCGACAGGAGCCGCGTTGGCCAGGAAGTCCGCCGTCGCAGAAGGAACGCAGGAGGCGCAGGCGGCGCAGGCGGAAAAACCACCGCCGGCCCGGCTACCTGCGGGAATCGCATCAGTTCTCTCCGTGCTCTCGTCATCGGCCGTGGTCCTCGACAGCGAGGACCGGGTCTTGCGCGCCAGCTCGGCCGCGCGCTCGTTCGGCCTGGTGAAGGGCGACAGGCTGCTCGTCGGCGAACTGCTGGCGCTGGCCCGCCAGGTCCGCAGGGACGGCGAGATCCGCGAGGGCGAGATCGAGGTGTCCGGCTACCGGCAGGACGGCCGTACCACCAGCTTCGCGGTCAGGGTCGCCCCGCTCGGCGCGCCGCTCGGCTCGGCCGGGACCGGCGGCCTGGTGCTCGTGCTGGCCGAAGACCAGACCGAAAGCCGCCGGGTAGAAGAGGTCCGGCGCGATTTCGTCGCCAACGTCAGCCACGAGCTGAAGACCCCGGTGGGCGCGCTCGCCCTGCTCGCCGAGACGGTGGAGGACGCCGCCGACGACGCGGAGGCGGTTCGCCGCTTCGCGGGCCGGATGCGGTACGAGGCGGCGCGGCTCACCAGCCTGGTCAAGGACCTGATCACGCTGTCGCGGATCCAGGCGGCCGAGCCGGTGCCGGACCCGATTCCGGTGGAGCTGGACACCGTGGTGGCCGAGGCGCTGGACCGGTGCCGGATGAAGGCCGGCGCCCGCGGCATCGAGCTCGTCGCGGCCGTCGACCACGGCCTGCACGTCATGGGTGACGAGGATCTGCTGGTCACCGCCCTGCGTAACCTGCTGGAGAACGCGGTCGACTACAGCCCCGAACACACCAGGGTGCTGCTGTCCACCAAGCGGGCCGGCGAGGACACCGTGGAGATCAGCGTGGCCGACCAGGGCATCGGCATACCGGAACGGGACCGCGAGCGCATCTTCGAGCGGTTCTACCGGGTGGACCCGGCCAGATCCCGTGCCACTGGCGGCACCGGTCTCGGGCTGGCGATCGTGAAGCACGTCACCGTAGCGCACGGCGGCAACGTGACCGTCTGGAGCAAGGAGGGTGCAGGGTCGACCTTCACGCTGCGGCTCCCGCTGCGGACCGCGCAGGCCGGCCGCCCCCGTGGCCAGGTTGGCCCGGCTGGCCAGGCGCAACCCTCATCGCAATCGTCCAGGGAGGCAGTCTAGTGACACGCGTGCTCGTCGTGGAGGACGAGGAGTCGTTCAGCGATGCGCTGTCGTACATGCTCCGCAAGGAGGGATTCGAGGTCGCGGTGTGCCCGACCGGGCCCGACGCACTCGAATCGTTCGACCGCAGCGGCGCCGACCTCGTGCTGCTCGACCTCATGCTGCCCGGGCTGCCGGGCAGCGAGGTCTGCCGGACGCTGCGGGAGAGGTCAAACGTCCCGGTGATCATGCTGACCGCGAAGGACAGCGAGATCGACAAGGTGGTGGGGCTGGAACTCGGCGCCGACGATTACGTCACCAAGCCGTTCTCGTCCCGCGAGCTGGTGGCCAGGATGCGGGCCGTGCTGCGCCGCCGCGGCGAAGGCGAGGAGCAGCCCGCCTCGATCCTGGAATCCGGGCCGGTCCGGATGGATGTCGACCGGCACGTGGTGACCGCGCGCAACGAGCAGGTCCAGCTGCCGCTCAAAGAATTCGAGCTGCTCGAGGTGCTGCTCCGCAACGCGGGCCGGGTGCTGACCCGGATGCAGCTGATCGACCGGGTTTGGGGCGCCGACTACGTGGGCGACACCAAGACCCTCGACGTGCACGTGAAGCGGCTCCGGGCCAAGATCGAGAAAGACCCGGCCAGCCCGCGTCACATCGTCACCGTCCGCGGGCTCGGCTACAAGTTCGAGCCGAGCAGCTGAGCCACTGAGCCGAGGGCGCCGCCCGGTACCCCGCGCAGGGTGCCGGGCGGAAGGCCAGTTCCTAAAAAGACCAGCCTTCCTTACGGCGCGCGGCTAGCCGCCGCTAGGGCGTGGCGGTCGGCGTGGGCGTGACTTGCGTGCCCGGTGTTGATGTGCCGGATGTGCCGGGCGAGGCGGGGATCAGCGTGTTCGCGATGCGCGGCGTGACCGGGCTGCTGGGCGTCGGGTTCGGCGCCGGCGAGAACGTCGCGTAGCTATCCGAGCGCGGCAGCACGGGCAGGGTCAGCGTGACGCTGCCCGCATACAGGAAGTTCAGCGTGATGCGGATCGTCTGGCCGCCGATCAGCGGGCGGATCAGGTGCTCCAGGATGATCTTGGGCTGCGGGCCGGTCAGGTAGGCGGCCTGCCCGCTGTGCAGCAGAATCCCGCCGGGCGGCAGCATGACCGAGGCGGCGGTGCCCGGCGCGGTCACGCTGACCAGCCGGTCCCGCCCCCCGCCTTCGTTGATCAAGGCCATGAACAGCCCGGCGTTCTTGCCGGCCGGCAGCGAACCGCCGAGCTGGGCGCCGAGCACGAACGCGTCCCTGATGTCGATCCCGTGCACCACCGTGTCGATGCCGTCGCTCTGCGGGTGGAACTCGCTGGTCGGGGCGTTGTTCCCGGCATCGCAGGCGGCCACCGCGGGGACCAGGCCGACCATGGCGGCCGCGACGGCGAGGCGGCCATACGACGCGAACCCGCGACGGCTACGGCTTCGGCTCACGGGGCGTTCTCCTTGGACTCCATGGCGCAAGACGCGAGAAGGTGTAGGACGCGAACGACGCACAGCGTAGCGGTCCGGTCGACCGAAGCTGGCACCGGCCCGTGCCACCTGGGGCCACCTGGGGCCGCTCGGGCCACCTCGGGCCACCTCGACCCGCCCGGGCAGGACCGTCCAGGCCGGAGCGCGGGAGTCAGGAAACCCGCGGTGCCGGGGTCGAGCTGAGCGCGGGGCGCGGGCTCGCCGGGGTGAGCGACCGCAGCCCGCTCACGATCTGGGATCGGGGCGACGGGTTGCTGACCAGCGCGCCGACAGAGCCGTCCCCGTTGGCCAGGATCGCGGTGAGCCGGGACAGCTGGTAGGCCGTGCCGAGTACGTCCTGGGTGTCGTTCACGACATGATCGCTTCGCTGGCCCGCCTGGTGGGCCAGGGCGGGCAGCTGGCCCACCGCGCCGTCGGTGCCCACGAAGTACATGGCCACGTGCGTCTGGGTCGCCTGGACGGCCAGTTGCTTCAGCGTCGTCTCGCAGCCGCACGTTGACGGCACCCAGGCCAGCAGGGCGGGCAGCAGCGTGCGCAGCCCGACCTCCCGGCCGGCTACCAGCACCTGGGCGTCGGGCAGGTCGGCGGGATCACCGGACGGGAGGTCCGGCGAGGCCGGCCGCTGTGAGATGCCGGACGGGACGCGGGCGGGCAGTTGCGGCACCTGCCGTCCGCCCAGCACGGTCAGCAGCGTTCCCGCCAGCAGGGACAGCGCCAGGCACCCGGCCACCAGCGGTATCAGCATCCCGTGGCCGATCAGCGGCCTGGTCAGCCGCCGGAGGCGGTTGCGGCGCCGCCGCACCCTGAGCTCGCGATGGTAGGCCTGTACGTCGCGATCCAGATCCCGCGCGTCGTCGGGGATCTCGATCTCGACCCGCGGAAGACCGTAGTCGTCCCGTCCGGAATCGTTGCCTGGATCCACGCGCACCTCATCCCGCGTGAGTGCCGCCTTCACTCCAGTATGTGCCAGCCGGCCGGGTGCCGCGCCACGGGCCGACGAGTCAGGGGCGGGTTTACCGCGTTCGGCGCGTCATCCGCGGGACCGCCGCGAGGTGCCCACGGGCCGGCAAAGAAGGTGCACGACGCGCCGAGATGAACGCGGCTGGCATTTTACTTGACTCCAATTACCGCTCTGACCTGCGCTCTTATTAAGCGGCAGGCTTTATCAGGCGTGCTGTGCGTGCTATCATGGGATTCAGCGGAAGGGGTACTTGCCACATGTCTTTCAAGGTCGGCGACACGGTCGTCTACCCCCATCATGGGGCCGCTCGCATCGAAGCAGTCGAGAACCGATCCATCAAGGGCGAGGAAAGAATGTACCTCGTCCTCAAGGTCGACAAGGGAGATCTGACCGTACGCGTGCCGGCCGACAACGCCGAGCTCGTCGGGGTTAGGGACGTGGTCGGCCAGGAGGGGCTCGAGCGGGTGTTCGAGGTACTCCGCGCGCCGCACACCGAGGAACCCACCAACTGGTCGCGCAGGTACAAGGCGAATCTCGAAAAGCTTGCGTCCGGCGACGTGAACAAGGTGGCCGAGGTCGTCCGGGATCTATGGCGCAGGGACAGGGAGCGCGGGCTATCGGCTGGCGAGAAGCGCATGCTCGCCAAGGCCCGGCAGATTCTGGTGAGTGAGCTCGCGCTGGCCGAGAAGACGAACGAGGATAAGGCCGAGGCGCTGCTCGACGAGGTCCTGGGCTGCTGACCAGCCGCTGACCGTTCGCGATGCCCGGGGATCCGTCTTTCCTCCTGCCCAGAGTGGGTCTGGCCGCTGACGTTCATCCATTCGCTGAAGGCCGTCCGCTGTACCTGGCGGGATTGCTCTGGCCTGGCGAAGTTGGACTCAGCGGCCATTCCGATGGTGACGTGGCGGCGCACGCCGCATGCGATGCGCTGCTCTCCGCGGCCGGCCTTGGCGATCTCGGGGCGAATTTCGGAACCTCGCGGCCGGAATGGGCCGGCGCAGCCGGCGCGGCCTTGCTGCGCGAGACGGCCCGGCGTGTTACCGAGGCCGGATTCGCCATCGGGAATGTGTCCATTCAGGTGATCGGGAACCGGCCTAAGGTCGCGCCGCGCCGCGCGGAGGCGGAGAAGACCCTGACCGAGATCCTGGACGGCTCCCCGGTCAGCCTGTCCGCCACCACGACGGACGGCCTGGGCCTCACCGGCCGCGGCGAAGGCCTGGCGGCCATCGCCGTAGCGCTGGTATACCCAGCCCGGAGCTAGCCCCCGTAGTCGCCGGGCGGGGTGGGGGTACTGCGCAGCCGGGTGAAGTGCGGTGCGGGCTCGGCGTCCGCGTCGCTGGGCTCATCGCGGTCGTGGATCCGCACCGGAAGCTCCGGCAACTCCTCAGCCGTCACGGCCGGGTCTGCGGCCGGCTCGGGCTGGCTGCCGGCCGGGGCCGGGTGGACAGGCTGGCCTACCTGGTCTGGCCGGCCGCTCAGCAGTGCGCTCAGCGGGGTCATGCCGGTGCTGGTCGGGTGCTCTTCGGACGCGCCAGAGCCTGACGCGTCCGCCGCGGGCAGGCCAGGTTCCAGCGCGGGCACCGTGGCCGGCTCGGCCGTCGCGGCACCCTCTGGCACCAGCTCCGCTGTGGCCGCGATGGCCGCAGGCTCCGCCGCTATCGCAGCCGCCGAAGCGCGGCGGTTGAACGAGGCCTGTGTCGTCCTGCGGTACTGCCGGGCCATCGCGTACAGCAGGGTGAAGCCGATCAGCAGCACCGCCCACGGGACGATGGCCACCGTGGCCTCAAGCGGCCGCTTGGGCACCTTGACCGCCGTGGCGTGCACGGTATCAGCGGCGGCCACCGAGGCGATGATGACCAGCAGCACGAGCCACGCGTAGCCGCGCAGCCACCAGCGCGCTCCCTGCAGGGCAAACGCGGCGGCGCAGGCCACGATCAGCATCGCGTCGAAGATCACCGGGTAGATCCGGGCGAACGACGTGGTCACCCCGCCGGCCAGCGCGGTGTCCCGTGCGCCCGGGTAAGACAGCACGAAGGCGGCGGCGGCGACCGCCAGCACGCCGACGATCACCGCGATCAGCGCGGTCAGCCGGTAACCGCGGCGGACGATAGGAGTGCGATATCCATTCACAGAGGGAAGCCATTCATCGGGGGCAGGGACGTTCTTCCTGCGGCACGCCAAGGGTACGCCGTCTTATAGCAGGGAAAACAGCGACACGCCCGGTTAACCGGGCTGATGAGCGGACGGTCGCAGGCAGCGAAAACCGGGGCGGTACGGCCGCGCGCATCCCGTAGCCTGTGCAGCGTGAGCCTGCGCCTGCATGACACCGCGACCAGGACGGTGCGCGAATTCTCGGCACTTGTCCCCGGCGAGGTGTCTCTTTATCTGTGCGGCGCCACCGTCCAGGCGCCGCCGCATATCGGCCACCTGAGGTCCGCGGTCAGTTTCGACGTGCTCGTCCGCTGGCTGCGGGCCAGCGGGCACCGGGTCACGTTCTGCCGCAACGTCACCGACATCGACGACAAGATCCTGCAGGTCGCCGAGCGCGACAACGTGCCCTGGTGGGCGGTGGCCGAGCGGAACATGCGCGCGTTCACCCGCGCCTACGACGCGCTCGGCTGCCTGCCGCCCGACGTCGAGCCGCGGGCTACCGGGCACATCCCGGAGATGATCGCCCTGATCCGGCTGCTGATCGAGCGCGGGCACGCCTACCCGGCGGCCGGCGACGTCTACTTCGACGTCCGCTCCTATCCGCATTACGGCGAGCTATCCGGCCAGCGGCTCGAGCAGATGCGCGCGGCCGACGATTCGGCCGGCACGGGCAAGCGGGACGCGCGCGACTTCGCGCTGTGGAAGGGCGCGCGGCCCGGCCAGCCGGCCTGGGAAACACCGTGGGGGCCCGGCCGGCCGGGCTGGCACCTGGAATGCTCGGCGATGGCGGCCAGGTACCTCGGCCCGGCCTTCGACCTGCACGGCGGCGGTCTCGACCTGGTGTTTCCGCACCACGAGAACGAGATCGCGCAGTCCCGCGCGGCGGGCCAGCAGTTCGCCCGCTACTGGCTCCACAACGGGCTGGTCGGCGTGTCCGGGGAGAAGATGAGCAAGTCCCTCGGCAACTCGATGCTCGTCGGGGACATGCTGTCCCGGGTGCGCCCGGCCGAATTGCGCTACTACCTGAGCCAGGCTCACTATCGCTCTGCGCTTGACTTCTCCGGCGACGCGCTGGCCGAGGCGGTCGCCGCTTACCGGCGCATCGAGGGATTCCTCGCCCGCGCCGCCGAGCTGCCTGGTCCCACGCCGGGCGCGGATCCGCCGAACGGCCCGCAGGTCTCGCACGTGGGCGATCCGCCGGGCGGGTCCCCGGCAGCGCGGACGGACGGTCCGCGGGGTGGCCTGCCGCCCTCGCAGGCGAACGGGCCGTTGCCTGCTTCCGCTGACCTGCCGGCCGGATTCGCCGCCGCGCTCGACGACGACCTCGGGGTGCCGCAGGCACTCGCCGTCGTGCACGCCGAGCTCAGGACGGGCAACAACGCCCTGGCCGCAGGGGACCGGGTCGGCACCGCCGGTTCCGCCGGGCGGCTGCGGGCCATGCTGTCGGTGCTCGGGCTTGACCCGCTGGCCGCGCCGTGGGCCGCGGCGGGCGGCGACGGCGACCTGCTCGGCGTCGTCGATGCGCTCGTCCGGGTCGCGCTGACCCAGCGGCAGGCGGCCCGCGAGCGCAAGGATTACCAGGCCGCCGACACGATCAGGGACGATCTGCACGCTGCGGGCGTGCTTATCGAAGACACCCCGCAGGGCCCGCGCTGGGAGCTTAAGCGATGAGTGCTGCACGCAGCGGTAGCAGCGGATCCGGGCAGGCCCGCCCGGGCCGGGCCGGATTCACCAAGAAAGGCAAGCCCAGGGGGGGCACCGGCGGGCACGGCAAGCGTCGGCTCGAGGGCAAAGGCCCGACCCCGCCCGCGCACATGCGCCCCGGTCATCCCGCGCAGCGCCGCCAGTCCCCCTCTCGTCCTGGCGCCAGGGGCACGGACGGCGAGCGGGAGACCGAGCAGTCCGGCCCCGGGCGTGGCCGCCGCCCTGACGGCCCGGAGATGGTGGCGGGCCGCAACGCGGTGTACGAGGCGCTGGTCGCGTCGGTACCGGGGACGACGCTGTACGTGGCGTACCGGACGGAGACCGACGACCGGATCCGCGCGTCGGTAAAGCTCGCGGCCGAGGCCGGCATAGCCGTGCTGGAGACGGGCCGCTCCGAGCTCGACCGGCTGACCCAGGGCGCCGTGCACCAGGGCCTGGCGCTGCGCGTGCGGACCTACCAGTACGCCCACCCCGACGACCTCGTCGCCCGCGCCACCGGGGCAGGTGAGGTGCCGCTGATCGTGGCCCTGGACGGCGTCACCGACCCGCGGAACCTGGGGGCCATCGCGCGCAGCGCGGCGGCGTTCGGCGCGCACGGCGTGGTCATCCCCGGGCGCCGCAGCGCCAGCGTGACGGCCGGGGCGTGGAAGGCTTCGGCGGGCACGCTGGCCCGGATTCCGGTGGCCCAGGCGCCGAACCTGGCCAGGACCCTGGCCGCCTATCAGGAGGCCGGCCTGTTCGTCGTCGGCCTGGCGGCCGACGGCAGCACCGACGTCGCCCACCTGGAACTGGCCGAGAGCCCGCTCGTGCTGGTCGTCGGGGCCGAAGGCCGCGGGCTGTCCCGGGTCGTCGCCGAGCGCTGTGACCTGCTCGCCCAGATCCCGATCAGCAACGCGGAGTCGCTGAACGCGGGGGTTGCGGCCGGTATCGCGCTGTATGAGGCCGCCCGCCGTCGCGGCGGCACTGCGCGGGGCTGAGCGAGTCGGCTACGATGGCGGCTGGTCCATGCCGGTGTAGCTCAGACGGCAGAGCAACGGTCTTGTAAACCGTAGGTCACGAGTTCGATTCTCGTCGCCGGCTCCGCAACCGAACCTGATCGGGAAGGATTTGGTCGCGTGCGCGACCAAATCCTTCCCCTGACGATGGTCAGTTCCGGCCGCTGAGCACGACCAGGATCAGGCCACCGAGCAGACCGAGATTCTTGTTGAAGTGGTTACGCTGTCCGGTCCGCTGGGCCGGATCCTCCAGCGTCCAGTAAGGATGCCCGGCATAAGTCGTCGGCACCAGCGAGCCGATCAGCACGGCGGCGGCTAGCCGGGGTGCAACGCCCACCGCCAGGGCAACGCCCCCCGCGACCTGCGCGGCCGCGTTGGCCCGGACCAGCGTGACGTCATCCGGCACCGGGCCCGGCGCCTGGGAACGCAGCGTCGACAGCAACGGTCCTGCGGTCGCGGCAGCCCGCGAGGGATCCCGGAAAACGTCGAAGCCGGCCCGGACGAAGACCCAGGCCAGCGCGATCCGGGCCACAGCGTGCAGCATGTTCATCGAGTGTCCCCGAGGTCAGGTAGCGATGTCCGGATAGGGCAATTGAATGTGCTCCATGGCCCGGGCGTAAGCCTTCTGGTACTCCAGCGGCCCGTGGTCGCGCTCGAACATGGCGATGAACAGGGTCAGGGTCAGGAACGGATGCGCCCCGAGGCCGAACAGCGCTACGTGGTCCTGGTCGCGTAGCGCCTGGCGCTCCTCCTCGGTAAAGGACAGCCAGGTCGACCTCTCCGCGTCCGGGCAGCCCAGCAGGCGGTTGGCCATCTCCCGCTCCCACCACTCCACCGTGCCGGCCGCGTCCCTCCGGTAGCGCTCGACCAGATCGGGATCCCGGTCCACGGTGTAGAGGAACTTGTCCAGCAGGTACTTGCTCATGTCGGCGCTCCGCTCGGGTACCAGGTGAAGTACGCCTCCATGGTGTGGAACAGGTCCAGGCTGTCGACATAATCAGCCTTCTCGCCGTCGCCGGCCGCGCCCATCATCAGCATGAAGTCCATGAATCCGTGGGTGGCGTTGCCCGGGGCGTGCAGGCTATCCAGCGTTACTTCCGCCAGGCAGCCCTCGACGTCGCCCTGGGCGATCCACTCCACCGCCTTGCGATCGAACTCCGGGTCAGGGCCGTGGTCGCCGAACTGGCGCGGGCCGCCCAGTTCGAGCGACAGGTGCCCGGTGCCGATGATGGCCACCCGCTTATCTTCCGGCCAGGATTCGACCATCTGGCGGAGGGCCCGGCCAAGCTGCACGAAGCGCTTCGGCCGGGGCATCGGCGGCGCGAAGATATTCGTGTAGACCGGGACGATCGGCAGGTCGGCCTGCGGCCGGAGCGTGATGATCGGGCAGGTCACGCTGTGGTCGATCCGCAGCTCGTTGCTGAAGGCCAGGTCAAAGCCGGCGTCCAAGCCCTCCCGCAGCAGGTAGGCGGCCAGGTCCTCCTGGCCCTTGAGCACCATCCGGGGCAGGCCGAACTCGCGTTCCTCGTTGTAGAAGTTCGCGTCGAAGAACGGGGCCTTGCCCACCAGGAACTGCGGCATATTGTCCAGCCACAGCTGGTGGAAGTGGTCGCTGCCCACCATGACCAGGACGTCAGGCTCGGCCCGGGTGAGCGTCTCGCGGAACGCCTCGATCTTGGCCACCCAGGCGTCGGCGAACGGTGGGCGGTCCTCTCCGCGGGCGGTGCTCGCCCGGTAGTAGAACGGGTGGTGCGTCGAGGCGATGACCGCGGCGACGGTGGCCATGCATTTTCTCCCTTACGTGCGATCCCTAGCCAGCGGCGTCGGGGTCAACGTAGACCGCGTTGCGGTCCACCGCCAGGTAGGCGTCCATGCCGATCGGCCGGCGCCGCTCCTCGGCGATCTGCCCGAGCAGCCCGGCCGCCCGGGCCAGCAGCGCGAAGCCGCGCAGCAGTTCGACCGGCAGGCCCAGGTCGGCCAGCGCGGCCTCGCAGACGCCCGCACCGTTCAGCGGCAGCCGCCGGCCGAGCACCTGCTCGTGCACCCGCCCGATCGCCTCGAACAGCCGCAGGTGCGGTCCGCGCAGGCCCTCGGCCTCGGCGATGCCGATCAGCACGGCGGTCCGGGGGTCGCGGACCTTATGCACCGGGTGCCCGAGGCCGGGGACGAAGGCACCGCGGGCGCGGCTCTCCCGCACCGCCGCCAGGGCCAGCGTGTCCCAGGCCTCATCACTGTCGGGCATCACGGCATCAGGGCCGAGCACGCCGCGGCGGGTGAGCACGTCGTGCAGGTAGACGCCGCAGTCCTCGGTGACGCCCAGGAAGCGTGAGCCGCCGCCGAGCAGCCCGGCCGCCAGCGCACCCTGCAGCGAATCCGGGGCGGACAGGTAGGTCAGCCGTGCTGCGATCGCCGTGGGGGTGAAGCCGTGATCGGCCAGCGCCACCAGCACGGCCTCGAACACCCTGGTCTCCTGCGGAGTCGGGCGGCGCAGCGCGACCAGCCAGAACGCCAGCTCACCGAAGCTGACCTGACCCATCAGGTCCGCGGTGAGATCCTGGCCGAGCAGCCGGATCTCGTCAGCCGTGGACGTCCCGAGCGACGTCGGGAACGACAGGTCGTCCGGTCCGCTGGTCACGAGCTGCTCTCCTCACTGAGCCGGTCCGCACCGGTCTGGCCCGCGCCCGACTGGTCGGAACCGGGCCGGTCAGCGCCGATCTGGCCCGCGCCGGTCCCGTCGGCACCGGGATCGTCGGCGGGCTCGGCGAGCCAGCGGCGGATCTCCTCCCCGTGCTGGTCCAGGGCGGGCGGCGGCAGGCGGTAGTCCGCCGGGGTCGCGGAGAACGTGATCGGGTGGCGGACCGAGGCGACGGCGCCGGGGCCCTCGCCCACCTCCACCACCGGATCGAGCCCGACCTCCTGCGCGAACGCCACTCCCTGATCGACCGTGTTGATCGGCCCGCACGGCACCCCGGCCGCGATCAGCTCGCGGAACCACTCACCCTTGGGCCGGGTCCGCAGCCGCTCGGTCAGCAGCGGCCGGAGCAGGTCGCGGTTGGCCGTCCGGTCCTCGTTGCGCCCGAAGCGGGGATCGTCGGCAAGCTGCGGGACACCCAGCACCTCCGCCAGCTTGCGGAACTGGCCGTTGTTGCCGGCCGTGATGATCAGCTCGCCGTCGGCGCACGGCAGCGGCTCGTACGGGAACAGGCTGGGGTGGCTGTTGCCCATCCGGAACGGCACCACGCCGCCGGCCACGTACGCGCTGGCCTGGTTGACCAGGCCGGACAGGGCGGACGCCAGCAGGCTCACCTCGACGTGCTGGCCCTGCCCGGTCGACTGTCTGTGGCTGAGCGCGGCCAGGATCCCGATGGTGGCGTGCAGGCCGGCCATCACGTCGAACACCGACACGCCCGCCCGGAACGGCTCGCCGTCGGCGGCGCCGGTCAGGCTCATCAGGCCCGACATGGCCTGGACGATGAGGTCGTACCCGGGCAGGTGCGCCCCGCCGGGGCCGCTGCCGAAGCCGCTGATCGAGGCGTAGATGACCGCCGGGTTGCGCTCGGACACGGCCGGGTAGTCCAGGCCGAACCGGGCCAGGCCGCCGGGCCGGAAGTTCTCGATGAACACGTCAGCGCGCCGGGACAGCTCGTGCGCCGCGGCGCGGTCGGCGTCGTCGCGCAGGTCCAGGACGATCGAACGCTTGTTCCGGTTGACGCCGAGATAATAGGTGGAGACGCCGTCCCTGACCGGCGGCTGCCAGGCCCGGGTATCGTCGCCGCCCGGCGGCCCCTCGATCTTGACCACGTCGGCGCCGAGGTCGGCCAGCAGCATGGTCGCGTACGGCCCGGCCAGCACCCGGGAGAAGTCGGCCACCAGCAGCCCGGCCAGCGGCCCGCCGCCCGGCTCGGTCCCCGGCGACCGGCGGCTTCCCGTCATGCTCCTCCTTGGGCAGGTCCGGATTACGGACAGGTGTCCGGGCCAGTGCGCGGCCAACGCAATACAGGAGAAGTCTTCGGCGAGAACCAGCGCTATGTCAAGGACAGGCCGCAGGGTGCGAGCGCCTTGACAGGCCGTCTCGTGTTGGTCGAGAGTTACCCTCACCGGTCGGCTGGCCGCTTAGCGGACACTCGTCCGAGCATGCAGACATTCATCTGCGCTCAGTCGGCCTGGCAGGAGGATGCGATGCCGAACCTAGATCTGGACCTGGCTCACCTGGACGGCCGCCCGGTCCTGCTGCGCGGCGGCACGGTGCTCACCATGGACGACCGTCACACGGTCTTGCCCGGCGGGGACGTGCTGGTGACCGGGGACAGGATCGCGGCGGTCGGGACCGCCCTGGACGCGCCCTCGGGCGCGCT
>DASXME010000056.1:0-2738 GCA_036495825.1 Streptosporangiaceae bacterium
GGCGGACGGCGTGCTGATCCCCGGCGGGTTCGGCGTGCGCGGCATCGAGGGGAAGATCGGCGCCGTCCGGCACGCCCGCACGCACGGCATCCCGCTGCTCGGCCTCTGCCTCGGCCTGCAGTGCGTGGCCATCGAGGTGGCCCGCGACCTGGCCGGCCTGGACGCGGCGAACAGCGCCGAGTTCGACCCGGCCACCCCGCACCCGGTGATCGCGACGATGGCGGACCAGGAGGACGTGGTGGCGGGCGAGCGGGACATGGGCGGCACCATGCGGCTCGGCCTGTACCCGGCCGAGCTCGCCGAGGGCAGCCTGGTGCGCGAGCTCTACGGCTCCGGCGAGGTGCAGGAGCGGCACCGGCACCGCTACGAGGTCAACAACGCCTACCGGGACGTGCTGGAGCAGGCCGGGCTGGCCTGTTCCGGGCTGTCGCCGGACGGCCGCCTGGTCGAGTTCGTCGAGCTGCCGCGCGACGTGCACCCGTACTTCGTCGCCACCCAGGCGCACCCGGAGTTCCTGTCCCGGCCGACCAGGCCGCACCCGCTGTTCGCCGGCCTGGTGGCCGCCGCGCTGGAGCGGTCGAGAACGGCGCCGCAGGCCGCCGCCGTCACGGCCGCGCCGGCCGGCGAGCGCGCGGTAGCCAGCGCGTGACCACCCTGGCAGACGCCGCCGCGCACTGGCCGGTCATCGACTCCGCCGAGCATGTCCGCACCAATATCATCACGGTCCGCACCGACCAGGTGCTGATGCCGGACGGCGCGGTCGCCGGGCGCGACGTGGTCGAGCATCTCGGCGCCGTGGCCGTCGTCGCGCTCGACGACGGCGGCCGGGTGCTGATGATCCGCCAGTACCGTCATCCGGTCGGCCGGATGCTCTGGGAGATCCCGGCCGGGCTGCGCGACGTGGCCGGCGAGCCGGCCCGCGTCACCGCCGAGCGCGAGCTGCTCGAGGAGGCCGGCCACCTGGCGCGCGACTGGCACGTGCTGGCCGACTACTTCTCCTCGCCGGGGATCAGCGACGAGCGGGTGCGCGTGTTCCTCGCCCGCGGCCTCACCGAGGTGCCGGCGGCCGAGCGCAGCTACGTCCCCGAGCACGAGGAAGCGCACCTGGAGGTCGCCTGGCTGCCGCTGGACGAGGCCGTCGCCCGGGTTCTGTCCGGCGACTTGCATAACAGCGCGGCCCTTGTGGGTATCTTGTCCGCGTATGCCGCCAGGCGGGACGGGTTCAACGGGCTGCGGCCTGCGAGCGCGCCCGAACGCTGACCGGCAGCCGACAGACGGCCAGGACTGCATCCGCCGGGCAACGGGGCCGGGCGGCCTGGTGAATCGGGAAGGCTTGGCAGGCATGAAGGTTGGCGTTCCGAGAGAGGTCAAGAACCACGAGTACCGGGTGGCCATCACCCCGTCCGGCGCGCACGAGCTGGTCCGCGCCGGGCATCAGGTGTTCGTCCAGGCCGGCGCCGGGGAAGGGTCGGCCATCCCGGACGACTACTTCACCGCGGCCGGCGCGACGATGCTCGGCACGGCCGACGAAGTCTGGGACGCCGCCGACCTGGTGCTGAAGGTGAAAGAGCCGGTCGCCGAGGAGTATCACCGCATGCGTAAGGGGCAGGTGCTGTTCACCTACCTGCACCTGGCCGCCTCCCGGCCCTGCACCGACGCGCTGCTGGCCTCCGGCGTCACCTCGATCGCTTATGAGACCGTGCAGCTCCCGGACCGGTCGCTGCCGCTGCTCGCACCGATGTCCGAAGTGGCCGGCCGGATGGCGCCGCAGGTGGGCGCGCATCACCTGCAGCGCGACGGCGGCGGCCGCGGCGTCCTGATGGGCGGCGTGTCCGGCGTCTACGCGGCCAAGGTCGTCGTGCTCGGGGCCGGCGTGTCGGGGATGAGCGCCGCCGCGATCGCCCTCGGCATGCAGGCCGAGGTGCTGCTGGTGGACAAGAACATCGCGCGGCTGCGTTCCGCGGACGCGATCTACCAGGGGCACCTGCAGACGGTCGCGTCCAACGCCTACGAGATCGAGCGCGCGGTGATCGACGCCGACCTGGTCATCGGCGCGGTGCTGGTGCCCGGGGCCAAGGCGCCCATGCTGGTCTCCAACGAACTGGTCTCCCGGATGAAGTCGGGCTCGGTGCTGGTGGACATCTCCATCGACCAGGGCGGCTGCTTCGAGGACTCGCACCCCACCACGCACGAGAACCCCACCTACCTGGTCCACAACTCGCTGTTCTACTGCGTGGCCAACATGCCGGGCGCGGTGCCGCACACCTCCACCTACGCGCTGACCAACGTGACGCTGCCGTACATCACCGAGATCGCCGCCCGCGGCTGGCGCGACGCGCTGCGCGCCGACCCGGCGCTGGCTCTCGGCCTGAACACGCACGAGGGCCAGATCACCTGCCCGCCGGTCGGCGAGGCGCACGGCCTGCCCTGGATAACCCCCGCCGAGGTGCTGAGCTGAGCACAACAGTCAAACAGGCGATCGGCGGCTACCTGGATCACCTGGCGGTCGAGCGCGGGCTGGCCGCCAGCACGCTGGAGTCCTACCGCCGGGACCTGCTGCGCTACGCCGACGCCCTGGCCGGCCAGGGCAAGACCGCGATGGGCCAGCTCACCGGGGCCGACGTCGCGGCCTTCCTGGCCGGGCTGCGGGAGGGCGACGACGAGCACGTGCCGCTCGCCGCCAGCTCGGCCGGCCGCGCCGTGGTCGCCGTCCGCGGGCTGCACGCCTTCGCCGCCGC
>DASXME010000057.1:0-7290 GCA_036495825.1 Streptosporangiaceae bacterium
GATCCGCCGTGAGCGGGGGTGCTCGCGCCAGTCCGGCGGGACGAACCGGATGTAGGCCGGCGGGGGAGTGCCGGCCGGGATGACCGCGCTCATCGCGGTCTCCAGCAGGCGCACGCCCACCTCGATGCGGTCGCCGTCGGGATCGGGCACGCCGTCGAGGACGTCGAGGACGTCGAGCGCGGCCGGGCGGGCGTCGTCGCGTCCTCCCCACCACGCCGCCTTGGCGACCAGGCGCCCGCCGCGCAGCGCGACCCACATCCAGCCAGGCCGCCGATGCCCGTTGGCCAGGTCGTCCGCCAGTTCGTCGTCCAGGCTGTAAGGAATGGCGCGGAAGAGGTCGAGCTCTTCCGGGCCGGTCAGCGGGCGGATCACGATGTCACCGGGAAGGGTCAATGCTCTCCTGTAAGAGGTGCGTCCGGCCCGCCGGGTAGGGCCCGGCAGCAGAACTCATGAGTAACAAGTTCCAGGCTCGCTCGCAAACCTATTTCGGCCGGTGCATTTCCTAGCTGTGCGGGTTCGGTATGGGCTACGGTGACCTGACATTGCCGGGGCAATGACGCTGCCGTCATGGAGGTTGGCATGCACATCAATGCTGGAGACACCGCCTGGATGCTGACCTCGACAGCACTGGTGCTGTTCATGATGCCGGGGCTGGCGCTGTTCTACGGCGGGCTGGCCGGCGCGAAGAACGTGATCACCACGATGGTCCAGTCGTTCGTGGCGATCGGCGTGATCAGCCTGCTGTGGGTGATCATCGGGTACTCGCTGGCCTTCGGTCATGATCACGGGGGCGTGATCGGCAGCCTGCAGAACGTGTTCCTGCGCGGGGTCACCGGCAACCCGACCAGCTACGCCCCGACGATCCCGGCGCTGGTGTACATGGCGTTCCAGATGAAGTTCGCCGTGATCACCCCGGCGCTGATCGCCGGGGCGTTCTGCGAGCGGATGCGGTTCCGCGGCTACCTGGTCTTCATCGGCCTGTGGTCAGTGCTGGTCTACAGCCCGTTCGCGCACGCCGAGTGGGGCGGCGGGTTCCTGGGCACCGGCGGCCTGCACGCCATCGACTTCGCCGGCGGCTCGGTCGTCCATGAGCTGGCCGGCGCGGCCGCCCTGGCCACCGCGTTCTACCTGAGGCGGACCCACCAGCTCGAGCGGCCGCACAACATACCGCTGGTGCTGCTCGGCGCCGGGATCCTGTGGTTCGGCTGGTTCGGGTTCAACGCGGGCAGCGCGTTGTCCGCCGGGACGGTGGCCGGCTACGCGCTGGTCAACACCCAGCTGGGCGCCTGCGCCGCGATGCTCGTCTGGATGGGCATCGAGTGGTGGCGGCGCGGCAAGCCGTCCGGCATCGGCATCGCGGCCGGCTGCGTGGCCGGCCTGGCCGCGATCACCCCGGCGTCCGGCTACGTGCCGCCGTGGGCGGCGATCGTCATTGGCGCCGCGGCCGGCCTGCTCTGCTACGGCGCCGTGCACCTCAAGGACATCTTCCACTACGACGACTCGCTCGACGTGGTCGGCGTGCACATGATCGGCGGCGCGGTCGGCGTCGTGCTGACCGGCGTCTTCGCCAGCCTGGCCGTCAACGCGGCGGGCGAGGCCGGCGGCTGGACCCAGCTCGGCCGGCAGCTGGTGCTGGCCGTCATCGGCATCGCCTTCCCGTTCGTGATGACCTGGATCATCCTGTGGGTCACCGACCACACGGTGGGGCTGCGGGTCAGCCCGGGTGAAGAGGCCGCCGGTCTCGACCTCAGCGAGTACGACGAGGTCGGCTACCTGGGACTGGCCGAGGCCGCTCTGACCGACAGCAGCCTGGCCGGCATCACGGGCGAGGGGACGCCGACGGAGGCCCCCTAGAGCGAGTTAGCATTGGCGGGATGATCGCGGACCTGCTGCCGGCCGAAGTCGTCGCGGTCGAAGCCTTTGCCGACCCGCCCGGCGTCACGCTGTTTCCCGAGGAGGAAGCGGTCGTGGCCAAGGCGGTGGAGCGGCGGCGGCGCGAGTTCGGCACCGCGCGCTACTGCGCCAGGGCCGCGCTCGGCCAGCTCGGGCTGCCCCCCGCGCCGCTGCTGCGGGACCCGAAGGGGGCGCCGCAGTGGCCGGCCGGCATCGTGGGCAGCATTACGCACTGCGACGGCTACCGGGCGGCCGTCGTGGCCAGGGCGGAGCAGATGATCACGCTCGGGCTGGACGCTGAGCCGGCCGGGCCGCTGCCGGACGGCGTCCTCGGCGTCATCGCCGCGCCGGACGAGCAGGCCTGGATACGCGAGCTGACCGCCGCCGCGCCGGACGTGTGCTGGGACCGGCTGCTGTTCTGCGTGAAGGAGTCGGTGTACAAGGCGTGGTACCCGCTCACCCAGCGCTGGCTGGACTTCAAGCAGGCGGCGGTCACGGTCGATCCGGACGCGGGCACCTTCACCGCGGCCCTGCTGGTGCCCGGCCCGGCTGTCGACGGCCGCCAGCTGACCGGCTTCACCGGCCGCTGGATGATCGGCAAGGGCCTGGTCCTCACCGCGATCGCCGTCCCGGCGGACCGGAGAAGTTAGGGTGACGGTCGTGAGCGATTACGAGCTGACCGGCCAGTACGAGACCGTCAACCTGTACCGCCGCGGCGCGGCGGCGAAGATCGAGCTCAACCGCCCGGAGCGGATGAACGCCTGGGACGGCACGCTCGGGCCCGAGTTGCTCGACGCCGTGAACACGGTGGCCGGCGACACTGGCGTTCGCGCGGTGCTGATCACCGGCGCGGGACGCGCGTTCTCCAGCGGCGCGGACCTCAAGGGGCATGCGCCGCAGACTCCCGAGGGGCACCCGGACCTGTACCGCGTGCTGACCGAGCGCTACCACCCGATCATCACCGGCATCCGGCGGATGCCCAAGCCGGTGGTGGCCGCGGTCAACGGCGTCGCGGCCGGGATCGGCCTGTCGCTCGTGCTCGCCTGCGACCTGGTCACCGCGGCCGAGTCCGCGTACTTCCTGCTCGCGTTCGTCAACATCGGGCTCGTCCCGGACGGCGGGTCGTCGCTGCTGGTGCCTAGCCGGGTGGGCTTCACCCGGGCCGCCGAGCTGGCGCTGCTAGGCGAGCCGCTCCCGGCCGGCCGCGCGCTCGACTGGGGGCTGATCAACCGGGTCTGGCCGGACGCGGAGTTCGCGGCCCGCGCCGATGAGCTGCTCAGCCGCCTCGCCGACGGGCCCACCGGCTCCTACGCGGGGACCAAGCGCCAGCTCAACCAGTGGCTGTACCAGCAGATGGACGCGCAGCTCGAGTTCGAGGCCGGGATACAGCAGGAAATGGCCGCCTCAGGTGACTTCGCCGAAGGCATCGCGGCGTTCCTTGAGAAGCGCCCGGCGCGATTCGGCGGCGGCTGAGGCGGCCATTCCCTGTGAGACTTATGCGTTCGCGCTGAACACCGGGTAATAAGCGCCGGACTGGCCGGCCGCGGTCGGGTGGTAGGACTCGCTGATGTCGAAGAAGTTCACCGAGTGCAGCCAGCTGCTCGAATCGCAGATCTCATGCCCGGCGAAATGGGACCGCACGTCGCCGAACACATCGTGGTACCGCCCGGCCGCCGCCTGAATCTGGCTGTCGAGCTGATCCGCGGCCTGGTTGAGGTCGGTGCGGTCAGTCGTGCTCAGCCCGATGCACCCCGACGAGTGCGACAGGTCGTACAGCTCCGGGTAGTCGAGCACGACGACCCGGGCCGACGGCGCATCCGCGGCGATCGCGCTCAGCACGTTGTTGAGCTCGCCCGGCAACTGGTTGGCGATCTCGTTCTCCGCGGCCTGGATGGCGCTGACGCACGTGCTGGTGGAGTCGAGCACGCAGGTCTCCATCACGCTGCTGAACCCGACGTCGTTGCCGCCGACCGTGATCGACGCCAGCGTGGTCGCGCTGCTGAGGGCGGAGAGCTGGCTGCTGATCACCGAGCTGGTCGTCGCGCCTGAGCAGGCCACCGAGGTGTAGGTCGCCGGGCCGTTGGCGTTGTCCCACAGGACCGAGTACGCGTGGGGGCTCCGGTCGCACGATCCGCTGGAACTGTAGTAGTCCCCGGCGCCGACGCCGGACGAGTACGAGTCGCCGAGCGCGACGTAGTGAACGGTGCTCTGCGCGGCGGCCGGGCCCGCGAGGGCCACCGCCGGCAGGACCGCGGCGCCGGCGGTGACGGCGACGAGCAGCAATCGATGACGGAAAATGGCACGGGGTAGCACAGCATTCTCCTTGCGTAGCGGGGTTGTACTAATAAGTAACATTCGCCGGCCCGCCGGTCAATGGGCCAGCCCCCGCCTGGGGGTTGCGCCGCCGCCACATAAGCATAATGTTCAGGCAAGAGCGCGAGGATGAGCCGCGCGGCGCATGATGCAGCTCGGGAGGCGGCCGGTGGCATCCAATCTCAGCCAGGTCAGTGCGTGGGCCGCGGCCTCGTCGGGCTCGTCGGGCTTTTCCGCGGGGGACGTGGTCCTGATCGTCATCGTCGTCGTCCTGGTCCTGGTCGTGGTCGGCCGCTACTCCCGGCGGCTGGCGCTCCGGCCGCGGCGCTTCGGGCCGCTGTCGGCTCGCGATGAAGCGGTCAAGCAGGCCGCGGCGGCCGACGTCGCCGCGCTCGAGCAGGACGCCAGGGGCGTCAGCCCCGACGCTCCCGGAGTCCAGCAGGACGAGCTCTGACCTGCGTCAGCCCGGCCGGCGCTGTGGAGGCTGCACTGTGCAGGCTGCTTACGGCGCGGCCGCGGCGTCTGCGGCCGCCTGAGCGGCCAGGCCGTCCAGCACGTCGATGTGCCGGTCGGGCACCGTGACCTCGAGGACCAGCTGGCTGGCGGCCATCGTGAGCGTGAAGGTGAAAAACGAGCAGCAGCCCGTCTCGGCCGTGACCAGCTCCGCCACCCGCCCGGCGACCTGCGGGCTGGGCCGCAGGTCAATGAGCAGCCGGGTCGGCCCGGCCCGCTCGACGCCGAGCACCGCCTCGCCGAACAGCCCGCTGAACTGCGCCGCCCGCTGGGGCCGCTGCGCGTCCGGCAGCGTGCACGCCTGCGGGGCCCAGCCCGGCCCCGGTTCATCCGCACTCAGTTCCATGACTCGACGGTAACCCCGTCTCCCGTGGTCGGCGACTCGGGCCCGTGGGCGGTATTGCTGCCGCTAAGGTCCGGGTGATGGACGTCTTGCGCAGTGTCGGCCTGTTCGTAGCCGCCGGGCTGGCCGAGATCGGCGGCGGCTACCTCGTCTGGCGCTGGCTCCGCTAGGGATCTCCGTGGCCGGTCGGCGTGGCCGGCGCGGTCATCCTGTGTGTCTACGGGATCATCCCGGCGCTGCAGCACTCCGCCGACTTCGGCCGGGTCTACGCCGCCTACGGCGGGGTGTTCGTGATCATGAGCCTGCTGTGGGGATGGGCCATCGACGGGCACCGGCCGGACAACTACGACTGGCTGGGCGCCGCCATCGTGGCCATCGGCGTCGCGGTGATCTTCTTCGGCCCGCGGCACGCCTGACTCGCCGCCGGCCGAAGCTCAGCCGTCGCCGGCCTCGCCGCCGTTCTCGGTCGGCTCCTGCGCGCGCGGCCGTCCCGGTCGGCGCATCCGGCCCGCGTGCCCGGGCATCCGGCCCGCGTCGCCCAGCGCCCGGCGCAGCAGGAACTCGATCTGGGCGTTGGTGCTGCGCAGCTCGTCCGCGGCCCATCGGGCGAGTGCGTCGTGCACCGCGGGATCGAGCCGCAGCAAGACGCTCTTACGCTCACTCACTGTCGGGCCCGGCCGTTCCTAGACGTAGAGCGAGCCGGTGTTGACCACCGGCTGCGTGGCCTGCTCGCTGCAGAGGACCACGAGCAGGTTGGACACCATGGTGGCCTTCCGCTCCTCGTCCAGCTCGACCACGCCCTCCTCCTCGAGCCGGCTCAGCGCCATCCGGACCATGCCCACCGCGCCCTCGACGATGCGCTGCCGCGCGTCGACCACGGCGGTGGCCTGCTGGCGTCGCAGCATGGCCTGGGCAATCTCCGAAGCGTAGGACAGCCGGGTCAGCCGCGACTCGATGACGTGCACGCCGGCGGAGGCGACCCTGGCGGCGATCTCGGTGGACAGCTGCTGGGTGATCTCGTCCGCGTTGTCCCGCAGCGACAGCTCGCCGCTGCCGTGCGAATCGTAGGAAAAGCTGGTGGCGATGTGCCGCACCGCCGTCTCGGCCTGGGTGGCCACGAACTGCTTGAACGCGTCCACCGCGTAGAGGGCCTTGGCCGTGTCCTGCACCTGCCAGACCACCACGGCCGCGATCTCGATCGGATTGCCGTCCGCGTCGTTGACCTTGGCCATCGCGGTCTCCAGGTTGCGGATCCGAGTGGACACCTCGCGCCTGCGGGTGAACGGATTTACCCACTTCAGGCCGGCGTCGCGGATCGTCCCCTGGTACCGGCCGAACAACTGGATGACCCGGGCCTGGCCGGCCACGACCGGAGTGAGGCCGCGCAGGGCACCCGCGGCCAGGATCAGCACCACGACGCCGGCCAGGATCACCGCCACCCGGGCCGCCCCGTGGAGATTCTTGCCCGCCACGACCAGCACCACCACTCCCGCGATCAGCGTCCCGGTGCCCAGCACCAGGACCATGACCCCGGAGGCCGAGCGAGCCGCACGCTCGGTGATGTTCCGGTTGGGCAGGCCGGGGGCCGCGGCCCCGGATGTGATCTGCTGGTTCATCTGCGTCTCCTTGCCAACGTGATAATCGCCTATCATACTGATATCACTTTTATTGGCAAGCGCGCTGGGCCGGGAGCGCCTGGCGGGGCACCGCGGAGAGGCCGAGGTGCCCCGCCAGGCGTGCGTCAGAACTTCGACAGGGTGGCGATGAAGCTGCCGTTGATCGAGCCCATCCCGGTCAGGCCGTCGAACCCGGGCGCGGTCGTGGTCGTGACGTCGCGGGTGGCGCAGTTGCCGGTCGCGTCGCAGAAGGTTTCCGGGCCCTCGTAGTCGAGCGCCCGCAGGCTCATGATGTACCCGCGGACGGCGTTGATCCCGTTGATGTAGTCGACGCGGACCATGCCCGCCGCGTCGGGGTTGGCCGGCCGCACGATGTCGTTGAACGCCGCCGGACTAGCCGTGTAGGCCCGGTACAGCTCGGGGTTGAGGAAGCCGAGCGTCGAGCCCGCGGCCTGGTCGGCGTCGGCGATCACGCCGGCCAGCAGCGGCGTGGCGAGGCTGGTGCCGCCCTCCTGTACGACGAGCACGGCTGCGGGTTGCGGAACCCCGCGGGCGGCGGCGCCTCCTTCTCCGCCGGGCTGACCAGGCTGGCCGGGCCGGCCGCGGTGCCGC
>DASXME010000058.1:0-15563 GCA_036495825.1 Streptosporangiaceae bacterium
CTGCCGGGGGGTGGGATGCAGGAACACGGTGCTGACGCCGACATCGGCGCCGGCCTCGGCGCTGATCCTGCTGACCAGGCGCATGACCTGCAGGGAGCTGCCGCCGAGGTCGAAGAAGCTGTCGGTCACGCCGACCTTCGCCCGGCCGAGCACGGCGGCGTAGAGGCCAACCAGGATGGTCTCGGTGGAGGTGGCCGGGGCGACGTGATCGGCCGCCTGCCGCGGGGCCGGCGGCGGCAGCGCGGTCTTGTCGATCTTGCCGCTGGTGGTGAGCGGGAAGGAGCCGACCATGATCAGGTGCTCGGGGATCATGTAGCCGGGCAGGGTGCCGCCGAGGTGCGCATGCAGGCTGCCTGGGTCAGGCTCGGAGCCGGGCTCGGGCCGCAGGTAGGCGGCGAGCTGACTGTCCCCGGCCGGCCCCGCGAGCACGGTGACGACGGCCTGGGCGATGGCCGGGTGAGCGGCCAGCGCGGCCTCGATCTCGCCCAGCTCGACCCGCAGCCCGCGGATCTTCACCTGGTCATCGATCCGGCCCGCGAACATGATCGTGCCGTCGGCCCGGCGGCGAGCCAGGTCGCCGGTCTTGTACAGCCGGGCGCCGGGGGCGGCCCGGAACGGATCGGGAATGAACCGCTCGTTCGTCAGCTCCTGCCTGCCCAGGTAGCCGCGGGCCACCCCGGCCCCGCCGATGTGCAGCTCGCCGGTCACCCCGGCCGGCACCGGGTTGAGGCGACCGTCCAGGACGTACGCCTGATAGTTCGGCAGCGGCCGCCCGATCGGCGGCGGCAGCGGCGTGGCCGCGTCCAGCTCCGCGCAGGTGGCCGTGACGCTCGCCTCGGTCGGGCCGTAGTCATTGATGAAGCGCAGGCCCGGCCGGATCCACCGGCGGGCCAGCTCGGCGGACAGCTCCTCGCCGCCGGAGGTCAGCATGCGCAGATCCGGGAACTGCTCGTCGGCGAGCAGGCTGAGCACCGCCGGCGGCAGGCAGACGAAGGTCACCCGGGACTCGCGGATCAGCGCGGCCAGCCGCGGCGGCGAGTGCAGCGTCTCGGCCGATGCGAGCACCACCCGCGCGCCGGCCAGCAGCGGCATGAACATGTCGTGCACGGACGCGTCGAAGCTCAGCGACGCGAACTGCAGCATCGAATCGGCGGCCGTCATGCCGCACCGGCGGGCCATGCCGGACACGAAGTTCGCAGCCTGCCGGTGCTCGACCAGCACGCCCTTCGGCCGGCCGGTCGACCCCGAGGTGTAGATCACGTAGGCCGCGTTCGCCGCGGTGACCCCGGTGTCGTCCACGGCAGTGTCGTCCAGGGCAGTGTCGTCCAGGCCGGAGATCTGCTCCCACTCGGCGTCCAGCGACAGGACCGTTACCGTGTCATTGGCGGGTACGCATCCGGTGCCGGGTGCATCGGTGAGCACGACGGTCATGGCGGTGTCGGCCATCATGAACGCCAGCCGCTCAGTCGGCAGCGCCGGGTCCAGCGGCACGTACCCGCCGCCGGCCTTCCAGATCCCCAGCAGCGCCGCGAGCCTGCGCAGGCCGCTCTGCATGCACACTCCGACCAGTACCTCAGGCCCTACCCCGAGGCCGCGCAGCCGCCGCGCGATCCGGTTCGCCTGCCGGTCCAGCTCCCCGTAGGACCAGCACTCATCCTCGAACTGCGCCGCTATCGCATCCGGGGCGCGGGCGGCCTGAGCTTCGAACCCCTGATGCAGGCACACCGGCGGGAACTGTGCCGCCGTGTCGTTCCACTCGGCCAGTTCCCGGTGCAGCTCATCGGCGGTCAGCACCGGCAGCTGCGACAGCCGCGCCGACGGATCCGCCGCTACGCCCCGCAGCAGCACCTCAAGGTTCGCCAGCAGCCGCTCGATCGTCGCCGCGTCAAACAGCCCGGTCTTATACGAGCACTCCACCCACAGCCCGCCCGGCCGCGCCTCGGCCGCGAACGACAGGTCAAACTTCGCCGCGTTGATGCCGGCGGCCGGCTCGGTGCGGAACTCCACGTCCGCGGCCCTGACCGGGGTGGTGTCCTGCTCGGCGTAGCTCAGCGCGATCTGGAAGACCGGGGACCGGCCCGCGTCGCGCGGTACGCCCAGGGCCTGTACGAGCAGGCCGAACGGCAGATCCTGGTGCGCGTAGGCGCCGACCGTGGCCTCCTTCACCCGGGCCAGCAGCTCGGTGAACGATGGATCCCCCGACAGGTCGGCGCGGATCGGCAGCGTGTTGACCAGGAACGCGATCAGCGGCGCGAGCACGCTGCGGGTGCGGTTGGCGCTGACCGTGCCGACCACCAGGTCGTCCTGGCCGGTGTAGCGCGCCAGCAGCGCCAGCAGCGCGGCCAGCAGCGTGACGAACAGCGTCGTGCCCTCCCGGCGGCTCAGCTCCCGCAGCCCGTCCAGCAGGCCGCGATCGGTCATCCGCTGGGCCAGCGCGCCCGCGAAGCTCTCCACTACCGGCCGCGGCCGGTCGGCCGGGAACCGCACCGTCTCGGCCCCGTCCAGCGTCTTGCGCCAGTACTCCTCCAGCTCGGTCAGCACCGGACCCGCCAGCCGCTGCCGCTCCCACACCGCGAAGTCGGCGAACTGCACGGGCAGCTCAGCCAGCCCGGACGGCTCGCCGGCGGCCGCGGCCCGGTACAGCGCGGCCAGGTCCGCCGTGAACACGCGGGCCGACCAGCCGTCGAACACCGCATGGTGCACCACCGCCAGCAGCACGTGCTCGTCCGGAGCCAGCCGCACCAGCCAGGTCCGCAGCAGCGGCTCGTCGGCGAGGCTGAACGGCCGCAGCGATTCGGCGCCGATGAGCTCGCCCAGCCGGGGCCGTTGCCGGCTGGGCTCGAGTGCGGTCAGGTCCGTCACCTCGAGTGCCTGGGGCCGCGGCGGGTCGATCACCTGCACCGGACGGCCGTCAGCGCCCGCGACCAGCCGGGTTCGCAGCGCCTCGTGCCGCGCCACCAGCCGGTCCAGCGCCTGGCCGAGCGCCCCGGCGTCCAGCGGGCCGGACAGGCCTATGGTCAGCGGGATGTTGTAGGCCGCCACTCCGGGAGAGAACCGGTCAAGGAACCACAGCTGCTCCTGCCCGTAGGACAGCGGCAGGCCGGCCAGCCCGGCCGGGCGCCGGCCGATGCGTCCGGCTCCGGCTGCTCCCCGGCCGCGCAACCGCGCGGTCATCGCCGCCCGCTGGGACTCAGATAGCATCTGCGCTTCGTTCTCCTTCGGTGAGCTGCTCTTCGGTGCCTTCGGCACCGGGGCCGGCCTCATCCAGGCCGTGCTGATCGCGCAGCAGCGCGGCGAGCCGCCGCGGGGTGGGGGCCAGGAAGACCGCTGCTCCCCCGACGTCCACCTCAAGCTCGTCGTCCAGGATGCTGACCAGGCGCATGGCCTGCAGGGAGCTGCCGCCGAGGTCGAAGAAGCTGTCGGTGGCGCCGACCTCGTCCCGGCCGAGCACGGTCGCGTAGAGGTCGACCAGGATGGTCTCGATCAGGCCGTCCGGCGGGACGTGCCCGGCCGCCTGCGGCTCTTCCGGCGCGGGCAGGGCCGCCTTGTCGATCTTGCCGCTGGCGGTAATCGGGAACGAGCCGACGATGATCAGGCGGTTGGGGATCATGTAGCCGGGCAGCGTGCGGGCCAGCTGCTTCCGCACGTCCGCCGGGTCAGGCTCGGACCCGGGCTCGGGTCGCAGGTAGGCGAGGAGCTGCTGGTCCCCGGCCGGCCCCGGAAGCACGGTGACGACGGCCTGGGCGATGGCCGGGTGGGCGGCCAGCGCGGTCTCGATCTCGCCCAGCTCGACCCGCAGCCCGCGGATCTTCACCTGGTCATCGATCCGGCCGCCGAACACGATCGCCCCGTCAGCAAGACGCCGGGCCAGGTCCCCCGTCTTGTACAGCCGGGCCCCGGGCGTGAACGGATCCGGGATGAACCGCTCGTCGGTCAGCTCCGGCCTGCCCAGGTAACCACGCGCCACCCCCGCCCCGCCGATGTGCAGTTCGCCCGTTACCCCGGCCGGCACCGGGTTCAGGTGACCGTCCAGCACGTACGCCCGGTAGTTGGGCAGCGGCCGGCCGATCGGCGGCGGCAGCGGCGTGGACGCATCCAGTTCCTGGTAGGTCGCGAGGATCGTGGTCTCGGTCGGGCCGTAGGCGTTGACGAAGTGCAGGCCCGGGCGGATCCAGCGGCCGGCCAGCTCGGCCGGGAGCTCCTCGCCGCCGCAGATGAGCACCCGCAGGTCACCGAACTGTTCCCCGGTCAGCAGCCCGAGGACGGCGGGGGTGAGGAACACGACAGTGACGCGCCGGTCGCGGAGCATGGCGGCCAGCCGCGGCGGCGAGTGCAGCGTCTCGGCCGGGGCGAGCACCACCCGGCCGCCCGCCAGCAGCGGCATGAACATATCCATCACGGACGCGTCGAAGCTCAGCGACGCAAACTGCGCCATGACATCTGAGGCGCGCATGCCGCACCGCTGCATCATGCCGTACAGGTAGCTCGTGGTCTGCCGGTGCTCGACCAGCACGCCCTTTGGCCGGCCGGTCGACCCCGAGGTGTAGATCACGTACGCCGCGTTCGCCGGGGTGACCCCGGTGTCGTCCAGTGCTCTGCCGTCCTGGCCGGCGATCTGCTCCCACTCGGCGTCCAGCGAGACCACCGCCACGCCGGCCTCCGGCAGCTTCTGCCTGGTCGAATCGTCGGCCAGCACGGCCGTCATCGCGGTGTCGGCCATCATGAACGCCAGTCGCTCGGCCGGCAGCGCCGGATCTAGCGGCACGTATCCCCCGCCGGCCTTCCAGATCCCCAGCAGCCCGGCCAGCCGCCGCAGCCCCGCCGCCATGCACACCCCGACCAGCACCTCGGGCCCGGTGCCCAGCTGGCGCAGCCGCCGCGCGATCCGGTTCGCCTGCCGGTCCAGCTCCGCATACGACCAGCACTCATCCCCGAACTGCGCCGCGACCGCATCCGGGGCGCGGGCCACCTGGGCCTCAAACGCCTGGTGCACGCACACCGGCGGGAACTGTGCCGCCGTGTCGTTCCACTCCACCATCTCGCGGCGCAGTTCGTCGGGGGTCAGCACCGGCAATTGCGACAGCCGCGCCGACGGATCCGCCGCCACCCCCGCCAGCAGCACCTCAAGGTTCCCCAGCAGCCGCTCGATCGTCGCCGCGTCAAACAGCCCGGTCTTATACGAGCACTCCACCCACAGCCCGCCCGGCCGCGCCTCGGCCGCGAACGACAGGTCAAACTTCGCGGCCTCGACCCCGACGATCAGGTCGGTGAGGGTGAACTCGACGCCAGCGGCGGAGGCGGGGGCAGCGTCTCGCTCGGCGTAGGTCAGCGCGATCTGGAAGACCGGGGAGCGGCCCGCGTCCCGCTCCGCCCCTACCGCCTGCACCAGCCGGCCGAACGGCAGATCCTGGTGGGCGAACGCGCCCACGCTCGCCTCCCGCACCCGGGCGAGCAGCTCGGTGAACGCGGGATCCCCCGACAGGTCGGCGCGGATCGGCAGCGTGTTGACGAGGTATCCGATCAGCGGCGCCAGTTCCTCCCGGCCGCGGTTGGCGCTGACCGTGCCGACCACCAGGTCGTCCTGGCCGGTGTAGCGCGCCAGCAGCGCCAGCAGCGCGGCCAGCAGCGTGACGAACAGCGTCGTGCCCTCCCGGCGGCTCAGCTCCCGCAGCCCGTCCAGCAGCCCGCGGCCGGTCGTCAGCTCGGCCAGCGCGCCCTCGAAGCTCTCCACCAACGGCCGCGGCCGGTCGGCCGGGAACCGCACCGTCTCGGCCCCGTCCAGCGTCTTGCGCCAGTACTCCTCCAGCTCGGTCTGGGCCGGGCCTGCCTGCTGCTGCCGCTCCCACACCGCGAAGTCGGCGAACTGCACCGGCAACTCAGCCAGCCCGGACGGCTCGCCGCTGGCCTCCGCCCGGTACAGCGCGGCCAGGTCCGCGGTGAGCACCCGCACCGACCAGCCGTCGAACACCGCGTGATGCACCACCACCAGCAGCACGTGCTCGTCCGGAGCCAGCCGCACCAGCCAGGCCCGCAGCAGCGGCTCGTCGGCCAGGCTGAACGGCCGCATCGCCGCAGCGCGAATGAACTCATCCAGCCGGGCCTGACGCAGACCGGGGTCAGGCCCGGTCGGGTCGGCCAGCTCCGCCGGGTCGGTCAGCTCCGTCGGGTCAGCTAGTTCCGTCGGGTCAGCTAGCACTGCCGGCTCTGCCGGCCCAGCTAGCACGGTCAGGTCGGTCACTTCGAGTGCCTGGGGCCGCGGCGGGTCGATCACCTGGGCGGGACGGCCGTCGGCGCCCGCGACCAGCCGGGTGCGCAGCGCCTCGTGCCGGGCCATCAGCCCGTCGAGCGCCCGGCCCAGCGCCCCGGCGTCCAGCGGGCCGGACAGCCGCAGCGCCAGCGGGATGTTGTAGGCCGCCAGCCCGGGCGCGAACCGGTCGAGGAACCACAGCTGCTCCTGCCCGGACGACAGCGGCAGCCCGGACAGCGGCAGGCCGGCCGGCCCGGCCGGCCGCCGCGGAATCGCGCTCGCCGCGTCCGGCCGACCGCGCCGCAGCCGGGCCGCCAGTGCTTCGCGCTGGGAATCGGTCAGCATGTCGCCTCCTGGCTCAGGTCGCGCCGGCCGGGCCGGCCGCGGCCGGGGCCGCCGGGACGGTCAGTTCCGCTATGCCGTCTGGACCCAGGTCGGAGTCCTCGAAGCCGTGCTTGCCGCGGAGCAGCCCGGCGAGTTGCTGCGGCGTGGGGGTCAGGAACACGTCGCTGATGTCCAGGTCGACCGCGAGGGTGCTGCGCAGCTTCGTGATGAGCTGCATGGCCTGCAGCGAGTTGCCGCCGACATCGAAGAAGCTGTCGGCGGTGCCCAGCTGCTCGTGGCCGAGCACGGTGGCGTAGAGATCCACCAGGATGGTCTCGATCAGCGTCCGCGGCGGCACCCGCTCGGCGCCGGCGCCGCTGCCCTGGGGGGCCGGGAGCGCGGCCTTGTCGATCTTCCCGTGCGCGGTGAGGGGAAGCTCGTCCAGCACGATCAGGTACGTCGGGATCATGTAGCCGGGCAGCGACCGCGCCAGGTGCCGGCGGACGTCGGCGATCTCCGGCGCGGCCCCGCCGGCAGCCCGCAGGTAGCCGACGAGCTGCTGGCTCCCGGCCTGGTCGGCGGCCACGATGACGACGGCCTGGGCGATGGCAGGGTGGGCGGCCAGCGCGGCCTCGATCTCGCCCAGCTCGACCCGCAGCCCGCGGATCTTCACCTGGTTGTCGATCCGGCCCGCGAACACGATCGTGCCGTCGGCCCGGCGCCGGACCAGGTCCCCGGTCTTGTACAGCCGCGCGCCGGGAGCCGGCCGGAACGGATCGGGAATGAACCGCTCGTTCGTCAGCTCCGGCCGGCCCAGGTAGCCGCGCGCCACCCCGGCCCCGCCGATGTGCAGCTCACCGGTCACCCCGACCGGCACCGGGTTCAGGTGCGTGTCCAGGACGTAGGCCTGATAGTTCGGCTTGGGTCGCCCGATCGGCGGCGGCAGCGGGGTCTGCGGCTCCAGCTTCATGAACGTCGAGCCGATGGACGCCTCGGTCGGGCCGTAGCCGTTATAGATCTCCAGGCCGTCCCGCATCCAGGCCCGCAGCAGCTCGCTCGACAGCTCCTCCCCCGCCGACAGCAAGATCCGCAGGTCGGGAAAGTCCTCCCCGCGCAGCAGGGTGAGCACGGCCGGCGGCAGGCAGGCGAACGTCACGCGGGCGTCGCGGATCAGCGCGGCGAGCCGCGGCGGCGAGTGCAGCGTCCCGGCGGGGGCCAGCACCACGCGGCCGCCCGCCAGCAGCGGCATGAACATGTCCATCACCGACACGTCGAAGGTGAACGCCGCGAACGACAGCAGCACGGTGGACGGGCCGATCCGCCAGGGCCCGGCCATCCCCTGCAGGAAGTTGATCGCCTGCCGGTGCTCGACCACCACGCCCTTCGGCCGACCCGTCGATCCGGACGTGTAGATCACGTAAGCCACGTTCGCCGGGGTCACTCCGATATCGGCCAGATCGCTGCCGTCCAGGGCGCGGATCTGCTCCTGCCCGGCGTCCAGCGACAGCACCGTCACGTCATCGACGGCGGGCAGGCACCCGGCGCTCGCCTCATCGGTCACCACCACCGTCATCTGGGTGTCGGCCATCATGAACGCCAGCCGCTCGGCCGGTACCTCGGGGTCCAGCGGCACGTACCCGGCGCCTGCCTTCCAGACCCCCAGCAGCGCCGCCAGCCGGCCCAGCCCGGTCCGCATGCACACCCCGACCAGCGCCTCGGGGCCTGCTCCCAGCGCGCGCAGCCGGCGGGCGATCCGGTTCGCGTGGCTGTTCAGCTCGGCATACGACACCCGCTGGCCCTCGAACTGCGCCGCGACCGCATCAGGGCAGGAAGCGACCTGGGCCTCGAAGCCCTGATGGATGCACACCGGCGGAAACTGGACCGCCGTGTCGTTCCACTCGGTCAGCTCGCGTCGCAGCTCATCGGCGGTCAGCACCGGCAACTGCGACAGCCGGGCCGAGGGATCCGCCGCCACCCCCGCAAGCAGCACGCCGAGATGGCCGAGCAGCCGTCGCACCGTGGCCGCGTCGAACAGCGCGGGGGTGTAGGTGACCTCCAGCCACAGCCCGCCGGGGCGCGGCTCGGCCAGGAAGCTGATGTCGTACATCGAGGCCCGCACCTCGACGTTCTCGCGGCCGAACAGCACGCCCGCCGATTCGATGTCGCCGGCCGGCTCACGGCAGCCGAACCCGATCTGGAAGACGGGGAACCGGCTCGTGTCGCGCTCGACGTTCAGCGCCTCAACGTTCAGGGCCTCGACCACCTGGGCGAACGGCAGATCCTGATGGTCACGCGCGGCCTGTGCCGCCTGCCGCACGCGGCCCAGCAGGTCGGTGAACGCCGGGTCACCCGACAGGTCAGCGCGGACCGGCAGCGTGTTGGCCAGCGAGCCGACCAGCGACGCGAACTGCGGCCTATCCCGGTTGGCGCTGACCGCGCCGATGGTCACGTCGACCTGCCCGGTGTAGCGGTGCAGCAGTGCCTGAAGTGCGGCCAGCAGCGTCACGTCCAGGGTGGTGTCCGCCTGACGGCTCAGCTCCTTCAGGCCGTCCAGCAGTCCGGGGTCGATCATGGCGGTCTCGACCGCGCCGTCGTGGTCGGCCAGCAGCGGACGCGGACGGTCGGCCGGAAACTGCGACGTCTCGAAGCCGGCCATCGCGCCGCGCCAGTAGTCATCCAGCGCGGTCCGCACCGGGCCCTGCAGATGCTGCCGCTGCCACGCGACGTATCCGGCGAACTGGGGCGGCTCGGCCAGCCCGGCGGCCCCGCCGGCCGCCGCAGCGCGGTACAGCGCGGCCAGATCCCGCAGCAGCAGGCCGGCCGACCAGTCGTCGAGCACCGCGCGGTGCGCCACGATCACCAGCACGTGCTCGGCCGCGGCCAGCCGCACCAGGCGGGCCCGCAGCAAGTGATCACGGGCGAGCTGGAACGGGTGCAGTGCCTCGGCTTCCGCGAGCTCGCGCAGCCGGGCGGAGGCTGCCTCCCGCCCGAGCCCGGCATGGTCGGTCAGCTCGAGCGGCACCGGGGCCGGCGGGTCGATCAGCTGCACCGGCCGGCCGTCGTCGCCCGCGACCAGCCGCGTCCGCAGCGCCTCGTGCCTGGCCACCAGGCCGTCGAGCGCCCGGCCCAGCGCCGCCACGTCCAGCGGCCCGCGCAGCCGCACCTGATGCGCGACGTTGTGCGCCGCGAGGCCGTGGTGAAACTCGTCGATGAACCACAGCTGCTCCTGCGCGAACGACGCGGGGGCTTCGGTCATCGGTTCTCTCCGTCCTTCGCGGGGTCCGTCGCGGTCGAGGTGGCTTGAGGTGGCCCGAGGTGGCCGGGGGCTCCGGGCGCAGGCGGCGGCCCGGGAGGCATCTCGGCAAGCCGGAATACCGGCGAGCGCACGAGCCAGCCGGCCGGCGAGGTCATCAGGATCAGCGAGATCATCAGCCCGGAGCGCAGCCCCAGGGCACCGCCGAGCAGTCCGCCCATCACCCCGCCGATCGGGGCCACGCCGAACAGCAGCATGCGATAGGTCGCGTTCATCCGGGCCAGCAGCCGCCTCGGCGTGACGACCTGCCGCAGCGTGATGCCGTTCACGTTGAACATCGAGACGCTGCCGCCGTAGATGAGCTGCCCGATCGCCAGCACGGCCACCGAAAGCGGGCCGGCGTGACGCGGGATCAGCAGCAGCAGCGGCGCGGCCGCCATGCAGATGGTCGCCACGGCCATCGAGCGCCCGAACCCGAGCACATTGCGGACGCGGGCGGCCGACAGCGCCCCGAGCAGGCCGCCGGCCGCGGCGGCGCCCATGACGATGCTGAGCTGGAACGGGCTGAGGCCGAGGGTTCTGACCGCGTACACCACGAAGATCGTGATGAACGAGCCGAAGAACAGGTTGAGCGTGGTCGACTGGGTAAGCAGCGCCCGCAGCAGCCTGCTGCCGTAGACCGCTCTGAAGCCTTCCGCGATCGAGCCCAGCACCGAGGGACGATGGGCCGGGATCTCCGGATCCGGCTCCGGCTTCCTGATGCTGATCAGGCCGAACGCGGAGAACAGGTAGGACACCGCGTCCACCGACAGGGTGATCGGCGCGGTGATCAGGCCGACCAGCACCCCGGCGAGCGCGGGACCAGAGACGCCCGCGAACGCGGTGCTGGCCTGGATCCTGCCGTTGCTCTCGGCCAGGTGCCGCGGCTCCACCAGTTGGGGCACGTAGGAGAGGGCGCGGACGTCGAATGCCATATTCAGCGTGCCGACCAGCGCGGTCACGACGTAGAGCAGGCCGATGGACAGGATGCCGGTCTCCGCCGCGATCGGCACCAGGCCGATCAGCGCGGCGTTGCCGAAGGCACAGCTGATCAGCACCGGCCTGCGGCGCCTGCGGTCAAGCCAGACGCCGGCGAACACCGACAGCAGGATCACCGGGACGAAGCGCATCGCGAACAGCAGCCCGACCTGGAACACCGTGGCGTTGAGCGTGAGCACCGCCACCAGCGGCATCGCGAACTGGGTGACCTGCGTGCCGATCAGCGACACGGTCTGCCCGGCCCACAGCTTGACGAAGTCCCGGTTGGCGAACGCGCCCCCGGCCGGCGCCGCCGAGCTCGCGGCCGGGCCGGCCGCGGCGGCCTTCAGGTCAGGCGTCATGGCGGGCCGCCCGTGCTGAGGTCCGCTGCCCAGCGGAGGGATGGGCAGGATGGCCGGCGGCGTTGACCTGCGTCAGGTAGGTCTCCAGGATCCGCTGTCTGCGCGGCTTGAACTGCGATGTCAGCAGGCCATTCTCGATTCCGAACGGTTCGCGGGCGATCACCAGCCCGGCGATCTGCTCGTCCCGGCCGAAGGTGGCGTTCGCCGCGGCCAGCCGCGCCGTGATCGCTGCCTCGTCCGCGGGCTGACCCGACGGCGAGACCACGGCGACCAGGTGAGTCTGCGCGGGGCAGAACACCACGCACTCCTCGATCGCCGGGCTGGCCTTCAGGTACTCCTCGAGCGGCCGGACGATCACCTTCCTGCCGTTGTCGAGGACGATCACGTCGTCGGCCCGGCCGCGGATGAACAGGAAGCCGTCGTCGTCGACGTAGCCGAGGTCGCCGGTGCGCACCGTGCCGTCCACGCCGAACACGCGCTCGGACTCGCCGGGACCGGCGTACTCGTAGCGCCGGTTGACCGGATGCTCGCTGTGCACGCTGATCAGCCCGTCCGGGCCGAACAGCACCTTCTTGCCGGCCAGCACCTGGCCGACGCTGCCCTCCCGGTGCGCGCCCGGATGGTTCTTGCTGACGATGCAGGTCTCGTTCAGGCCGTAGCCCTCGTAGATCGGCAGGCCTGCTGCGGTGTAGAACCGCAGCATGGACGGCCTGGCCGGGGCCGATCCGGTCCACAGGTACCGGATCCGGCTGCCGAACAGGCCGGTGGCCGCCGCCCGCAGCGCGTCGCCGGAGGGCGTCGCCCCGGCCCTCGACTCGATGTGCCGCCGCGCCGTTTCGTAGAAGGCCGGCACGCCCATGACCACCGTCGGGCTGGCCTGGCGCAGGGTCGCGAAGGCGGCCTCGTAGGTGGTGACGGTGACGTCGTGACCGAACCGCAGCGCCGAGTAGATCCAGTACCGCTGCTGGAGCAGGGACAGCGGCAGGAACACGAACAGGTCGTCCCCGGCGCGGTGCCCGAAGAGTTCCTGCACCGCGTTGATCGAGCTGTCGATGCTGCCGGCCGTGGCGCCGAGGCCTTTCGGTTCCCCCGTGCTACCCGAGGTGAACTTGATCGTCGTCACGTCGTCGGGACGGTAGGCCGCGACGGGCAGCGGGCTGGCCGGGTCGGCGCCGTCGATCAGGACGGCCACGTCGCCGACCGGGCGGATGCCCGGCCCGTCCGCCGGGCGGTCGGTGAAGAGCACGGCCAGCCGGTACTTGCTCAGCAGGGCGGCGTCCGGGTCGAACTTGCCCGGTTCGAACCCCGCGGTCACGGCCTTGAGGCGCAGGGCCGCCAGATCGAGCAGGACCCACTCCAGCCGGTTCGACGCGAGGATGCCGATCCGGTCACCCGGCCCGATGCCCAGCCCGGACAGGCCACGGGCCAGCCGCTCCGCCGCGGCATGCAGGTCAGTTAACGTCATGCTGCTGACGCCGCCGAGCCGGGCGAACCTGATCTGGTGGCCGGCCGGCGGCGGCGCGGCCACGATCGCGTTGATGACACTGCCGCTCACGCGGGACCCGCTTCCCCGGTGGCCGCGCGCCCCGTCTGCACGACGGCGGCCATCGCCTGGACCGTCTGGATCTCGTGCAGCCGGTCTAGGGTGATGCTTACCCCGAATTGCTTGCGCACGCGCGCGAAGATCCTGGCCGCGGCCAGGGAGTCGCCGCCGAGGTCGTAGAACCTGCTGTCGCGGCCGATGGCCGCGGGCGGGATGCGCAGCACCGACGCCCACAGGCCGGCCAGTTCCCGCTCCAGGCCGGTGATCTCGCCGCCGCGGGCCGCAGCCGCCGCTGACGGCGTCCCGGCCGGCGGCCCAGTCGGCGGCCCAGTCGGCGGCCCAGTGGATGTCGCTGTCGCGGCGAGCCTGCCGCGGTCCACCTTGCCATTCGGGGTCAGCGGCAGGCTGTCGTGCCACACGATCGCGGACGGCGTCATGTAGTCCGGCAGGTGCGCCCGCAGGGCCCGCCCGATCTCGGCCTCGCCGGGGCGGACGTCGCCGGCCGGGACGAGGTGCGCCACCAGCCGGTCGCCGCGCGCCGCCGCCTGCCGCACCACCACGGCCTGCTTGACCGCGTCCATCGCCGTCAGCCGCGTCTCGACCTCGCCGGCCTCGATCCGGTAGCCGTTGACCTTGATCTGGAAGTCGCTGCGGCCGACGATGTCGATGTTCCCGTCGGGCAGGTAGCGGCCCAGGTCCCCGGTCCGGTAGATGCGCTCGCCGAGGCGCTTGTCGTAGCCGAAGCGCTCGGCCGTCCGCGCCTGGTCAGCCCAGTAGCCCCGGGCCAGTCCGGCGCCCGCGGCGCAGATCTCGCCGGTGACCCAGTCCGGCGCGTCCAGGCCGTCGGCGTCCAGGATGTAGGCGCGGTTGTTCGCGTTGGGCCGGCCGTACGGGATCCGGTCGCCGGCGGCGCCGTCGGCGACCGGATGCCAGATGTTCCAGATCGTGGTCTCGGTCGGGCCGCCGAGGGAGATAAGCGTCAGGCCGGGCTTGACGCGGCGCAGTGCGGCCGGCAGGGCCGGCGGGATGCGGTCGCCGCTCAGCATGACCAGCCGCAGCCGGGCCAGCCGGGCCCCGCCGTCGAGTTCTGCCTGCTCGGCCAGCAGGCCCGCGATGGCCGGCACCGAGTTCCACACGGTGACGCCGAAGGCCTCGCAGAGCTCCAGCCAGTGCGCCGGGTCGGCGGCCCGGTCCGCCTCGGGCAGGACCAGCGCGGCGCCCGCGCTGAGCGCGCCGAACACGTCGTAGACGGACAGGTCGAAGGTGAAGGCGCTGACCGCGAGGAACCGGTCGTCCGGGCCGACGCCGAATCGGGCATTGCAGTCGGTCACGACGTTCGCGACGCTGCGGTGGCTGATCATGACGCCCTTGGGCTCACCCGTGCTGCCCGAGGTGTAGAGCACGTACGCCAGGTCGTCCGGAGTCGCCCCGGGCTGCGGTTCGCCGCCGTGACCTGCCTGCCCGAGACCTTCCGGGCCCGGCTGCTCCGCGATGAGCGGGCTGCCCGTCGACAGCGCCAGCGTGTCGATGCCGGGGGCGGCCTGCCAGCCGGCGTTGGTCAGCACGCAGCGCACCTGCCCGTCGGCCAGCATGTAGCGCACCCGGGCGTCCGGGAGCGCCGCGTCCACCGGCAGGTAGGCGCCGCCGGCCATCAGCGTGGCCAGGATCCCCACGATCTGCTCGGGTCCCCGGCGCATGACCAGGCCGACGAGCTCGTCCCGCCGCAGCTGCCGGGCCCGCAGCCAGGCCGCGGCGTGCGCCGCGCGCCGGAACAGCTCGCCGTAGCTGAGCACCGCGGACGTGCTCACGACCGCGGGTGCATCCGGGGCGCGGGCGGCCTGCGCCGCGAACAGATCCTGCAGCAGGTCCGCGGGGAGGGGGGCGGCCGTGTCGTTCGCGGCTCGCCGCCTGGCCCGCTGCCCGTCCGGCAGCAGGCCGAACGTCCTGGCCGACCATGCCGCCTCGCCGGTCAGGCTGTCGAGCATCTCCTGGTAGCCGCCGGCCAGGGCGCTGATCATCCCGTCGGGGAACAGCCCGTCCACCGCGTCGAACTGCACGACCACGCCGCCGTGCTGCTCGAACGCGAACGCGTTGAGCCACACCTGCGGCGTCTGGCTGGAGGTGTAGACCTCGGGCCCGAACAGTTCCAGCGCCGAGCCGTCAACGCCGGGGCGGACATAGCCGATCGTGCTGTTGAAGGTGAACGGCATCCGCGGGGCGGCGCCCGTGCCGCAGCGGGCCAGCTCGCGCAGCACCTCGATGCCGGAGAAGTGCCGGTGGTCGAGGTCGCGGCGCAGCCGGGCCGCCAGCGCCTGGGCTCGCTCGGCAAAGGACCGGCGCCGGTGGATGTCGATCTCCACGAGTAGCGTCTGCGAGAAGTTGCCGATCGCGTCGGCGATGAGCGGGTGAATGGGCGGGCGGTCGGCGATCGTCGTGGCCAGCGTGAACCGGCGGCCGGCCCCCCACCGGGCCAGCGTTTCCGCATAGGCGGCCAGCAGCACCCCGGTCGGCGTCAGGCCCGCGTTCGCCGCCCGCGCTTTCAGCGCGTCCCAGGACGGCGGGCCGAGCCGCACGGCGTACTGCACAAACCGGGGGCGGCTGATCGCGGCGGGACTGGTCCGCAGCGCAAGGTCCGGATGCGGCGGCAGGTCACCGAGCCGGTCCAGCCAGTAGCGTCGTGACCGCTCGGCGGGCGGCTTGGCGCGCATCGCCTCGGCCGCGGCCACGTAGTCGCCGAACGACACCATGTCGCCGGCCGGTTCCCGCTCGCCGGCGTAGGCCCGCCACCATTGCGAGAAGAACAGGAACATGCTGATG
>DASXME010000059.1:0-15341 GCA_036495825.1 Streptosporangiaceae bacterium
GACCCGGCTCGGCTTGCCGCGACGGCGGTCGTCACGGGTGGCCACCGCCCACAGGTGGTCGCCCGTGCAGAGCGTCGATGCCCCGTCCTGGGCCGTCACCCGGTAGATGTCCTTGACCCCTTGCGGGTACACGCCGATCACCGGCGTGGGCTCGCCATCGGACCCCACCACCAGGTCACCGACGGCAAGCGAGCCGATGGGCGCGAAGCCGTCCGGGGTGAGCACGCGGGTGTCAACCGGTTGCGCGCGGCCCCGCATGTACGCCAGCGGGGCGATCTCGATCGTGCCGGCGGCCAGCAGCCGGGGGATCGAGTCCGGGTCGGTCATGTCGTGCAGCGCGTCGTACAGCGGCCGCAGGTAGGGATCGATCTTCTCGTACAGGGTGCCGGGCAGGAAGCCGAGCCGCTCGCCGGCCTCCACCGCGGGCCGGGTCAGGATGATCCGGTTGACCTCCTTGGCCTGCAGTGCCTTCACCGCCTTGGCCATGGCCAGGTAGGTCTTGCCGGTGCCGGCCGGGCCGATCGCGAACACGATCGTGTGCCGGTCGATCGCGTCGACGTAACGCTTCTGGTTGAGCGTCTTGGGCCTGATCGTCTTGCCGCGGGCGGACAGGATGTCGAGCGTGAGCACGTCGGCGGGCCGCACGCCCGACTTCTTGCGCAGCATGCCCAGGCTGCGCTCGATCGTGTCGGCGGACAGCTCGGTGCCGCCGGACAGCAGCTCGATGAGCTGCTCGAAGAGCGCGGTGATCAGCGTGTTCTCGGCCGGCTGGCCGGTCACCGTGATCTCGTTGCCGCGGACGTGGATGTCAGCGCGGAAGGCAGCCTCGATCACGTGCAGCAGCTCGTCGCCCGAGCCGAGCAGGGTGACCATCGGATACTCATCCGGGATCACGATCTTGACCTGGGTGCGCTGCTGCTCGGCCGATGCCTGGCTGGCGCTTCTCTGGCTAGCACTGTGGCTAGCGCCGCCGTGGCTGGCACTGCCGTGGCTGCCACTGCCGCCGTGGCTAGCGCTGCGACGATCGGCGGACGTTTCCGTCAATTGCTCCCCTTCGGGAGATCCGGGGGCCCATGTACCCCCGTCATGGTACCGGCGCGGACGTCATCCCGGCGGCCAGCCGAGCCCGCGGCCGCCCAGGACGTGCGCGTGCACGTGGTCCACCGTCTGCCCGCCATCGGGGCCGGTGTTGAACACGACGCGGTATCCGGTCCCGTCGATGCCCTCGGTCACCGCGACCTGATGCGCCTGGCTGGCCACCTCGTCGAGCAGCCCGTCGGCCGCGCGGGCTACCGCTGCGAGATTGGGGTAATGGTCCTTCGTGACGACCAGCACATGGCTGGGGGCCTGCGGGTTTATGTCACGGAAGGCGATCGTGCGATCACTTTCAAGCACCGAAGTGGCGGGAATCGCGCCAGAAACAATCTGGCAGAAAAGGCAGTCAGTCACAGATCAGATCTTAACGTCAGGCGCACACGACGATAGTGTTAACGCTGCGTGGCCCCCGCCGCCCGGCATCGCATGCGCCCGCCAGGCGCAAGCACTACGCCCGGTGCGTTTCACCCGTGCAAGTCCCCGGTGCTTTGCAGGGAGGCGGCCGCAGACGGTGCAGGCTCTCAGGGGTGGGCGTGAGTGCACGAAGAAGGGGCTGGGCCAGACCGTGGATCGCCACGGGGAAAATTTATGATGGCCGCAGGTGAACCTGACGCGTCACCTACGCGTCCAATTCATGTGATCGAGACCCTCGTGGCGTCAGACGCCGCCTTGGGCTCGGTCCCGGCCGAGTGGGACGCAGACCGCGCCGTGACCGCGCTGTACAGCTCGCACTACCGTGCGCTCGTACGCCTGTCCGCCCTGCTCGTCCGTGATGTCTGCACAGCGGAAGAGGTGGTTCAGGACTCATTCGTCGCCATGCATTCCTCGTGGCGCCGGTTGCGTGACACCGAGAAGGCGCTCTCCTACCTGCGCCAGTCGGTGGTCAACAGGTCACGATCGGTGCTGCGGCACCGGGTGGTGGTGGACAAGAACGCCCCCAAGCCGCCGCCGCTGGCGCCCAGCGCCGAGCAGGGAGCCATCTCGCAGTTCGAGCGCTCGGCGGTCGTGTCGGCGTTGCGGAACCTGCCGTCCAGGCAGCGGGAAGCGATCGTGCTGCGTTACTACGCGGATCTATCGGAGGCTCAGATCGCCTCGGCCATGGGTATTAGCCGGGGAGCAGTGAAAAGTCATACGGCACGCGGCATGACCGCGCTGCGCAGTGTCCTCGAGCTGGAAGTCTGACGAGGCCATGCAACGAGCGGGGATTAGCGTGACGAGGCGGGGCACCAGCCCTGACCAGAGATTTGTGGAGCGGGAGAGATGATGGAACCGGACGGCAAGTACGGAGAGGAGCTGCGGCGCGCGCTGAGCGCTGCGGCGGATCCTCTCGTCCCTGCCGGTGACGGCCTGAACAGGATAAGGGACCGGGCGGCGCGTCGGCCGTCGGTCCTTGCCTGGCTCACCGCGTACGCAACGTACCTGCCAGTACTGCTGTTCACCCGGTTCAGGATCGCAGGCAGCTGGATCGCCGCGACCGCCGCCGACCCGTCTCCGATCACCGACCGGATCCGTGCCGTGCGAGACTGGCCGCGCCGCGGCCTCGACATGCTGCGCGAGCCGAGCGCCTGGCTGCGGCCCACCCTCGCGGCGGTCGGCGCGCTGGCCATCGTCCTGATCGCCACGATGCTGGTGCCCAGGCTGCGCTATTCGGTCGAAGTGGCGCTCCAGGGCGGCACCGCCCCGGCCGGCGGCAATTCCGCGGCCGCGCTGGGGCCCGGCCCTGGCGGCTCGGGCGGGACTCCGTATGGCAGCGGCCGGCACCAGACCGGGCCGGGCGGGCAGACCCTGACCACGACGGCCACCGGCGTCGGCGTGACGACGCGGTGCAGCAGCGGCACAGGAAGCCGGCCCAACCCGCAGAGCAGCGGCCCGATCATCCCGATCGGCCCCCCGCAGCCAGGGCCTTCGCAGACGGCGACCGAGACGGTATGGGGAGTTCTGCCGCCAAGCTCGGGTCAGTCGAGAGCGCCGAGCGGCTGCTCCACCGGCGGCTATTCACCGTCGTCCTCGCCGACGATCCACTCGTCGGGCACGCCGGCCCCACCGCCGACGACACCGCCCACCACCCCCCCGACGACACCGCCGACCACGCCACCGACCTCAACGCCGCCGACCTCAACGCCGCCGACCACCCCGACGATCCAGACGTCCGTGACGCCGACCGACGACGGGTCCGCGACCCCGGGCTGACAGAGCGGCCCGGTCGTTACCAGCGGCCGCAGCGGCTGAGCAGGACGGCGGCGGCCGCGGTGCCCGCCGTGGACGAGCGGAGCACGGTCGGGCCCAGCCGCGCCGCCGTTGCCCCGGCCGCCGCGAACGCGGCCGACTCAGCCGGGCTCAGGCCACCCTCAGGCCCGACGATCAGGACGATGTCCCCGGTCGCGTCCCCGGCCGCGTTCCCGGCCACGGGCAGCGGCAGGTCGCTGAGCCGCAGCTCAGCGTCGGGGTTAAGGACCGCGCCGAATGCCGCCGCGCCGAGCAGCGCCACCACGTCCCCGGTCCCCGCCAGCGGGGTGACCTCGGGAATGTGCGCGCGGCGCGCCTGCTTGGCCGCCGCCACCGCGGCCGCCCGCCACCGGGCCAGCGCCTTGTCCCCCCGCGCCTGCGTCTTGCCGCCGGTGCCGCGGCCAGAACTGGCACCGGCACCGGCACCGGCACCGGGCCATACGGCGACACAGCGCTGCGCGCTCCACGGCACGATCACGTCCACGCCGACCTCGGTCATCGTCTCGACGGCGAGTTCGCCGCGGTCACCCTTGGGCAGCGCCTGCACCACGCAGATCCGCGGCCGCGGCGGCGGCCAGAGCCGCCGGGCCACAACCGTCAGCTCCAGCAGGCCGGGCCGGGCGGCCGAGACCACGCACGAGACCATCAGGCCCGCGCCGTCGGTCAGGTCGACCCGCTCGCCGGGGCGCAGCCTGCGAACGGTGGCCGCATGGCGTCCCTCGGAGCCGTCCAGCAGGACCGTGTCGCGTTCCAGGCTGGAGCGTTCGGCGATAAAAACCGGCGGCCAGCCGGACTCGTCCGGCACCTGCGATCCGGTGTCTCAGCGCCCGTTGAACGCGTCGCGCAGCCGGGAGAAGAACCCCTGCTGGCCGGGAGCGAACTTGCCGGGCGGAGCCTCCTCGCCGCGGAGCTTGGCCAGCTCGCGCATCAGGTTCTCCTGATCGACGTCCATCTTGGTCGGCGTCTCCACGGTCACGTGAATGACCAGGTCGCCGCGGCCCGAGTCGTTCAGGTGCGCGGTGCCGAGCCCGTACAGCGGGATCACCTGCCCCGACTGGGTGCCCGGCCTGATGTCCACGTCCCGCGGGCCGTCCAGGCTCTGCACCGACAGGGTGGCGCCGAGCGCGGCCGCCGCCATCGGGATCGTCACCGTGCAGTGCAGGTCATCGCCCTGCCGCTCGAAGATGTTATGCGGCCGCTGCACGATCTCAAGGAACAGGTCGCCGGGCGGGCCGCCGCCCGGCCCGACTTCACCCTCGCCGGCCAACTGGATGTGCGTGCCGCTCTCCACCCCGGCCGGGATCCTGACCTTGAGCGTGCGCCGGGTCCTGACCCGGCCGTCGCCGTCGCACTCCGGGCAGGGCATCCGGATCAGCGTGCCGGCCCCGGCGCAGGAGGGGCACGGGCGGGAGGTCAGCACCTGGCCGAGGAACGACCGGGTGACCTGGTTGACCTCGCCGCGCCCGCCGCACACGTCGCAGGTCTCCGGGTGCGTGCCGGGCGCCGTGCCCTCGCCGGAGCAGGTCGGGCACACGACCGCCGTGTCCACGGCGAGCTCGCGGGTCGCGCCGAAGGCGCACTCGGACAGGTCCAGCTCGACCCTGATCGTGGCGTTGCGACCCCGCCGGGCCCGGCCGCGCGGCCCGCGCGCGCCGCCCGCTCCGGTGCCGAAGAACGCGTCCATGATGTCGCTGAACGGGAAGCCGGCGCCGCCGAACCCCGCGCCCGCACCAGCGCCCGCGGCGGCGAACGGATCCACGCCCAGGTCGTACATCTGGCGCTTCTCCGGGTCGGACAGCACCTCGTAGGCCTGGGTGATCTCCTTGAACTGGTCCTGCGTCTGCGGATCCGGGTTGACGTCAGGGTGCAGCTCACGGGCCAGCCGCCGGTAGGCCTTCTTGATCTCGTCTGAGCCCGCGTCGCGCCGGACGCCGAGCACGGCGTAGTAGTCGGTCGCCACTAGGACTCCGCCAGAATCTGACCCACGTAACGTGCCACCGCGCGCACTGCTCCCATCGCTCCCGGGTAGTCCATCCGTGTCGGGCCGAGTACGGCGAGCTTGGCAAGGACCTGATCGCCTGCACCGTACCCGGTGGAGACGATAGAGGCGTCATGCAGCCCCTCCACCGCGTTCTCGGCGCCGATCCGCACGGTGAGCAAGGCCGGGTCACCGGACTCACCGAGCAGCCGCATCAGCACCACCTGCTCCTCAAGCGCCTCCAGGACGTCCTGCAGGCCCTTGGAAAAGTCGCGGGCGGCGAGGTTGGCCGCCCCGCCGAAGACGACCTTCTCCTCGTGCCGCTCCACCAGGCTCTCCAGCAGCACGGAGAGCACGGCCGCGCCGTTCGGCCGGTCGCTGGCATCCAGCCGGGCCGGCAGTTCCGCGACGACGCCGGCCGCGTCGGCCAGCGGGCGCCCGTCCATGCACGCGTTCAGCAGCGCGCGCAGGTGCGCGATCGAGTCGTCGCTGATGCTGTCGGGCAGGTCGACGCCGCGCTGCTCCACCCGCCCGGTGTCGGTGATCAGCACGAGCAGCACCCGGGCGGGCCCGAGCGGCACCAGCTCCACGTGCCGCACGCAGGAGATCCGCAGCGACGGATACTGCACCACGGCGACCTGGCGGGTGAGCTGGGCCAGCAGCCGCACGGTCCTGGTGACCACGTCGTCGAGGTCGTAGGCACCGCCGAGGAACGTCTCGATCGCCCGCCGTTCCGCCTGCGACAGCGGTTTCACGGCGGACAGCCGGTCCACGAACAGCCGGTACCCCTTGTCGGTGGGGATCCGGCCCGCGCTGGTGTGCGGCTGCGCGATGTAGCCCTGCTCCTCGAGCACCGCCATGTCGTTGCGGATCGTGGCCGGAGACACGTCCAGGTTGTGCCGGTCGACCAGGGTCTTTGACCCCACGGGCTCCGTGGTAGACACGTAATCCTCGATAATGGCGCGCAGCACGGCAAGCTTGCGGTCATCGAGCACTCGCTCACCTCCCGCGAAGCCCCTGGCACTCGATTATCTAGAGTGCCAATTCTATGGCCGCCGGGGCTTGAACGGGCACAGCGTGGGGCAGATCACGTGGACAGATCACTGGAGGCAGGATGCGCCGGGACTACGGGCGCGACGTACTGGCAGGTGACTGGCGCTCGTCCAGGCGGCCGCCGCCGCCCGAGATCGAGGCCGAACGGGGCCTGGTCGTCGAGGAGGCGCACGGCTCGTTCTGCGGCGCGGTGGTCGAGTGCGCGAAGGACGCGGTGACGCTGGAGGACAGGTTCGGCAAGCAGCGCGTGTTCCCGCTGGAGCGCGGCGCGTTCCTGCTGGACGGCCGGCGGGTCACGCTGGTCAGGCCTTTGACAGGCGGGCCGCGGCGGCCGGCCCGCACCGCCTCCGGCTCGGTTGCGGCGCCGTCTGCCCCGGCCCGGGTGGCCCGCGCCAGCCGCATCTACGTCGAGGGCACCCACGACGCCGAGCTGGTCGAGCAGATCTGGGGCGACGACCTGCGCGACGTCGGCGTGGTCGTGGAGTACCTGGAGGGCGTCGATCACCTGCCGGAGCTCGTCGCCGAGTTCGCCCCCTCCCCCGGCCGCCGCCTCGGCGTGCTCGTCGATCACCTGGTGGCCGGGTCGAAGGAGAGCCGCATCGCGGCCGCGATCACCTCGCCGCACGTGCTCGTGGTCGGCCACCCGTTCATCGACATCTGGCAGGCCGTCAAGCCGGCCTCGGTCGGCATCGCGGCCTGGCCGCGGGTGCCCAGGGGCGTGCCGTGGAAGGAGGGCGTGCTGGCCGCGCTCGGCTGGACCTGCAGCACCGGCGAAGGCTGGCGGCGGATCAGGGCCGCCGTGCGGAGCTTCGCCGACCTGGAGCCCGAGCTGCTCGGCCGGGTCGAGCAGCTGATCGACTTCGTCACCGGTCCTGACGCCTGATGACACCCGCTAATCATGTGCATCATGAGCCCGGGCCCGCAGGGTTTGACCAGGCCGCGGGGCAGCCGGCGCGGCCGGCCGGCCCGGCGCCGGTGATCGCGGGCGACTCCGAGGGGGTCCTCGCGGCCTTCTGCTACCTCGGCGTGATCTTCTTTTCCTTCCTGCCCGCCCTGGCCGTCTACCTGACCCGCGGCCGGACGTCGAGCTACCTGCGGTTCCACGCGGCGCGGGCGGCGAACCTGGCCATCACGCTGCTGCTGTTCAACATCTGCGCGCTGATCGTGGGCGGGCTGCTCGCGCTGGACACGGTCGAGGTCGGCCTGATCATCGTGGTGCCGCTGGCGTCGGCGCTGTGGGTCGTGGTGCTCGGCTATCTCATCCGCGCGGCGCTGGCGGCCGAGCGCGGCCAGCAGTACGACCTGCCCGAATGGCTCTGCGCCCGGGTGCTGAAGTCCGGATCCTGACGCCGGCCGTCAGCCCGTCAGATCGCGGATCACCGCGTCGGCCAGCAGTCGCCCGCGGCGGGTCAGCACCACCCGGCCGCCGGCCCAGTCCGCCTTCCCGGCCAGGCCGTCGTCCACGGCGGCCTCGGCCGCCGCGCGGCCACGGTCGTCCAGCAGGCCGAGCGGGCAGCCCGCCGCCAGCCGGGTCAGCAGCATGATCTCCTCGGTCCGCCGCTCGCGGCCGGTCAGCACCTCGCGGGCCTGCCCGGGGCTGACGCCCTGCGCGAGCCGCGCCGCGTAGGCCCGCGGATGCCGCACGTTCCACCACCGGGTGCCGCCGACATGGCTGTGCGCGCCCGGCCCGACCACCCACCAGTCGCCGCCGGTCCAGTACAGCAGGTTGTGCCGACAGCGCGCGGCCTCGCCGGCCGCCCAGTTGGAGATCTCGTACCAGTCCAGCCCGCTGCCGCCGAGCACGTCGTCGGCCGCGAGGTACATGTCGGCCATCAGGTCGTCGTCCGGGGCGGCGAGCTCGCCGCGCCTGATCCGCGCGGCCAGCCTGGTGCCGTCCTCGACGATCAGCGCGTAGGCGGAGATGTGGTCCGGGCCGGCCGACAGCGCGGCCGCCAGCGACCGCAGCCAGTCCGCCGCGGTCTCGCCCGGCGTGCCGTAGATCAGGTCGAGGCTGACCTGGCCGAACCCAGCGGCCCGCGCCCAGCCCGCGCAGCGCACCGCGCGCTCCGCCGTGTGCACCCGGTCCAGGGTCGCCAGCACGTGCGGCACCGCGCTCTGCATCCCGAACGAGATCCGACTGAACCCGCCCGCCCGCAAGGCCGCAAGCGCGCGCTCATCGACCGACTCCGGGTTGGCCTCGGTGGTTATCTCGGCGCCAGGCGCCAGCCCGAACTCGCCGTCGATCGCCCGCAGGATCTCGCCCAGCTCCGCCGGGGTGAGCAGCGTCGGCGTCCCGCCGCCGAAGAACACGGTCGCCACCGGCCGTTCGGCGTCGCCGAGCACCCGCCGCGCCAGCCGGATCTCCTGCACGGCTAGCCCGGCGTACGAATCGCGCGCGTCGCCACCGGCCAGCTCGCCGGGCGTGTAGGTGTTGAAATCGCAGTACCCGCAGCGAGTCGAGCAGAAAGGCACATGAACATATATTCCGAACGGGGAGGCGCCAGTCCCCGCCATCGCACCCCGGGGCAGTGCGCCGTCGGCCGGGACAGGCTCGCCCTCAGGAGGCGCGCCGGCCACCGGGCTCCCTTGCGACTGTCATCCGGTCCCCTGCCCGGCGGTCGCGGCCTGGGCGGGCGGCAGCAGTTCCTCGGCCATGCTGTCCCACCGGCGGTTGTGGCCCGGTGCGGCCAGCATCCGGCCGATCACGTCGGCATCCCGCTCGTAGAAGGCCTCCATCACGGCCGCGACCGTGACGCCGCCGGCCGGCCGGGACAGCAGCTCGACGTCGCTGCCCGCCTGCACCGTGCCCGGCTGCAGCACCCGGAGGTACGCGCCCGGCCGTCCGCCCTCGCGGAACCGCCTGACCCAGCCCTTCTCGGAGAGCCAGTGCCGGAACGTGACGCACGGAATGCGCGGCGAGGTCACCTGCACGACGGCGCTGCCGAGCCGCCAGGTCTCGCCGATCACGGCGCCGGTCACGTCCAGCCCCTCGGTCGTGATGTTCTCGCCGAACATCCCGTCGCGAAGCTCCCGGCGCAGCCTGGCCGCCCACCAGTCCAGGTCCTCGCGAGCGTAGGCGTAGACGGCCTGCTCGGGCCCGCCGTGGTTATCCTGGTCCGCCTGCTCGTCGGCGTCCAGGCCGAGCAGGCCGACCCGCACCTGTCCGGCGACCGGGCGCTTGTCGATGGCCGTGCGATCGAGCTGCGTGGCCCAGTCGACTTCCCGCTCAGTACCCGTGTTCACCGAGATGACCCGCGCGATCCCCATGTCGAGCACGCTAACCGACCCGCCCGCCGCCGAGCGAATCCATAACCGTCCCGCGCACCCTCGCGCACCCGCGCCGCATCACCTATGGCGGTCAACTATGGCGGTCAACGGCACATCGACACCCACGGGTGGCGGTGAAAGTGCCATGGACCGCCTCCGCCGATGTGCCCGCGCCCGCCGCGCCGCCCAGCGCCGTCACTTGCCGGGTTAAGCTGGAGAGGATCGCTGGGGCTGGAGGCGCGGATGGCAGCAGGGCGTGGACATGCGATGCCGTACGGACCTGGGGCCCCGCGGGGTGGCTACGGCCAGATGCGGGCCGCCGACGTGGACCGGGAACGGACCGCCGACACCCTGAAGGCCGCGTTCGTCGAGGGCAGGCTCAGCAAGGACGAGCTGGACGCCCGTCTCGACCAGACGTACGGGGCGCGCACCTACGCCGATCTCGGCGCGCTGACCGCCGACCTGCCCGGCTGGGGCCGCCCGGCGCCCCCGCCGCCCGGAGCGATGGTCTACCCGCCCCGGCCTGGCCCGCCGGCCGTTTCTGATGCCACGAACGGCATGGCAATTGCCTCGCTCGTCTGCGGGCTGGCACAGGTTTTTTCGTTCGGACTCACTGCTATTCCTGCGATAATTCTCGGTCATTCTGCCCGCGGGCAGATCCGGCGAACAGGCCAGCGGGGCGACGGCATGGCCGTCGCCGGCCTGGTGCTCGGCTGGCTAGGCATCGCGTTCTTCGTACTGATCGTGATCGGATTCACCGCCGCGGCGGTGACGTCGGGGCATGCGGTTACCCATTTCCCGGGCCCTGGCGGTGGCGGGCCGCCGATCCCGCCGGCCCCGGGCGGGCCGTGACGCCGAGGTTTTAGCGCTTCTTGGCCGAGGTGGACAGCGCCGCGATGAAGGCTTCCTGCGGCACCTCGACCCGCCCGATGGTCTTCATCCGGCGCTTGCCTTCCTTCTGCCGCTCGAGCAGCTTGCGCTTGCGCGTGATGTCGCCGCCATAGCACTTGGCCAGCACGTCCTTGCGCAGGGCGCGGATGTTCTCCCTGGCGATGATCCGGGAGCCGACGGCGGCCTGGATCGGCACCTCGAACTGCTGGCGCGGGATCAGCTCGCGCAGCTTCGCGGTCATCGAGATGCCGTATTCCCTGGCCGCGTCCGTGTGCACCACCTGGCTGAACGCGTCCACCGGCTCGCCCTGCAGCAGGATGTCCACCTTGACCAGGTCCGACTCTTCCTCGCCGGCCGGCTCGTAGTCCAGCGACGCGTAGCCCCTGGTGCGCGACTTCAGCTGGTCGAAGAAGTCGAAGATGATCTCCCCGAGCGGCATCGTGTACCGGACTTCCACCCGGTCGGCCGACAGGTACTCCATCCCGATCAGCGCGCCGCGCCTGCCCTGGCAGATCTCCATGATCGTGCCGATGTACTCGCTCGGGGCCAGCACCGTGGCCCGCACCACCGGCTCGAAGACGTGCGCGATCTTCACGCCGCTCTGCCCGGAGGCCCCGGCGGTCCCGCCCGGGAACTCGCTCGGGTTGGTCACGATGACCTCGTTGCCGGCCTCGGTGACCACCCGGTAGACGACGTTCGGCGCGGTCGAGATCAGCGACAGGTCGAACTCCCGCTCCAGCCGCTCCCTGACGATCTCCATGTGCAGCAGGCCGAGGAACCCGCAGCGGAAGCCGAATCCGAGCGCGAGCGAGGTCTCGGGCTCGTAGACCAGCGCCGCGTCGTTCAGGCTGAGCCTGTCCAGTGCGTCCCTGAACTCGGGATAGTCATCGCCGTCGAGCGGGTAGAGCCCGGAGAACACCATCGGGCGCGGGTTCGCGTAGCCGGCCAGCGCCTTGGCCGCCGGGCTGGCGGCGCTGGTCACCGTGTCGCCGACCCGGGCCTGCCGGACGTCCTTGACCCCGGTGATCAGGTAGCCGACCTCGCCGGCGCTCAGGCCGCCGGTCGGCGTCGGCTCGGGCGAGATCACGCCGACCTCAAGCGTCTCGTGGGTCGAGCCGGTCGACATCATCAGGCTCTTCTCGCGCCGGGTGAGCTGACCGTCCACCACCCGGACGTACGTGACGACGCCCCGGTACGTGTCGTAGACCGAGTCGAAGATCAGCGCGCGGGCCGGGGCGGCGGGGTTGCCCTGCGGCGGCGGCACCAGATTGACGATCGCGTGCAGCAGCTCGGGGACGCCCTCGCCGGTCTTGGCCGAGACGCGCAGCACGTCGGCCGGGTCACAGCCGATGATGTGGGCGATCTCCTCGCCGTATTTGGCGGGCTGCGCGGCCGGCAGGTCGATCTTGTTCAGCACCGGGATGATCTGCAGGTCGGCTTCCAGCGCGAGGTAGAGGTTGGCCAGCGTCTGCGCCTCGATGCCCTGCGCCGCGTCCACCAGCAGCACCGCGCCCTCGCACGCGGCCAGCGACCTGGACACCTCGTAGGAGAAGTCGACGTGTCCGGGGGTGTCGATCAGGTTCAGCACGTAGCCCCCGCCGTCCAGCCCGGTCCACGGCAGCCGGACCGCCTGGCTCTTGATCGTGATGCCGCGCTCGCGCTCGATGTCCATCCGGTCCAGGTACTGGGCCCGCATCTGCCGTTCGCCGACGACGCCGGTGAGCTGCAGCATGCGGTCGGCCAGGGTGGACTTGCCGTGATCGATGTGTGCGATGATGCAGAAATTGCGGATCACCGCGGGATCGGTGCGGGCAGGTACGGACATGGGTCACATGGTCGCACGCGCGGCGGGATGGTGCGGGCCTGGGCGTCCCGCATGGGCGGATTTGGCCGCCGGTTTGAGGATGCACGGCCACCTCGGATATCCTTCTTCACTAGCGTCATTGGCGCGTCTGCGGCGGGGCCGCGCCGATCGCCCGCCCTGTAGGCACGATCGGCCTGATCGGCTCAAACGGAATCTCGAGCGAGGCTTTCGCGTGGCAAACATTAAGTCCCAGATCAAGCGCAACCGGCAGAACGAGAAGGCGCGCCTGCGCAACAAGGCGGTCAAGTCGTCGCTGAAGACGTCGGTGCGGAGGTTCCGCGAGGCGGCTCAGGCCGGTGACCTGGACCAGACGGGCACGGCGCTGCGCGCTGCCTGCCGCCAGCTGGACAAGGCGGCGAGCAAGGGCGTCATCCACAAGAGCCAGGCGGCCAACCGCAAGTCGGCCATCGCGAAGGTCTACGCCGAGCTGCAGCGCAGCTAGCTAGCTCGTCCGGGCGCTCGTCCGTCACTCCAGAACGGTCAGTTTCGGCCCGCCGGGCGGTCAGTCTCGACACGCCGGGGCGGTCAGTCCCGGCATGCGACGATGCGGCGGATGGCCCGCTCGAGCGCATAGCCCGCGCTGGCGCCCTCGCCCTTGACCTGGGCGTCCGCCTCGGCCACTGCCTGCAGGGCGGTGGCCACCCCGGCCGGGGTCCAGCCGCGCAGCTGCCGCTTGACCCGGTCGATCTTCCACGGCGGCATGCCCAGCTGGCCGGCCAGCGCTTCGTTGCTCTTCCCGCGCGGCACCGCCCCCACCTTGCCCAGCGCCCGCACCCCCTGCGCCAGCGCGCTGGAGATCAGCACGGGGGCCACGCCGGTCGACAGCGCCCAGCGCAGGTGCTCGAGCGAGCCGCCCAGGTTGCCCTCGACCGCGCGGTCAGCCACCGTGAACCCGCTGGCCTCGGCCCGGCCCCGGTAGTACCTGGCGACGGCCGGCTCGTCGATGGCGCCGTCGATGTCGGCGGTGAGCTGGGCGGCGGCGGCCGCGAGCTCGCTGAGGTCGGTGCCCACCGCGTCGATCAGCGTCCGGAGGCCGGACTGGTCTACCCGGCGGCCCAGCCGCCGGAATTCGTCCCGGACGAAATCCATCCGCTCGTCGGCCCTGGTGACCTTCGGGCACCGGATGACCCGGACTCCCCGGCTGGTCAGGGCGGTCAGCAGCGCCTTGCCCTTGGCCCCGCCGGCGTGCGTCAGCACAAGCACGACATCGGACTCGGGTGAGGTGGCGTAGCGTTCCAGCTCGGCCGCGACTTCCTTGCTCGCGTCCTGGATGCCGCGGATGATGACGGCGCGGTCCCCGCCGAACAGCGAGGGTGACACCAGCGAGATCAGCTCGCCCTGGCTCAGCCGGGCGGCCGGCAGCTCGCGGACGTCGGCGTCGGCACCGATGCCCCCGGCGTTGCCGGTGCTGCCGTCGCCGGTCTCATCGGTCTCGACGGCCTCGGCCACCAGCCTGGCGATCGCTCGCTCGACAAGCAGTTCCTCGTCGCCGACGACGACGCTGACTCCGGACCTGGCGGACCTGACGGACCTGGCGGCTGCCTGAGAGGGTGACGCTGGCACCGGCTCAGCTTAGTGCGGGGCGGGCCGGCGCGGGCCCGCCGGCGCATGCTCGCCTACGGGCGCGGCGATTTCCTTTCCGGCAGGCAATATATCCGTATTCGGCCCAACCGAACCGTGCCATGCGGCGTCCTCACTTTCAGAGCACGAATGTCAGGAAGGATCGGTGCCGCATGCTGAACTCATACTGGCCATCCCGGGGGTCTGCGACCCGCATGATGGCCGCGGCCGGGGCGGCTGTCCTGCTGGCCGCGATGGCGGCCAGCGCCGCCTCGGCGCAGCCCGCGCAGGCCGACGGGCACGGCGGGCCGGTACACATCCGCACGCACGCTGCCGTCAGCCGGCCCGCTCCGGCCGCTCCGGTCAGGAGCGTGACCCCGTTCGGCGACGGTCCTCCCGGCTTCTGGTTCGGAACCGACAGCCTGCCGATCACGATGAGCGGATCAGCGCCGTATAAGACGCCTGCGATAGGCGGCGACTACGGCGGCTACATCGGGATGACCGGCAGTTGGTCTGCCTGGCAAGGCTGCCAGGCCCCTAGAGGCGCCTGGTCGCCGACCAACGCCGCCGACGCGAACACCAACTTCACCAACTTCCACATGGGCATTGGCACCGGCGTCTACTGGTTCATGGGCGGCCCTGGCGTCGATCCGCACTACAACGGCAGCACCTCCGAGGCCTTCAGCTGGGGCGAGGCGCAGGCCGCGCGCACGCTGTTCGACATCTCCCATGTCACGGTGAAGTACCCCATCGTGTTCATGGACGTCGAGCTGCCGGGCATCGCCCCCGCGCCCGACAATGGCTGGAATGACGTCTACACCTCAACGTGCAGCGGCAAGGTTAAGGCCAGTTTCATTTCGCCGACCGTGGACCGCTCCGAGCTCAACGGGTACGCGGCCTACCTGACCGGTCACTCGTCCTACAAGGTCGGTGTCTACTCGGCGCCGAGCGTCTGGACCGCAATCTTCGGCACGGGCAGCGAATCGAGCATCCCGAACACCTACGAGTGGACCTACAACAACGACACGAGCAGCCTTTCCCACCCGCCGCTGGGTTGGTGCCTTCGTACCACTTCGAACTGTGCCGACTTCTTCGGCGGCGTCACCGAAGGCTCTCCGTACGCCGTGATGTGGCAATGGACGTGCGGCGGGGGAACCTTTAACGGGGTCGGCGACTTCGACCAGATCGACGCCAACCGGACGCCCTGACCGGGCCCGCCACCGTACTCCGTAGCATGACGCGAGCGAACGCGCGCCGAGCCTCAGGGCCAGGCCGCAGCCGACCCGCCGGGGCAGCCCGCAGCCGGGCCCCCGGGGTAAGCCGCAGCCGGGCCACCCGGCCGGCCCGCAGCCGGGCCGGGGCAGGCCGCAGCATCGCCGCGTAACGCGGCGGCCGGGCCGCCAGGGG
>DASXME010000060.1:0-6166 GCA_036495825.1 Streptosporangiaceae bacterium
GCGCGGCTCGAATCCGGCGGCTGGCGGCTGACCGACGAGGCCGAAGCCGACGTGACCGTGGTCAACACCTGCGGCTTCATCGAGGCGGCCAAGCAGGAGTCCATCGACCAGCTGCTCGATGCCTCGTCCGCCGGGGCCAACGTGGTGGCGGCCGGCTGCCTGGCCGAGCGCTACGGCGCCGACCTGGCCGACGCGCTGCCCGAGGCGCAGGTGGTCGGCTTCGACGACTATCCCGACATCGCCGCCAGGCTCGACGCGGTGGTCGCGGGGGAGCGCTGGACGGCGCACCAGCCGCGGGACCGCCGCCGGCTGCTGCCGCTCGCCCCCGCCGACCGGCCCCGCGTCGCGCCCGCCCGGTCCGCGACCGTGCCTGCCGCGGCACCCCCCGGCCCCCGCGCCGCGCCCGCCCGCCGACCGGCCGACGAGATTCCCGATCTGCCGCAAGGGCTGGCGCCGCCGTCCGGGCCCGCGCCCGTCCAGGTGCTCCGGCGGCGGCTCGACAAGGGCGTGACCGCCCCGCTCAAGATCGCCTCGGGCTGCGACCGCCGGTGCAGCTTCTGCGCGATCCCCTCGTTCCGCGGCGCGTTCCTGTCCCGGCCCGCCGAGGACCTGATCGCCGAAGCGCACTGGCTGGCCGACCACGGCGTGCGCGAGCTGCTGCTGGTCAGCGAGAACTCCACGTCGTACGGCAAGGATCTGGGCAACCTGCGGCTGCTCGAGGAGCTGCTTCCCGAGCTGGCAGCCGTGCCGGGCATCGCCGTCGTCAGGGTCAGCTACCTGCAGCCCGCCGAGCTGCGACCCGGGCTGATCGACGCGCTGGCCGCGACCCCGGGCGTCGCCCCGTACTTCGACCTGTCGTTCCAGCACGCGAGCGGCTCGGTGCTGCGGGCGATGCGCCGGTTCGGCGACGCGCAGCGGTTCGGCGAGCTGCTGACCCGGGTGCGCGAGGCCTGCCCCGAGGCGGGGGTCAGATCCAACTTCATCGTCGGGTTCCCGGGCGAGACCGAGGACGACCTGGCCATCCTGGAAGGTTTCCTGGAGGACGCCAGGCTGGATGCCATCGGCGTCTTCGGCTACTCCGACGAGGACGGCACGGAGGCCGAGTCGCTGCCCGGCAAGGTCGACCCGGCCGAGGTTGCCCGGCGGGTCGAGGAGGTCACCTCGCTGGCCGACGAGCTGATGGCGCAGCGTTCGGCGGACCGCATCGGGGAGATGGCCGCCGTGCTGCTCGAACGCCGGGTCGGCGACGGCCGCTTCGAGGGCCGGGCGGCGCACCAGGCACCGGAGGTGGACGGGGTGACGATTGTGGACGGCTGCGCCGGCCGCCAGGCCGGCGACCTGGTGACCGCGAAGATTATCGGCGCTGATGGCGTGGACCTGACGGCGCAGGCCGTCCAGGCCGCTCCCGCGGGGGCGCGTTGAGCGGGCTGCCGGGATTCCCTCCCGACCCCGCAACACCAGGTCCCCCCGCCGCACCGGGCGCGGCCGCCGACTGCGGCGCACCGGTGGCCGGGATCGTCAACCCGGCGAACGGGCTGACCGTACTGCGGCTGATCCTGGTGCCGTTCTTCGTCGTCCTGCTGACCGCGGGCGGCACCGGATCCAGGATCGCCGCGTTCGTGCTGTTCGCCATCGCATCGCTGACTGACCTGCTGGACGGCCGGCTGGCCCGGCAGCGCGGCCTGATCACCGACTTCGGCAAGATCGCCGATCCGGTCGCCGACAAGGCGCTGACCGGCGCGGCGTTCGTCACTCTCTCCGCGCTCGGCGAGCTGTCCTGGTGGGTGACCGGGGTGGTCCTGGTCAGGGAGCTTGGCGTCACCGTGCTGCGGATGATGGTGATCCGCCGCACCGTGATCGCGGCCAGCCGGGGCGGCAAGCTGAAGACCCTGCTGCAGGTGATCGCGATCAGCCTGTACGTGCTGCCCGGCCCGTTCGGGGTGGCCCGCCCGGCGGTCATGGCGGTCGCGGTGGCGGTCACGCTGGTCACCGGGGCTGACTACGTGCTCGGGGCGCGGCGGAAGGGCCCATGAACGACGACCAGCCCGGGTCGGCTGGGGTGACAGCCGGCGGCCAGGCCAGGGCGACCGAGCCGACGGACGACGATCAGGCCGGCCTGGCCCGGCAGATCGTGACGTCGCTGACCGGGCGGGCGCAGACCGTCGCGGTGGCCGAGTCGCTGACCGGCGGCCTGCTCGCCGCCGCGCTGGTGGACGTCCCGGGCGCGTCGCTCGTGCTGCGCGGCGGCATCGTCGCCTACGCCACCGACCTGAAGCACGCGCTGCTCGACGTGCCCGCGGCGCTGCTGGAACGGTTCGGCCCGGTGCACCCGGACGTGGCCGCCGCGATGGCCGACGGCGCCCGGCGGCGGCTGGACGCGACGTTCGGGATGGCCACGACCGGGGTCGCCGGGCCCGATCCGGCCGACGGCCTGCCGCCGGGCACCGTGCACATCGCGGTGAGCTCGCAGCGCGGCGGCCGGCGGCAGAGCCTGGCGCTGTCCGGCGACCGCCGTTCGGTCCGGCAGCAGACCGTCGTGGCCGCGCTGAGCCTGCTTCAGGGGATGCTCGATGCGTAAAATACGTGACTTTAACGGCACAACGCGGGTAGACCGGGCAGCCCGCGGGAAGATGACCGGCGATTACAGCGTTACGTCAGCAGCGAACACGCGATGAACCGGTCTCGCAGACTGTCCGTTAGGACGGGTACGGTGGAAGCATAAGCACACACAGGCCGGCGGAAAGGAGTGCGGCGATGGTCCTGCTTCGTCACTTGCTCGGTGACGTGCTGCGGCGGCTGCGTCTGCGGCAGGGTCGCACCCTCCGCGAGGTGTCCGCATCCGCGCGGGTTTCCCTCGGGTACCTGTCCGAGGTCGAGCGCGGCCAAAAGGAAGCCTCCTCCGAGCTGCTCTCCGCGATCTGCACGGCACTTGAGACACCGCTCTCGCACGTGCTGCGAGAGGTATCCGATAACTTCGCGCTGGCCGAGCTGCAGAACAGCCCGGTGCTGGCCGGCCCGCGAGAGCCTGTGCTGCGGGCCGCAGGCAAACCTCAGCTCGAAGGCCGGGTCGAGCCCGCGCTCGACGCGCGGCGCGAGCAGGTCCTCAGCACCATGCGGCTGCGCCCAGGTCGCACCGAGCTGCGGCCCGACACCAAGCCGCTGTCGGGCGGCGACGGGCCGTTCGACGAGCTGGGACGGCGCGACGACTTCACCAACATGGTGCCGGTCTAGACGTTCGGGTTATCGCACGTCCGGGCCGCCCGTGCAGCGCCTGCGGTCAGTGCAGCGCCTGCGGTCAGTATTGCTAGGTGTCCTCGCGCGCCTCGGCCATGTCGATGTGGTAGGCGTCCCTGGGCCATGTGCGGTAGGTCATCCGCACCGGCTTGAGCGGCGCCTGGCTGAGGTTGAAGGCGTTGCTGAAGGGGTAGGCCGCCGCGTCGTTCGGCCCCAGTGCCTGCAGGCCGAAGTTGTGCTCGACGAACCCGAGGATGCCGGCGAACGTGGTCGCGGTCGTGTCGGTGAAGCCGGCCCTGGCGAACGGGCTGACGATGAGCAGCGGAGAACGCGGGCCCTGCGGGCTTCCGTCCGCGTTGACGCCGGGCGGATCCTGGTCGTAAAAGCAGCCGCAGTCGTCCCAGGTGATGAACAGGGCGGTGGAATTCCACTCCGGGCCGTCCATCACGGCGGTGGCGATCTGGCCGAGCCAGTCGTCCCCGGCCGTCATCGAGAAGCCGTTGTGCTCGCTGAACGCCGCGTCGGCCCCGCCCGGGGTGACGACGGCGAAGCTGGGCAGTTTCCCCCTCTGGGCGACCCTGACGAACTGGCTGCTCGAGAGGTTGTCATTCGCCTGGGAGGTATCCAGGCACTCCGCGAACGACGGGCAGATATCCCAGTTGTACCCCTCGGACACGGTCCCGCCGCTCATCGGAGTCGGCTCGCCGAATATCCGCCAGGACAAGCCCGCGTTCTGCAGCCGGTCCATGATCGTCGGGGCGTAGCTCACCGGGGTCGGCTCGAACGCGCCGCCGTTGGGCAGGCTGAGGGAGAAGTCGGGAATGCAGCTCGGCGCCTGGACCACCGCGCCCGTCGGCGGCTGCCACGGCGAGACCTTGTTGGAGTCGCAGCCCCAGCCGGGTCCTGGGCTGACCCCCTTGACCTTGGTGGGGTTGTCACCCAGGAAACCGTCCGTCGAGGCCATGACGGCGTACAGGTGGCCACCCCAGGACGGGCTGTCCGCCATCGAGAACGTACGGTCGCTGATGGCGAAATCGCTCGCCAGCGTGGTCAGGTTCGGTACCTGGCTGGGCTGGTAGCCGCCGATGCACGCGTAGCCGGTGCTCGGCATGCAGCCGCTGATCTTCCACCAGCCGTTCATCTTGCCGCCGTTGATCGCCTTACGCTGCGACATCACGGCGTGATCGACGTTGGGCACGATGTCGGGCATCGTGTCCGGCGTGACCACGGCTCCGTTGGAGAGGGTCACCGACGACGGCATGCCGCCGTCCGGGCAGCGGCCGGGGTTCTGGTTGCACCAGTACCCGAGGAGGCTGTCGAAGGAGTGATTTTCCAGGTAGAGCACGACGACGTGCTTGATGGGCGACGCCACCTGCCTGGCGGTGACGGCGACTGCGGAGCTGCGCTCGTGATCCGATGGCCCGGCGCTCGCCGGACCGGCGGCAGCGAGCCCGCACAACAGCAGGAAAGCCGCCGCTAATCCGGTGAAAGCGCGGGTCCGGCCCCGGCCCCGACTGGTGTGAGTGATCACAGACGCAGCCTCCTCCGCCGCTGTCGTAACTCCGGTACCCCTTCGACGTTTCCGATCGAAGTGATCTATTCAGACGGTTACCACAGCAAACGGACACCAGCAATACGTCAAGCTGAAGTAAATCAAACGCAAAGCCATGGTGCGCATGGCTCACCGGGCGCCCTGGGGCCGTCCGACGTGTCCGGGCCCGGCGCCGCGGGAAGGGCCCGGGGCGGAAAAGCGTTAGGTTGCTGGGGACTTCCCCACCATCCTTGAGCGTGTTCCGTGCCGCCGTGGAGACTGCCGACTTGACGACCTCACTCGCTGAGCTGCGCGAGCTGCTGCCGACGCTGATGCTCCGCGATCAGCAGCGGCTAGGCCGCCGCATCGAGCGGGCCGCCGCGTCGCGTGACGGGGCCGGGCGCGAGCGGGCCCTGGGCCAGGTCCAGGCGGAGCTGGCGGCGGCCGCGGCCAGGGCCGCGGCGCGGGCGAGCGCCGTTCCGGTGGTCTCGTACCCGCCCGGGCTTCCGATCAGCGCGCGCAAGGACGAGATCGCCGCCGCGATCCGCGATCACCAGGTGGTGATCGTCGCGGGCGAGACCGGGTCCGGCAAGACCACGCAGCTGCCCAAGATCTGCCTGGAGCTCGGCCGCGGCGTCACCGGCCAGATCGGCCACACCCAGCCGCGGCGGATCGCCGCCCGCACGGTCGCGGACCGGATCGCCGCCGAGCTGGGCACCAAGCCCGGCGAGACCGTCGGCTACAAGGTGCGCTTCACCGACACCTCCAGCGACAGCACGCTGGTCAAGGTGATGACCGACGGGATCCTGCTCGCCGAGCTGCAGCACGACCGGGAGCTGCTGCGCTACGACACGCTGATCATCGACGAGGCGCACGAGCGCAGCCTGAACATCGACTTCATCCTCGGCTACCTCAAACGCCTGCTGCCCAGCCGCCCCGACCTCAAGATCATCATCACCTCGGCGACCATCGATCCCCAGCGGTTCAGTGCTCATTTCGGCGATGCGCCGGTGATCGAGGTCTCGGGGCGGATGTACCCGGTCGAGGTGCGCTACCGGCCGCTGGCCGATCCTGACGACCCTGGCCGCGAGCCGCGCGACCAGGTGCAGGGCATCAGCGACGCCATCGACGAGCTGACCGCCGAAGGGCCCGGCGACATCCTGGTCTTCCTCAGCGGCGAGCGGGAGATCCGGGACACTGCCGAGGCGCTTGCCGACCGGGAGAGCCTGGACGTGCTGCCGCTGTACGCCCGGGTTTCGGCCGCGGAGCAGTATCGGGTGTTCGAGGCGCATAGGGGGCGGCGGGTGGTGCTGGCCACCAACATCGCCGAGACGTCGCTGACCGTGCCCGGCATCAGGTACGTGATCGACGCCGGTACCGCGCGGATCTCCCGGTACAGCC
>DASXME010000061.1:0-5857 GCA_036495825.1 Streptosporangiaceae bacterium
CTCGGTCGGCGAGACGGCCGCCAAGCACGCGCTGCAGGTCCTCGCCGCCGAGGGGCTGATCGAGGCCCGGGCCGGGTCAGGGTCCTACGTACGCAAGATCCCTGCCGTGCGGCTGCTCGAGCACGACCTGCTGCAGTTCCCAGGCTCGCCGTTCGGTCTGGCCGAGCCGGCCGATCAGGCAAGCGCGGCCGACCGGGCCGGCGAGACCAGTGGGGCCGATAAGCCCGGCGAGGCCGGCGGGAATGACGCGCAGCCGGCCGGCGAGGCCGAGCGGTTGACATGGGAGCACCGCGCGGAACGGGTGCAGGCGCCGGCGTCCATCGCGCGGCGGCTGCGGCTGGAACCGGGCGGCGACCGGGTGATGCGCACCAGGTACCTGCTCAAGGCAGACGGCACGCCCGTCCAGCTGGCGACAAGCTACGAACCTATGGCTATCACCGCGGGGACGCGGGTGCTGCTGCCCGAGCAGGGGCAGTTCCCCGGTCGCGGTGTCATCGAGCGGATGAGGGTCATCGGCATTCAGGTGGATCAGGTCGTGGAGGAGATAGCGGTCAGGCCGTCTGAGGAGTCGGAGGCCAGCTCGCTGGCCATCAGCCCCGGGACGCCGGTGCTCTTCATCGAGCGGGCGCACCTGGCGGGCGACCAGGTCGTCGAGGTCTGCGACATCGTGATCCCGGCCGACCAGTACCGGCTCAGGTACCGGATTCCCGTGACACGCGCCGAATAGGTCACGCAATCGGCTACGGCGCGGTGGGCATCCGCCTGGACGGCAGTGCCTGAATTACAGTGGGCGGCGAGCGATTCGAATGCATACTCGAACGTTAGCGGTTCAGGCCCGAGGATCTGCGGCGACACGCCGATCAGCGCCGCCACCAACACGGCCGGCCCGGCCATCACGATCACCGGCCACCCCTGGAACATCGCCATATCCTGATCTCGGGGAACGTAGCGGGCAACCAAACCGAGCCTGGCGGATTTAACGGGCATGACCTTAGGTGATGAGGCCAGCGCGATCAGCGCCGGCCACGGGGGGCAACTAGGCGCGGCGCCTGACGTGCTGGATGTCTCGACGCTGTTCCGCGAGCATCAGGCCGGCCTGGTCCGGCTGGCGGTGCTGCTGGTGCGGGACCGGCCGACCGCCGAAGACGTCGTGCAGGACGCCTTCGCCGCCGTGCACGCCAGGAGCGACAGGCTGGGCCCGGACGATGACCTGCTGGCCTACGTCCGGGCCTGCGTCGTCAACGGGTGCCGGCGGGTGCTGCGCCGCCGTGCGGTCGAGCGGCGGCTCGGCGGCGCGCGCGACCAGCCGGCCAGCTGGCCGGGCCGGTCGGCCGAGCAGGAGGTGATCTGGTCGGAAGATCGCCGGCGGGTGCTGGCCGCGCTGGCGGCACTGCCGCAGCGCCGCCAGGAGGTGCTGGTCTTGCGCTACTACCTCGGGCTGAGCGAGGCCGAGATCGCCGCGGTGCTGAAGATCCGGCCGGGCACCGTCAAGTCCACCGCCGCCCGCGGCCTGGCCGCGCTGGCCACCGCCATGGGGGAGGAAGCATGACCCGCATCGAGGATCAGCTCGCCGACGCCCTGCTCGCCGTGGACCAGGACGTCAGGGAACAGACCCTGCGCCCGCTCACCGTCCCGGACCGGACGAGGCGCCGCCGGTGGTCGCGCCGGCTCGCCCCGGTCGCCGCCGCCGCGGCGGTCGCGCTGATCGCCGCCCTCGCCCTGGTCCTGCCCATGGCACCCCGGCCCGCGCCTACCCCGGGCAGCCACGACTCGTTCGTCTACGTCCTGAGCACAGTGGGCCAGAAAGAGCAGGGGTGGCTGACCCCGATCAGCACGGCCGCCGGCACCGCCGGCCCGGCGATCAAAGTCGGCCAGGGCCCCGTGGCCATCGCGATCACCCCCAACGGCAAGAGCGCCTACATCCTCGATCAGCCCGGCAGCGGCCAGGGCCAGGTGATCCCGGTGGACCTGGCCGCCGGCACCGCCGGCCCGGCGATCAAAGTCGGCCAGGGCCCCGTGGCCATCGCGATCACCCCCGACGGCAAGACCGCCTACGTGGCCAGTGCCGCCTCGGTCACTCCGGTTAACATCGCCTCCGGCACCGCCGGCCGGGCCATCAGGGTCCCCCCGGGAGTCAGCACGATCGCGATCACCCCCGACGGGAGGACCGCCTACGTCGCGAGCTTCGCCTCGGTCACCCCGATCAGCACTGCTACCGGCACCGCCGGCCGGGCCGTCAGGGTCCCCCCGGGAGTCAGCACGATCGCGTTCACCCCCGACGGCAAGACCGCCTACGTCGCGAGCTTCGAGTCGAATTCCGTGACCCCCGTCAACACTGCCACCCGCACCGCCGGCCCGGCGATCAAGGTCGCGACCGGGCCGGACGCGATCGCGATCGCGCCGGACGGGAAGACCGCCTACGTGATGAGCGGGATGCCCGGTACGGTCACGGTGATTAACATCGCTGCCGGCACCGCCGGGCCGCCCATCAGGGACGGCGGGATCGCCGACGCGATGGTGATGACGCCCGACGGCAGAACCCTCTACGTGGAGAACGGATCGGGCACGATCACCCCGATCAGCACGGCCGCCGGCACCGCCGACCCGCAGGTCAATGTCGGGGCGGCCCCTAGGAACATGGTGATCACGCCCGATGGCAGGACTCTCTACGCAGGCGGCACAGACGCCGTCATCCCGGTCAGCACCGCCACCAACACCCCCGGCCGGGCCATCAAGGTCATAGGCGAACCGCAGTTCATCGCGATCGGCCCGTGATCGCCAGTGGCACCGCGAAATCCTCCTCAGCAGCGGGCAACCAAATCGAGCCGGACGGATTTAACAGGCATGACCATGCACCCCGATGACGAGGCTGGCGCGCGCAGCGCCGACCGCCGGGAACACCCTCCGGGCCGGCGCATCGTCGCGGACCGGGCCCGGCGCCGGCGGGTGGGCCGACTCGCCCCAGCCGCCGCGGCCGCCCTGATCGCGGCCTGCGCCACGGTCTCGCCCGCATCACCTCGATCACCCGCGCCGAAGCCGGTCAGCCACGTCTCAGCCGTCTACGCGGTGAGCTTCACACCCGGGACGCAACGGGGGTGGGTGACCCCGGTCAGGACCGCGGCCGGCCGCCCCGGCCCGGTCATCAAGGTGGGCCCGGGAGTCGGGTCCATCGCATTCACGCCCGACGGCAAGACCGCCTACGTCGCCGGCATCGGCACCTCCAAGCGAGGCCGGGGGTGGGTGACCCCCATCAGCACCGCCACCGGCACCGTCGGCCCGACCATCAACACCCCGGACCTGGTGGAGAACATCGCGGTCACGCCCGACGGCAAGACCGTCTACGTGATCGAACAGCCCCCGGGTCTCCTCCCGTTCAGCGGTATCACCGCCCAGTTCAGCGGTGTCACCGCCCCGATCAGCGACATCGCCGCCCCGATCAGCACCGCCACCAACACCATGGGGCCGAGCATCCGGGCTCGGAGCAAGGGGGCGGCCGCGATTGCGTTCACGCCCGACAGCAGGACTGCCTATGTGGTCATTGAGGCCACCGCCCCTACGGTGATCCCGGTCAGCACCGCCACTAACACGGCCGGCAAGCCCATCAGCGTGGACGAAGGGGCCTTGTCGATCACGATCACGCCCGACGGGAAGACCGCCTACGTCGCCGACACCACCTCGGGTGTCGTGACCCCGATCAGCACCGCCGCCAACACCGCCGGGCCGGCCATCACCGTCGGGGAGGATCCGATCGCGATCGCGATCACGCCCGACGGCAAGACCGCCTACGTGCTCAACTACAGCTCAGGGACCGTCACCCCGATCAGCACCGCGACCAACACGCCCGGGCCGGCCATCAGAGTGGGAGCGGCTCCGACAGCGATCGCGATCACGCCCGACGGGAAGACCGCCTACGTCACCAGCGTAATCCCTTACGCCAGGGGCAATAAGCTACAGGGAATCGTGGTCCCGGTCAGCACCGCCACCGGAGCCGTCGGCAAGCCCATCAAGATTCCCGGCCTGCCGTCCGCCGTCGTGATTACGCCTGACGGCGAGACCGCCTATGTACTTGACACCCTCGAGTTCAATCACGCCGAGCGCGGGGCCGTGATCCCGATCAACATCGCCGCCGGCACCGCGGGCACGCCCGTCAATCTCCCTGGCACGCCTGTGACCATCGCAGCCGCCCCGTGACCGCCCGGCCATCGACCGCGCGGTTCACGCCGGAAGATCGCGAGGCGTAAGTCCGTGGCGCTGAGCCCGTCGTCGACCGGGACGTCCTCGGCGGCCAGCCGGTAGCCGGAGGCGGCGGCCTGCAGTTCCAGCAGGACCGCGAAGTCCTCGTCGGTCCGGCCCTGCGCGACGGCGGCCTGCAGCGGCTCTCTGGCCGCCGCCACCACCGGCATCGGCACGCCGTGCTCCCGCGCCGCGTCCATGCCCAGGTCGAAGTCCTTGCGCAGCAACTCCGGCGTGCAGGTCGGCGAGAAGTCCAGGTTCACGAACGCCGGGGTCTTGTACCGGGTGAACGTCGAGCCCAGCACGCTGTGGTTGATGAAGTCGAGGAAGGCCGCCCGCGGCATGCCCGCCTTCTCGGCGAGCACGGTGACCTCCGACAGGTTCTGCGCGATGACGCCGAGCAGCAGATTGTGGCAGATCTTGGCCAGCCGGCTCAGCTCGCCATCCCCGACGTAGCTGACGCGCCGGCCGAGCAGGCCGAGCAGCGGCGCCAGCTCGCCGTAGACCTCGGCCGGCCCCGACACGACCAGCGACAGCAGCCCTGCGGCGACGACCTTCCCGTTCCCGCTGACCGGGGCGGCCAGGAACGCGGTCCCGCGGCGGGCGGCCAGCGCGCGGACCTCGGCCGAGGCCTGCGCCGAGACCGTCGAGCAGTCCACCAGGAAGCGCGGCGCGCGCAGCGGGTCACCGAGCAGCGCCCGCACCACGGCGATCAGGTCGTCGGAGCCGGTCACCATCGTGAACACCACGTCCTGCCCGGCCAGGTCGCGCGGCTCACCGGCGACCCGCACCCCGGCGCAGGCCAGCGCCTCGGCCTTGCTCCTGGTGCGGTTCCACGCGGTCACGGCGACACCGGCGCGAGCTAGCCGCGCCGCCATCGGCGCCCCCATCCGCCCGGTGCCGATCCAGCCCACGGTGAAGTCCAGGGACTCGCCCATCCGTCACTCATCTCTGTCGCAGCGGATTCTGCCGCAGCCGGCCCCTGCAATCGATTGTAAATATTATGCGCCGACCCGCCGGACCGTCAACCATGCCGGCCACTAGCCCATACACCCGGCCCGCGGCCGGGCCGCATGCCGTGCCACGATGAACTGTGCGGATCACCAGCGTTGAGCCAACCGAACTGTTCACCGGCACCGTCGGCCGGCCATTCCAGATCATTCGCGTCACGGTCGTCAACGACGGCCCGCGGATGCTCCGCGACCTGACGGCCGCCGCGGCGATCAGCGTCGAAGGGGCCGGGGTCGGCACGCCGGATCCTGCCGCGGTCAGCGGCCTGAGCCCCGGCGAGCAGCGCACGGCCGAGGTGGGCGTCGAGATCGCCGCGCCGTACCAGCCGGGCAGCCCGCGCAGCGTCACGGTGATCGCCCGGACCCCGGCCGGCCGGACCGAGCAGACGGCCGAGATCACCGCGGCCGAGCCCGGCTGGACGATGTGGATGGTCTCCCACTTCCACTACGACCCGGTGTGGTGGAACACCCAGGGCCAGTTCACCCAGTCCCGGCTGCTGCTGCCCGACGAGCACGGCCAGCTGCCCGAGGCGCGGACCGCGTTCGAGCTGGTCACCCTGCACCTGGACGCCGCGCGGCGGGATCCCGACTACAAGTTCGTGCTGGCCGAGATC
>DASXME010000062.1:0-17566 GCA_036495825.1 Streptosporangiaceae bacterium
CGGGCAACTGGCGGGATGCTGCCAGCTGGAACGGCGCACGGACGCCCTGGCCTACTTCGGCATGTTCGCGGTGCCCCCCGGCCTTCAGGGCGCGGGCCGGGGGCGGGAGATCCTGGCCGAGGCCGAGCGGCTGGCCCGCGATGACTGGGGCGCCGTCACCATGCTCATGACCGTGCTGGCCCAGCGCCCCGACCTGATCGCCTGGTATCAGCGGCGCGGCTACCACCCGACCGGGCGCAGCCTGCCGTTTCCGCACAGCGACGAACGGTTCGGGGTCCCGCGGCGGGCGGATCTGAGGTTCGTCGAGCTCGCCAAGCCGCTGGCCGGGCCGCGATAGCCGCCAGCCGGGCTGCGACAGTCACTGCCGGGCCGCGACAGCGGCACGTACCCGTCCCGGCCGCCCCAGTAATGTGATCCCCATGGCTACTTACCGGATGGTCTACGGAGACAACGAGCAGGTCGTGCGGGAAACATTCGAGAACATCGACGATGTGCAGCGAGAGGACGGCTGGGTCGTGCTGTTCCGCGGAACGGACGCGATCCTGCGCGTTCAGGAGGCCCACGTGCAGTCGCTGGAACGCCTTGACCCGTAGCATGCCGGGCATGACAGGCAACTCCACCTGGCAGCCCCGCCACGAGGATCCGCTCTTCATCATGGCGATGGATCATCGTGCCTCGTTCGGCAAGACTCTGTTCGGCGTCAAGAACGACGATCCCGACGACGCCCAGCTAGCGGCGATGAAGCACGCCAAACGGCTGATCTTCGAGGGCCTGCGCAAGGCGGTCCCGGCGCTGACGTCCGGTCGGGCCGGCGTGCTCGTCGACGAGAAGTACGGCCAGGACGTCATCGACGAGGCGGCCGGCGGCGCGGCGTCAGCAGTGCCGGTCGTGCTGGCCGTGCCGGTCGAGGCCAGCGGGCACGACTGGTTCACGCTGGAGTGGGGCGATCGGTGGCTCGAGCACGTTGAGCGGATCAAGCCCGACTACGCGAAGATCCTCGTTCGCGACAATCCCGCCTTCGACCCCGCGCAGCGCGAGCAGCAGTTTGACCGGCTGGCCCAGGTCTCGGCGGGCCTGGCGAAGATCCGCAGGCCGCTGATCTACGAGCTGCTCGTGCCGGCCACCGATGCACAGCTGAGCCATGCCGGCCGGGACGGCGACGCCTACGACCGCGACATCCGGCCCGGCCTGGTGGCGCAGGTGATCGCCGACAACCAGTCGCATGGCATCGAGCCGGCGCTGTGGAAGATCGAGGGGCTCGAGACCGTCGAGGCGGCCCAGCAGGTCGCTGGCCAGGCCAAGGCCGGCGGGCGCACGGCTGACCTGATCGTGCTTGGCCGCGATGCGCCGGCCGAGCGGCTCGGCCACTGGCTCCACGTGGCTAGCCAGGTGCCGGCGTTTGTCGGCTTCGCGATCGGGCGCAGCATCTGGGAGGACGCCGTGCGCGACTACGAGGCGTCCGATCACGGCCAGGCCGCTGCCAGCCACGCGAGCAGCGAGATCACCGAGCGCTACCTGAGCTTCGTCGCGCAGTGGTCGCAGTAGCAGCCTCGCGCCCCGGGAGTTCAGCCCGTATAGCCATCCAGCTCGTCGATCCTCTTGCCCAGCCACTCGATCCGGGCAACAGCGTTCTTGCGGGCCTTGCGGGCCCGCCGGGCTTCGCTCGGTACGCCATCGCGTGCGGCCTCGGCGGCAGCACGCTCGTCCGCATCGCGCTCTTGCCGGGCCTGCTCGAGCTGGGCTTGAAGGCGCTCAGGAGCGGCATTCCTCGAGGCACTGCTCTTGCGGACGGCTGAGTGACGGACCCGGGAATCCGGCCAGTACAGATGCCGGGTTAGCCGCCAGTACCGCAGGCACGCCCAGGCATCACGCAGGCGGCCAGGGCGCCAGTCCAGGTGCTCACACGGCACCTCGGGCTGCCCGCTGAGCTCAGGGGGGATGTGCTCCCAGAACTCGCGGGTACCTGAAGCCAGGCCGCTGCGTGTCCACCGGTAATCCTCCGGCGCCTTGGACCGGGCCATTCGGAGCATCCGGGTCTCGAGCCCCTCGCCTTGCATGACGGCAAGGACGCTGAGGCTCCAGATGTGCCCGCGCCGGCAGCGTCGGCACAGGTCAAAGCTGAGCGAGCCCCAGCGCCGCTTGCCGAGCAGCACAAGGATCTCCCGGCTGCTGCTGTCAGGCGAGAAGCGGACGTAGGTGAGCTTGGCGGCCGGGGATCCCGTGCCGTCGGTGAGCATCAGGTCAGGCCGCCGCTCTGCATCGGCCTCGTACGCCGGCCGGCCTTCGTTCGCGGCGTCATCGTCGTAGGCCGATCCGTACTCAAACCGCACGCTCAGAGACTACCGGCTGCACGTGATCGACGACTGTTCGCCAAGACCGGCCTGACCGTTCCCCCTGGTGAACACAGGCACTACGAGTTCAACCTGGTTAGGGAGCCATCTTCGGGTATTTGCTAGCCTTGACAGCAGTAGAAGGTGGTGGTCACACTCACCGACGCGGTTCGCGAGCCGGACGAGGTGCCAGACCTGTTCCAGGCGATCCTCATGCGCTTTTACGAGCTAGGCGGCGTCGATCTCGAGCTGCCACCCAGGAGCGCTCCGCCACGCGCGGCGGAATTCGGTTAATGACCGTCGTTGACACCAACGTCATATCCGAGCTGATGCGCCCTTCTCCTGTAGTCCGAGGCCGGGTCGGCTCGCAGGCAGCACATAAGTTTGTACACCACTGCGACTCGGCGACGCCGTGGCAGCCGTCAGGAGCCCAACGATCCGGATGCACGGGACCTTTGGCCTTACCTGGCCGCCGGCGGCCGTTAGTGTGAGTCCGTGGTCATGCGCGACCTGGGAGGTTCCCCCGCTCACCGGGTGCTGGTCGTCGAGGACGACGCGGGTATCGCCGGGTCACTGGTGCGCGGCCTGGAGCGCGCGGGCTACGCCGCGCAGCACGTGGCGGCCGGCGCCGAAGCGCTCGCGGCCGACCCAGCCGACGTGGTGCTGCTCGATCTGGGCTTGCCCGACATGGACGGCCTGGCGGTGTGCAGGGAGCTGCGGCTGCGCAGCGACGCCGTGATCATCGTGGTGACCGCGCGCGGCGAGGAGGGCGACCGCGTGGTCGCCCTGGACGAGGGCGCCGACGACTACCTGGTCAAGCCGTTCGGCCTGGCCGAGCTGCTGGCCCGGATCCGGGCGGTGCTGCGCCGCGCGAGGCCGAACGGGCCGGTGGTCTTGACCCACGGCCCGGTGGCCGTGGACCCGCGCACCCGCAAGGTCACCGTGCACGAGCGGGAGGTGACCCTGACGCCCAAGGAGTTCGACATACTCGAATGCCTGGCCACCGACCCCGGCCGGGTGCTGACCCGGCAGGAGCTGCTGGAGCATGTGTGGGACGCGCACTGGTACGGGCCGTCGAAGGTGCTGGACGTGCACGTGGCCGCGCTGCGCCGCAAGCTCGGGGTAGACGGGCTGATCGAGACCGTATACGGCCGCGGCTTCCGGCTCGGCTCACCAGGCTCGCCGGGCTGACCAGGCTGACCCGCGATGACCCGTCGGATCTTCTGGACCTTCCTGGCGCTGATCGCCGTCTTGCTGGTGCTTGCGGTGGTGCCGCTGGGCCTTTCGATGGCCTCGAACGAGCGGGCGTCGTTCCGGTACGGCACCGAGAACTCGGCACGGCTGGTGTCGTCGGCCGCCGAGGAACTCCTGGGCGACCAAGATTCGCCCGCTCCCATGAACCGGGCGATCGCGGCGGCCGCCGCGCAGGGTGACTGCGCCGGCGTCTACGGCAGCGCTGGCATCCTGGTGGACTCGACCGCCTGCCGCCAGGCTTCCGGGGCAGCCACGCGGGCCATGGCGGGGCCGGTGCTCGCCGGGGCCGGCCTCGTCGAGGCCCAGCACGGCGATTGGCTGGTCGCGGCCGTTCCGGTGGGCGCCAGCGGCGGCATATACGGAGCCGTGGTATTCGCGCGGTCCGCGGATTCGCTCAACGACCAGATCACCGCCAGGTGGGGCTGGCTGAGCCTGATCGGAATCCTCGCCCTGGCCCTCGGGGCGGCGCTGGCGGTGTGGCTGGCCCGGTGGGTGTCCCGGCCGCTGGCTGCGCTGGGCCAGGCCGCCGGACACCTGGGTGAAGGCTCGCTGGACGCCCGCGCCCCGGCGGACCAGGGCCCTCAGGAGGTACGCGAGCTGGCCGGGACGTTCAACCGGATGGCCGCGCGCACCGAAGCGCTCGTGCACGGCCACCGGGCCTGGGTGGCCGACGTCTCGCATCAGCTCCGCACCCCGCTGGCCGCGCTCAGGCTCCGGCTGGACCTGCTGACCGGGGACGTCGACGAGATCGCGGCCGCGGAGCTAGGCGGCGCACAGGGGGAGATCGCGCGGCTGTCCCGGCTGCTCGACGGCCTGCTGGCCGTGGCGCGCACCGAGGCCGCGGTGCCGCGGCCCGAGCCCGTCCGGGCCGACCGGGTGGCGTCCGAGCGAGTGACGGCGTGGGATCCGGTGGCCGCGGAACGGGAGATCACGCTCACGGCGGTGCCGGCCGGCGTGGTGCGGGCCTACCTCGGCCACGGTGAACTTGAGCAGATGCTCGACAACATCGTCGCGAACGCCCTGGAGGCAGCGACCGACGGCGGCGCGGTGCGGATCGAGACCAGCGCGCGGTCCGGCCGCGTGTCCGTCCGGGTGACCGACAACGGGCCCGGGATGGACCAGGCGGCGAAGGACGCCGCGCTGGAGCGGTTCTCCCGCCCCGGCCCGCACGGCAACGGGCTCGGCCTGGCGATCGTGTCCCGGCTGGCGGCCGGCAACGGCGGTCACCTGCGGCTGTACGACACCCCCGGCGGCGGTCTGACCGTCGAGATCGACCTGCCGGCCGCTCCGGCGCGGCACGGCTCCCGGAAGTCTTTACCAGTTCTGAACGAGTTCTGAACCAGATGCCGGGAGCCGCCCGGCCAGCCTGGACAGGTGCCAGCAGGCGCCGTGACCCAGGCGAGGAGGCTCCGGTTCATGTCCCGACGTACCGGCCCGGCAGCAGCGCAGACCCGTGCGCGTGATCATGGCCTGCGCCGGGTCCGCGGCGTAACGGGCTGGATCACCGCACTGGCGACGGTGGGCAGCGTGACGCTAGCGGGCGGATACGCCGCTGTGCTGCCGGGGGTGGCGTACTCACGGGCGGCGAGCCCCGGCCGGCCCCACACGGGGCCGCCGCCCGCATCCGCGGTGCCCGCCGCCGGTCGGCCGGAGCGGCGTCACCCCGCCCCCCGCCCGCGCGAGCACCGCCCCGCCCCGCACCACCTGCGGCCGCCGGCGCAGCCGCCGGCCACCACTCAGGCACCGTCGCAGACCGTCTCGGGTGGCTCGTGACGGCACAGCTTGGCAGCAGGCCGACACCGGGAAGCATCTCGTTTCCCGCGCTGGGAACGACCGCGACCCTGCTGGTGGCGGACGGCGACCCGGCCCGGCTCGCCGCGGCGCGCGCCGTCCTGGACGGTGAGCTGGCCGCGGTGGACGCCGCCTGCAGCCGGTTCAGGCCCGATTCCGGGCTGACCCGGGTCAACCGCGCGGCGGGCAGACGGGTCACGGTCAGCCCGCTTCTCGGCGAGGCGATCGCCGTCGCCCTGCGCGCCGCCCAGCTGACCGGCGGCCTGGTGGATCCCACGGTCGGGGCGCCGCTATGCGCCCTGGGCTACGACCGGACCTTCGCCGAGCTGGCTCCCCAGCTGCACCCGGCTGTTACGGTGCCCGCGCCGGGCTGGCAGACCATCGACTTCGACCCGTCCGCGCGAACCGTGCAGATGCCGGCGGGCACGTCGCTGGACCTGGGGGCGACCGCGAAGGCCATGGCCGCGGACACCGCCGCCGTGCGCTGCGCCGAGGCGGCGGGATGCGGTGTCCTGGTCAATCTCGGCGGTGACATCCGGGTGGCCGGGCCGCCGCCCGCGGGAGGCTGGCGGGTGCGGGTCAGCGACGACCACCGCCAGCCGGACGGACCCGCTGCGACCACGGTGACGCTGGCCGGCGGGGCGCTGGCGACCTCGAGCACGGCGGTGCGGGTGTGGCGCCGCGGCCGGCGCACCGTGCATCACATCGTGGATCCGGCCACCGGCGACAACCCGCCGCCGGCCTGGCGGATGGTCAGCGTCGCGGCCGCCACCTGCGTGGACGCCAACATCGCGTCCACCGCCGCGGTCGTCGTGGGCCGGCAGGCGGCCCGGTGGCTGGAATCGGCCGGGATGCCGGCCCGGCTCGTGTCCGTGAACGGCACCGTCACCCGCGTCGCCGGCTGGCCGGCGGAGGTGCCGGGGTGAAGAGCCTGGCCGCCAACCCGCTGTGGTTCGCCACCCGGGCTACCGGCACCATCGCCGTGATCCTGCTGACCGCCAGCGTGGTGCTGGGGATAGCCGGGGCCGGCCGCTACACGCCGCGGGCGCTGCACCGGTTCGAGGTCGCGGCCCTGCACCGCAACCTGTCCGTCCTGACCCTGGTCTTCCTCGCGGTCCACATCCTGACCGCGCTCGCCGACACGTACGTGTCGCTGGGCTGGGTGTCAGCCGTGCTGCCGTTCGTGTCGCCGTACCGCACCCTGTGGATGGGGCTGGGCACGGTCGCCTTCGACATGCTCGCGGCCGTGGCCCTGACCAGCGCCGTGCGGCTGCGGCTGGGCGCGGCCCGGTGGAAGGCTGTGCACTGGCTCGCCTATGCGGCGTGGGCAGTCGCGCTCTTCCATCTGGCGGGCACCGGGACCGACACCCGGCTGGCTCCCCAGTTGCTGCTGCTCGCCGGGTGCGTGGGCGCCGTGGTCATCACGTGCTGGTGGCGGCTCTACACGGCCGGCCCCGGCTACACCGCGCGGCGCGCCTGGCTGGCGGTCACGGCAGCCGTGCTGCCGGTCATCCTCTTCGCGTTCCTGTTGGCTGGCCCGCTCGCCCCCGGGTGGTCACATCACGCGGGCGGATTGTGAGCGCCGGCTGCGCCCGGCTGCTCGCAGGCTGGCACGAGACCGGCCGCGCGGCCGGCCTGCGGGATCACCTGGACCGCTACGGGCCGCCGCCGCTGGCCACATCCCGGAAGGGCAGGCACCAGCTGATCGAGGATCTGGACCGGGCCGGCCTGACCGGGCGCGGCGGTGCGGCCTTCCCGGCCGGGCGCAAGCTCCGCGCCGTGGCCGCGGCCCGCGGGCCCGCGGTGGTGGTGGCCAACGGGATGGAGAGCGAGCCGGCCAGCCGCAAGGACCAGACCCTGCTCGCGCTCGCGCCGCACCTGGTCCTCGACGGGATGGCCCTGGCCGCGGCCGCGGCCGGCGCGCAGGACGCGTACATCTGCCTGCCGCGCAGCCGGCCGCGCCAGGTGCAGGCGATCAGGGAGGCCGTGGAGCACCGGCGGCGCGGCCAGCTGGACCGGGTGCCGGTCGCGGTGCGCGAACCGCCCGCGCGCTACGTGTCCAGCGAGGAGACCGCGCTGGTCCGGTGGCTCAACGGCGGCGACGCACGCCCGGCCTCGACCCCGCCGCGCCCGTTCGAGCGCGGCGTGTCCAAGCGGCCCACCCTGGTCAGCAACGTCGAGACGCTCGCGCATCTAGCGCTGATCGCACGCTACGGCCCGGAATGGTTCCGGTCCGCGGGAACTGAGGACGCGCCGGGCACCGCCCTGGTCACCCTGGCCGGGGCGTTCGCCCGGCCCGGGGTGCACGAGGTCGGGCTAGGCGCGGCCGTGCGGGACGTCCTGGCCCTGGGATCACCCGCCGCGACACCGCAGGCCGTGCTGTTCGGCGGGTATCAGGGGGCCTGGCTGCCCGGCGGCCCCGCGCTGGCGGCGCGCTACAGCGCGCCCGCGCTGCAGGCGGCCGGCGCCGTGCCCGGCCCTGGCCTGATCATGGCCCTGGCCGACGGCAGCTGCGGCCTGGCCGAGACCGCGCGCATCCTGGCGTACCTGGCCGAGCAGAGCGCCGGGCAGTGCGGGCCGTGCCGCTTCGGGCTGCCGGCCGTGGCCGGTGATTTCGCCGACCTGGCCTGGGGGCGGGGCCCCGCCCACCGGCTGGAGCAGCGGATCTCGCTGCTGACCGGGCGCGGCGCCTGCCATCACCCGGACGGCGCCGCCCGGCTGGCGGCGTCCGCGCTGCGCGCGTTCAGCCACGACGTCCGGCGTCACCTGACGGCCGGGCCCTGCGACGCGGCCAGGTCCGTTCCGCACACCACCAGGACCGCGGTCCCGGCCGGCCGGGAGGGATGGCGATGAGCCGGTCCCTGGCCGTCGACCGCATCGCCTGCACCGGTCACGGCTTGTGCGCCGAGCTGCTGCCCGAACGGATTAGCCTAGATGAGTGGGGCTACCCGGTCCTGCGCCCCGGGCCGGTACCCGCTCAACTGGCCGGCCACGCCCGCCGCGCGGTAGCCGCCTGCCCTACCCTGGCCTTGCGGCTGGCCGCCGAGTCCGCGCCGCCCGCCGCGTCCGGGCCGTATCCTGCCGGAAGGAGCTAGCGTTGCACCGCGCCGGGCCGCCCGCGCTACCCCCGCGATCCGTCCTTGACCGCGACCACGGGCAGGTCAGCCACGGGCAGGGCGGACCGGACGGCAACGAGCGGCTCACCGCCATCACCGGGGCCATGCTGCTGGTGCTGTTCGCGGCCGAAGGCGTCACGATCCTGTCCCTGCACCGGCTGCTGTACTGGCACTTCTTCATCGGCCTGCTGCTGATCGGGCCGGTCGGCCTGAAAATCGGGTCCACCGGCTACCGGTTCGCCCGGTACTACACCCGCCACCCCGGCTACGTGCGCAAGGGCCCCCCGGCACCGTTACTGCGGTTGCTCGGGCCGATGGTGATGCTGTCCAGCATGGCGGTCCTGGGCACCGGCGTCCTGCTCGGCCTGGCCAGCCATGACTCGTCCGTGGCCGGACTGTCCCTGCTGGAGCTGCACAAGCTGAGCTTCCTGCTGTGGGCCGCCGTCATGACCGTGCACGTGCTGGCCTACATCTGGCGGCTGCCCCGGCTGATCGGGGCCGACCTGGCCGCCCCCCGGACCCGCCGCGCCGCCGAGATCGTCAGCGGCCGTGGCCTGCGCTGGTCGCTCGCGGCGGCCTGCCTCGGGGCGGGAGTCGTCATCGCGCTGGCCGGCGGTCACCTGGCCGGGACCTGGCAGCAGGGCGGCCCGCAGCCATCAAAGCAGTCCGGCCTGGCGATCCGGCCGCACGCTCCCCCGTTGACGCCGGCCGCCAGCACGCCGCTCACCCTGCAGGTGATCCCGGCGCCCTACCAGCTGCCGTCGGGCATCGAGCGCGAGGCCGTCTTCAGCCAGGGCCCGGACCTGGTCATCGCCGGCGGGCTGACCGGGGCGTCCGGCACCACGGCGGCGATCGTCAGTCTCGATCCGGTAACCGGGCAGACCGCTCCGGCCGGCCGGCTCGCCGTTGCCACCCACGACGCGGCCGCCGCGATGGCCGGCGGCCGGGCGCTCGTCTTCGGCGGCGGCGTGCAGGCCAGCACCGCGGACGTCCAGGAGCTTCCGGGGGCCCAGCCCGGCCGGGTGATCGCCCGGCTGCCCCTCGCCCGGTCCGACGTCTCGGCCGTCACCCTGGGCCCGACGGCGTACCTGGCCGGGGGCTACGACGGGGTCACCTATGACCCGCGGATACTGGCCACCTCCAACGGCACGCGCTACCGGATCGTGGCGCGGCTGCCCGTCCCGGTCCGCTACACGGCCGTGGCCGCCGCCGGGCACTGGCTGTGGACGTTCGGCGGCGAGACCCCGGCCGGGCCGACCGATGTCATCCAGCAGGTCAACCTGGTCACCGGCCAGGCCAGCATCGCCGGCCACCTGCCGGCCAGGCTCGAGGGAGCGGCCGGGTTCAGCCTGGACGGCCGGATCTTCATCGCCGGAGGCCAGACGGCAGCCCAGGGACCCAAAGGCGTCAGCGACGCCGTGTTCAGCTACACCCCCGGCCGGCCCGGCGTGCAGGCCGCGGGCCGCCTCCCGGTGCCCGTCGCCTACGCCGCGGCGGCGGTCCACGACGGGACGGCGTTCATCCTCGGCGGCGACAACGGGACGCATCAGGTACCCGCCGTGACCATGCTGCGCCTCGTCCCGGCCAGCGCCACCGCGGCCAGTTCCACCGCGGCCGCCGCGCCCTGGCTCGGCCCCCCGCTCAGCGGCAGCCACCTCATCCCCGGCTCGGACCCTTCCGTCCTGCCGGGCGACGTCCTGATCGCCGACAACCACAACAGCCGGCTGCTCATCGTGGATCCGCAAGGGCGGGTCAGGTGGCGTTTCCCGGGACCCGGTGATCTCGCCCGCGGGCAGTCCTTCCTGCTCCCCGACGACGCCTTCTTCTCCCCCGACGGGAAGTACGTCATCGCCACCGAGGAGGACTACTCGGTGATCAGCGTGATCAGCATCGCCCAGCACAAGATCGTGTACCGGTACGGGACGCCGGGCGTACCTGGCAGCTCGGACAATCACGTCTCCAACCCCGACGACGCGATGATGATGCCGAACGGCATGCTGATCACCGCGGACATCAAGAACTGCCGTGTGCTGCTGCTCCCCGCGGTGCAGCGCGACCTGCACCGGCCGGCTCGCGTCATCGGGCAGACCGGGGTCTGCGGGCACAACCCGCCGCACCTGTTCGGCAGCCCCAACGGCGCCTTCCCGGCCACCGACGGGAACTACATCGTCACCGAGATCAACGGCGACTGGGCCGACGAGATCGGCCTGACCGGCCAGGTCCGCTGGTCCGTCCACCCGCCCGGGGTCACCTACCCGTCCGACACCAACGAGATCTACCCTGGCCGCTACCTCACGGTGGACTACTCGCCGGCCGGGCAGGTGGTCGAGTTCAACGCCCGCGGGCGGCTGCTGTGGCGGTTCGGCGGGCTCAACCACCCATCCCTGGCCTTGCCGCTGCCCAACGGCGACATCCTTGTCAACGACGACTACAACGACCGGGTCATCGTCATCGACCCGGCCGCGCACCGGATCGTCTGGCAGTACGGCCACACCGGCCGGCCCGGCACCGCCCCCGGCTACCTGAACGACCCCGACGGCGTGGACATCACCCCGCCGGACTCGATGCTGATCATCCACGCCGCCACCATGGGCCAGCCCCAGCCCTAGCCCTGGCCGGCCCCCGGAGCCGGCTCAGGTCCGGTGCCAGCCGGGTGCTCGGCAGGAACAACGCGGGAGTGCTGATCGGGGAACACCATGGCGATGTGGCCGTCATTGAGCCACTTAATGATGTACGGCGGCGAGCCGTCGGAGTTGGTCATCCCGATGACCAGGCCGATCCTGTGGTCGTCGGGTCCGACGAGCAGCCGGTCTCCCACTTGAGGATGCATCCCGATCTCCTTGTCCCGCACCGGCGCAGGCCGGCCGTTTCGCCTCGCTGTCGTACACCCGCAGGTCGGCGCAGATGGTTATCCGGCAGCGGGCGTGATCCAGGCAATATGGCACCACCTCGCCATCCATCAGGTTCGCATGGCCGGTCCTCTCCCGATCAGAGGCCTTCTACCGTGCTCCGCGTGACCAAAGTCCTGCCGTCGGCCACGGCCTAAGTCCTGCCTTCAGCGGAGCTTGCCGAGCGTGACCGCTCAGCGATGGCCGTCGGCCAGCAGCGCCGCAGCGTGATCCGGCACGTAGGTCTGTGATTCCCGCGGCGCCCGGACGTAGCCCTTGGACTTCGGCCGGGGCGGCAACTGCAGCGGCAGCTGCTGCACATCGTGGTAGTCCAGCGTGCTCAGCAGGTGGGCGATCATGTTGATCCGCGCCCGGCGCTTGTCCTCGCTCTCCACCACGTGCCAGGGCGCCTCGGGAATGTCGGTGTGCACGAACATCTCGTCCTTGGCCCGCGAGTAGTCCTCCCACCGGGAGACCGACTCCAGATCCATCGCGGACAGCTTCCACCGCCGCATCGGGTCATCCAGCCGGGACCGGAACCTGCGCTCCTGTTCCTCGTCGCTGACCGAGAACCAGTACTTGCGCAGCAGGATGCCGTCCTCGGCCAGCAGCCGCTCGAAGATCGGGCACTGATGCATGAACCGGCTGTACTCCTCCTTCGTGCAGAAACCCATCACGTGCTCGACGCCGGCCCGGTTGTACCAGCTGCGGTCGAACAGCACGATCTCCCCCGCCGCGGGCAGCTGGGCGACATAGCGCTGGAAATACCACTGTGACTGCTCCCGCTCGGTCGGCGCCGGCAGCGCCGCGATCCGGGCCAGGCGCGGGTTGAGGTACTGGGTAACCCGCTTGATCGTGCTGCCCTTGCCCGCCGCGTCCCTGCCCTCGAACACGATGACCAGCCGGGCGCCCTCGGCGCGCACCCACTCCTGCAGCTTCACCAGTTCCGCCTGCAGCCGGAACAGCTCGCGTTCGTAGATCGTGCGGGGCATCCGCTCAGGCGCGGGGGGCTGCTCGCCCGCCTTCGGCTGCCGGCGCGCCTTCTCCCGTCCCTTGTGGCTGCTGTCATGGCTGGCCATCGTGGCACCTCCTGCCGTCTCGTCCACGCTCACGATCATCCCCCGGAAAGTCGGGACTATGGTCCCTGCCTGGGACGGCAGACCCGCGGTTATGGTGGACGGTGCCCGCCGGAACGCCCCGGCGGCCCGGCCTCGAGTCGCGCAGAAGGGCGCCGCCAGGATGGATGAGAGCATGTCGGAGGACCGGCCGAAGACGCCGAACACGCCGATCACCGTGTTCCTCCTCGACGATCACGAGATCGTCCGCCGCGGAGTCCGCGACCTGCTCGAAGCCGACCCCGGCATCACCGTGGTCGGCGAGGCCGGCACCGCCGCCTCCGCGCTGGCCCGCATCCCGGCGCTGCGGCCTGACGTGGCGGTGCTCGACGTCCGACTGCCCGACGGTGACGGGATCACCGTCTGCCGCGACATCCGTTCCGCCCTCCCCCAGGTCGCCTGCCTCATGCTCACCTCCTTCGGTGACGACGAAGCCCTGTTCGGCGCGATCATGGCCGGCGCCGCCGGATACGTCCTCAAGCAGATCCGCGGCACCGACCTGGTCGGGGCCGTCCGCACCGTCGCCTCCGGCGCCTCCCTGCTCGACCCCGAGGCGGCCAGCCGCGTCATGCGCAAGATGCGCGAGCAGGCTGAGCGGTCCGACCCGCTCGCCGCCCTGACCGGCCAGGAACGCCGCATCCTCGAGCTCATCGGCGAAGGACTCACCAACCGGCAGATCGGCGAGCGCATGTACCTCGCCGAGAAAACCGTCAAGAACTACGTTTCTGCTGTCTTCGCCAAGCTCGGCATGGAACGCCGCACCCAGGTCGCCGCCTACGCCGCCCGCCTCAGCCCCGACCCGAAAACCCCGCCCCCCGGCTAACCAGCACGGGTCACGCCGCCTGTTCCAGGTGCTTGCGAAGGGCGGACATGGCGCGCCACGTGTGGCTCTTCAGCGCTCCCCGGCTGATGCCCATCGTCTGGGCGGCATCGGCTTCGGAGAGATCCGCGTAGTACCGCAGCACGAGCACCTCGCGCTGGCGGGCCGGCAGCCGGTGCAGCGCGGCCACCACGGCCTGGCGGTCCAGGAGCGTCGTGGTCTCTTGCTCGGCGCTCGGCGCGTCCGGCACCGAGTCCGGCGCGTACCTGGCCGCGGTGGTGCGGCGCCTGATCACCGACAAGGATCCGTTGGTGACCGATCGCCGCAGGTAGGACAGCGCCCGGCCAGTGTCACGCAGCCGCGGCCAGGCCCGGTGCAAGGCCACGAAGGCATCCTGCGCGATCTCTTCGGAGGTCGCCACGTCGCGGACGAACGTCGAGGCCAGGCGGACCAGCGGCCGGTAATGCGCGTCGAACAGGGCGCGGATCGCCGCGTCCGGATCGTCGGCAGGATCATCGGCCGGGTCATCGGCCGGGTCGTCGGCCTCCTGCCCCGGCCACGCGGGCGCAAGATCAGCCCTGCGGCCCGTTTCGTCGCTGACATCGACGGACATTTAGATTTCCCCTCCCGAGCCCACCCGAGCCCACCTGAGCCCACCTGAGCACGCCTGAGCGCGCCGGTTTCGTGATCGGGCTTTCCGTAAACCAGCGTGCATCGGGAAGCGCCCTCCCGGGCAGGGACGTAAGTCCCGGAATTTGGGTCCGAACGACCCATAGCCAGTCCGGCCGGCGTACGATTTGGACCGGACAATTCGTCCATGCAGTGGCAAAGCGGTGACAAAGGGGGGCGTGACCAATGGCATCGAATGCCGGGTTATCGCTCGCGGCCGGCGCGGCCGAAGCCGCGCCCGCTGGCAGCCGCCCGGCCGGCTATCCGTTCCGCGGGTACGGCCCGCTGGCCAGGGTGGCCCCGTTTGCGGTAGTCGCGATCCTGGCGGAGGCCAGCCTGGCGCTGCCGCCGGGCCCGGGGTCGGCCTGGGCCACCGCCGTTAGCGTCGTGCTGCTGCTGGCGGTGCCCGCGGCGTTCCTGCTCCCGTGGGCCCGGCTTCCGGCCTGGCTGTCGGTGCTGGTGCCGCTGGCCTATGCCGGCTCGGTGCTGGCGCTGATCCTGGCCGCGGGCACCACCTCCGGCGTCGGCATCGTCATCTTGATCCCGCTGGTCTGGACGGCCCTGTTCCACCGGCGATGGGAATCAGCCTGGGTGGTCGCCGCCGTCGTGGCCGTGGAGGTGATCACCTCGCTCACTCCGGTGGCCGTCTCGGACGCGGTCATCGCCCGGCGGGTGATCCTCTGGACCTCACTGGGCACGCTGATCTCCATGGCCGCCCACGGCCTGCGGGACCGGATCCGGCACTCCCTGCGCGAGCAGGCCCGGCTGCAGGACCGCCTGCGCGAGCTCACCGTGCTGGAAGACAGGGACCGCATCGCCGCGGATCTCCAGGACAAGGTCATCCAGCAGATCTTCGCGGCCGGGATGACCCTGCAGAGCGCCGCGGCGCTGACCGCGGAGCCGGAGGTGCGCCGCCGGGTCGAGGCGTCCGTCGACGACCTTGACCAGGTGCTCCGGACGCTCCGGGACACGATCTTTGGCCTGCAGCAGCGGCTGCGGGGGCACGGGCTTCGGCAGGAAATCATCGAGCTCTGCGACGAGCTGTCGCCGCCCCCCGAGGTCAGCTTCAGCGGACCGGTAGACGGCGCCCTGCACCCTGGCACCAGGGCGCAGTTGATTGAGCTGCTGCGCGAAGCACTGAACTTGATCGGACGGCACGGCGCCGCCCGTATCGACATCGCCGCCGCCCCCGACGCATATGTCACCGTGCTCGAGATCGGGCCGGCCCCGGATGCGAACGAGGCAACCAAGGCGAACGAGGCAACAAGGGCGAACGAGGCCGAGCCGGCCTTTGCCAGCCTCGGCGACAGTGCCGCCCGCCTCCGCGACAGTGCCGCCCGGGCTGGAATCCGCGTCGATATCGACCCGATTCCCGGCGGCACCCGCTGCGCCTGGAAGGTCCCGCTGCGCGAGCCGAGCCGCGGATGATCACAACCAGCCAGCAGGCGTCGAAGGAGAGGTGACCGGTCGTGAGCGGCGCAGAAGTCACTCCCGGACAGCGGCTGCTGCCCCAGTTGCGGCTCGATGACCTGCTCGCCGAGCTGCAGGTCAGGCTGACGGCCGTGGTCGCGACCCGGGACCGGGTGCACGCGCTGCTGGAGGCGGTCATCGCGGTCGGCAGGAACCTGGAGCTCGAGGTCGTGCTGCGGCAGATCGTGCAGGCCGCGGTGACCCTGGTCGACGCCAGGTACGGTGCGCTCGGCGTCATCGGGCCGGACGGCCGGCTGGCCGAGTTCGTCCCGGTCGGCTTGGATGGCAGCCAGATCGCGGCGATCCATCACTGGCCCGAGGGCCGCGGCCTGCTCGGCGAGCTGATCACCACCCCGGCACCGCTGCGGCTGGCCGACATGTCCGCCCATCCGAGGTCGTACGGGTTCCCCGGCGGCCACCCGCCGATGAAGACCTTCGTCGGCGTGCCGGTGCGGATCCGCGACGAGATCTTCGGCAACCTGTACCTCACCGAGAAGCGGGACGGCACCGACTTCGACGAGGAGGACGAGTCGGTCCTGACCGCGCTGGCGGCCGCGGCCGGCGTGGCCATCGAGAACGCCCGGCTGTACGACGAGGCCCGCCGGCAGCAGCGCTGGCTGCGGGCCAGCGCGGAGACCACGCAGCGGCTGCTGTCCGGGGTGGAGTCCCGCGAGGTGCTCGCGCTGGTCACCCAGCAGGCGCTGGAGATCTCGGGCGCCGACCTGGTGGTGCTGGCGCTGCCGGCCGGCAACCGCGCCCAGCTGGTCATCGAGCACGCGGCCGGAGCCGGCGCCGAGAAGGCCATCGGCATCGTGCTCCCGGCGGCCGGCTCGGTATCGGGGATCGTGCTGGACAGCGGAAAGCCGCTGACCCTGACCGACTTGAGCAACGACGACCGGGCCGCCCCGGCGGCCCGCGAGCACCTGCACCTGGGGCCCGCGGTCGTCGTCCCGCTCGGCGCGCCCGGCAACGTCCGCGGCATCCTGACGGCCGGCCGGCGTCCCGGCTCGCTGCCGCTGGCCCCGCAGGCCGTCGAGGTGCTGATCACCTTCGCCGCGCAGGCCGGCATCGGCCTGGAGCTGGCCGAGCGCCGGCTGGACGCCGAACGTTTCGCGGTCTTCGCCGACCGCGACCGGATCGCCCGCGACCTGCATGACCTGGTCATCCAGCGGCTGTACGCCACCGGCATGTCGCTGGAGAGCGTGGCCGCCAGGATGGGCGAGTCCGACAACCGCGTGCGGGTCAGCGACGCGGTGGACGCGCTGGACGAGACCATCAAGGAAATCCGGTCGGCCATCTTCTCCCTGCACGCGCGCCCCGCGACGGACGACACCGGCCTGCGGGCCAGGATCCTGGAGGTCGCCGACGACGCCACGGCCGCCCTCGGCTTCGCGCCCACGCTGCGGATGGCGGGCCGCCTGGACGACAAGATGCCGGCCGACGTCGGCGAGCATCTCCTGGGCGTGCTGCGCGAGGCGCTGTCCAACGCGGCACGGCACGCCCGGGCGACCAAGGTCGACGTGTCGGTCGAGGCCGGCCCGGAGCTGATCCTGGTCGTCAGGGACAACGGCGTCGGCATTCCCGAGACCGAGCGCAAGAGCGGGCTGGCTAACCTGTCCGAACGCGCCGGCCTGCTCGGCGGCGACCTGCGCACCATCTCGGTCGCCGACGGCGGGACCGAGCTCACCTGGCGCGTCCCGCTGCGGCCTTAGTACCGGTCCAGCGAGCGACCGCCTGACGGCCGGGCCGCGGACCGGCGACTCCCCGTTAGGAAGCCAAAAAGAGCCCTGCTGATCACCGGATCGGCCCTTACCCGGGGTCATGTGCGTCAGGGATAAAAGTCCTATTTTTCCGAACGGTACGCGCGGGTCCGCCGCGCACGGCGGTGGCTGCGGCGGGGGCCTGGACAAGGACGGTACGCGCGGATCCGCCGCGCCCGGCGGTGGCTGCCGCCGGGGCCCGGACGAAATCAGCACGGCGCCGGTCCGTTGCTGTGCCGGCTCTGGCGGGTCGGTCCGAGCGGGATAATCCCGGCGGCACCACGCCCGAGGGCGGGCCAGGAGTTCCCTGGCCCGCCCCGGAGCGGTTGCGTGGTGGAGCCCGGTCAGCTGAA
>DASXME010000063.1:0-10965 GCA_036495825.1 Streptosporangiaceae bacterium
CGGCCGCTTCGGGCGCTTCCCGGCGGACCGGGAAGCGCCGGGGTTCGGCGGTGGTCAGTGAGCGGCTTCGTATTTTTCCACGACGGCCGCGGGGATCCGGCCGCGTTCGCTCACCGCGATGCCCTGCTCGGCAGCCCAGGCGCGGATATCGCTGGAATTGTTCCTTGATGTCCGGGCGCGGGCGGGCCGGGCGGCGGGTTGGCGGCGTACCTTGCGGCTGGAGTCGATGAAGGGCTGGAGGCCCTTCTTGAACTTCTTGAGGTTCTTCTCGCCGAGATCAATCTCGTAGCTCTGACCGTCGAAGCTGAAGGTGAGAGTCTCAGCACCCTCAGTGCCATCGATGTCATCTGTGATTGTGACGACCGTTGTCTGTGCCATGACTGGATGGTCCAGGATTACCGGGCATTCTGTCAAAGTGACTCGCTGGACAATCTCCGTTCCCTTCCGGGTAGCCTGCGCGGTGCGGCCGGCCAGCCGTCGCGGCGGGACGGGCCCGGAGTTGGCCGGGGTTGGCCGCCGGAGATCGAGTTCCTTATACCTGACGTCTCATCTTCGTGCGTTCGGCAAAATTTGGTCCTTAAAGATTGTAAGAATTTTCATGCCGTGCCGGGGGAGACTCAGCCCGGCGCACTGGAATCGGAAACAGCCGCAAGAGGCGCTGCCTTAGCAGGTGGTGACGACGGCCCAGGTGACGGTGAAGTAGTAGCCCTGCGCCATGTCACTGTCAGCTGGCTGACTGGAGGAGGCGGCTGACGGCGGCCAGGTCGCCCGTCGCGGTGACGTTCCCGTCCGATACGGCGGCGTCGAGTTTCGCGGGCGCCTCGATCAGCGTGTTGAACGTCGCGGGGTCGGTGCGCAGGGAAGCGTCCGGGCTGGCAGGCTCGCCGGGCGTCACCAGCAGGCGTCCGGCCTCGGTGCGGATGGTCCATACGTACTGGTCGAGCTCGATGCGGTAGGTGGCCGGGGGAGCCTCGGGGTCGGGGTGGGCGACGCCGCGCAGGAAGAGCAGGACGGACGTGGCGCTGAGGGTGACAGGCGCGGGCGGGAGCGGGGTGTCGATGGCCCAGCCGCCCAGCGCGAGCAGGATCGGCTCGAGGCGCTGGCCCCATCCGGTGAGCTCGTAGACCCGCGAGCCGGCCGGGGCGGGCAGCTTGCGGTGCCGGATGACGCCGCGGCCCTCCATCTCGCGCAGCCGGTCGGCTACCAGGTTGGAGCTGGCGCCGGGCAGGGCGCGGCGCAGGTCAGAAAAGCGCTGGGGCCCGAGCAGCAGTTCGCGCACGAGGAGCAGGGCCCAGCGTTCCCCGATGATGTCGAGAGCACGGGCGATCGAGCAGGCGTCGCCGTAACTGCGGCTCGTTGGCATGCCCCCACTCTACGCAAGTTAATGCTGAAGAACCACTTTGCAGTTGTTTTTAACAACTTATCTGCGATACGGTATGCCGCGTACCTGTGCTCCAGTCAGGCCGGGCCCGGCGAGCGGGTTCACGGCAGTCGTTCACAGCCAGCGCCATCCGCCGGCGCGGAGCCGGCGCGGGAGCCGGCGCGGGAAAGGACCAGCCATGGGAAACCCTGTCGTTCACTTCGAGATCACCGGAACCGACCCGGAGCTGCTCCGCGGCTACTACGGCGAGCTGTTCGGGTGGGAGTTCGACACGAGCGGACCGGTCTCGCCGGCTGTTTCCGAGCCGGGCAACTACGGGTTCACGAGCGGAAACGCGACCAGTGACGGGATCGGCATCCCGGGCGGCGTTGGCGGCGGTAACGGCTACCAGGGCCACGCCATTTTCTACGTCGGCGTCGCCGACGTGGAGGCCGCCCTGCAGAAGGCCGAAAGCCTCGGCGGGAAGCGTCGGCTGGGGCCCGAGCGGAACCCGGGTACGAGCCTGGTCATCGGCCACTTCACCGACCCCGCCGGTCACCTGATCGGGCTCGCCAGCGGGACCTAGGCGGATCTATAGGCGGGATCTAGCGGCATCGGAACCGGGCGGCAAGCCCCGTGTCGGTAAGCGCCGTGTTACGGTACCCGCCATCCATGCGGGAAGGACCGATATGAAATCCGCCGACATCTGGAAGCACATCCACGCCGAACGCGCCCAGCTGGTCAAGACCTGGGAAACGCTGACCCCCAGCCAGTGGGCGGCACCGTCCTGGTGCGAAGGCTGGTCGGTCCAGCAGGCCGCGGGCCATGTCCTCGCCGCCGCCGAGCAGACCCCGGCCAACTTCTACCGGGAGCTGATCGCGGCAGGCTTCAAGTTCAACGTCTTCACCGACCGGGCCGCCAAGCGCCTGGCCGCCATCGGCCCCGGCGAACTGGCCCGCCGCCTGCAGGCCCGGACCTCGACCACTAACCACCCGCCCGCGCCCGTCATGGCCATGCTGGGCGAGATCGTCGTGCACGGCGAGGACATCCGCCGGCCGCTGGACCTGAAGCATCAGCCGCCCACCGCGGCGCTGGTGGCCGTCGCGGACAGCTGGAAGAACTCCAACCTGCTGATCGGCGCCAAGCGGCGGATCGCCGGGCTGCACCTTGAGGCGACCGATGCCGAATGGTCGCACGGCGACGGCCCCGACGTTCACGGCCCGCTGCTCTCGCTGATCATGGCGATGACCGGGCGCAAGCAAGGGCACGTGGATCTCGCCGGCGACGGTCTCAGCGTGCTCGCCGGCCGCCCCTGAACAACATCACCTGAGGAGCACATACGTCACCCCAGGGCCCGATAAAGCCTCCCGCGAGGTGTCCAGCGGCCGACGGGAGTCTTGCCGTTTCCCTCCCTGCCTTGACCCTTGCATGGGCCGCCCCTAGTGTGGCGTTTTATCCCCCTTAGCCCGTGCCGGATCTGAAACCGGCCCCGGGGGATCGCGTGATGAAGCGGGGCGCAAATCGGGGAGGGATGGATCCATGAGGCGACGCACCGTCATGATCGCCGCTGTGGCTGTGCTCAGTACGGCGTTCGTGACCAGCGCGAGCGCGTCGGCCGAAACGCAGGGGACCGCGGCCCGCGCTCCGAGCCAGGCCGGCACCTGGGGGACCGCGGCCGAGATCCCGGGCAGCATGAAGCTGAACCACGGCGGGCAGGCCGGAGTCGGCACAATTTCCTGCCCCGTGACGGCCGCCTGCAGCGCGGGCGGGTCGTACACGTCGCACTTCACCGCCGGCGTCCCCACCGTCGAGGCGTTCGTCGTCAATAAGAGCGGCGGCACCTGGCGGGCAGCGAAAGAGGTCCCCGGCACCGATGCGCTCAACGTCGGCGGGAAGGCCAAGCTGACCGGGGTGTCGTGCGCCTCGACGGGCAACTGCGGCGCCGGCGGGACCTACACGGACGCGGCCGGCCACGCGCAGCCGTTCGTCGTGAACGAGACCGGCAGCACCTGGGGCACGGCCGAGCAGGTCCCCGGCATCGCGAGCCTCAACGTGGGCAAGCCAGGCTCCCAGATCACCTCGGTGTCCTGCGGCGCGGTCGGCGACTGCAGCGCGGGCGGGTTCTACTCGGACGCCTCCGGTCACGAGCAGGCGTTCGTCGTCACCGAGACCGGCGGTGTGTGGGGCAACGCGCAGGAGGTGCCCGGCACCGGCGCGCTCAACGCCGGCGGCTCCGCCCAGGTTCAGTCGGTGTCCTGCGAGGCGGGCGGGAACTGCACCGCAGGCGGCTTCTACGCCTCCAGCATCAACGACACCATTCCTACAATCCAGGCCTTCGTCGTGGACGAGACCGGCGGCACCTGGGGCACGGCGCAGGAGGTGCCCGGCACCGACGCGCTGAACGGCGGCGGGTTCGCCGAGGTCTTCGCGGTCTCGTGCACCTCGGCGGGCAACTGCAGCGCGGGCGGTGAGTACACCGACAGCACGCCCGCCACGCAGGCGTTCGTCGTGGACGAGACCGACGGCACCTGGGGGAGCGCGGCGGAAATCCCCGGCATCAGCGCCCTCAACGTGGAGAAGCTCGCCGCGGTCAACTCGATCTCGTGCACCGCGCCGGGTGACTGCACCGCGGGCGGCGTCTACCAGGATGGGTCCTTCAACGGGCAGGCGTTCGTCGCGGACGAGACCGGCGGCACCTGGGGCAGCGCTCAGGAAATCCCGGGGACCGCGGCCCTCGACCAGGGTGCTCCCGGCGCCAACACCAACGCGGTGTCGTGCGCCTCGCCGGGCAACTGCAGCGCCGGCGGGTTCTACACCGACGCCTCCGGTCACGAGCAGGCGTACATCGTCAGCGAGGTCAACGGCACCTGGGGCAGCGCGGAAGAGGTCCCCGGCACCGCGGCCCTCAATGTCGGCGGGGTGGCCTCGGTCCAGTCGCTGTCCTGCGCCCCGGCCGGACGGTGCAGCGCCGGCGGCCAGTACGCGAACAGCAACCTTTCGGCCGAGGTATTCACCGTGAACCAGGCCAGGTGAGCGGCCGTGAAATTCTTGAAGGGGAATGAGACAGTGCGAGGTCTATCTCGGCGCGAATTCTTCGGTGGTGCGGCCGGCCTCAGCGCCGTGGCCGTCCTGTCGTCGTCAACCATTACCAGGGCCGCCGTTACGTCGCGTGCCTCCCGGGCCATGGCGGCCCGCGGAGCGCGCTCCGCGCAGGATGTGGGGCCCCTGGCGGGTGCCATCGTGAACCTCGGCAGCTATCCCGGCAGCCACACCTACCTGAACACCGCGAACATATTCGACGGCTTCGTCGGCCTGCCGCTGGCCACGACGTTCCAGAAGGTCTACATGAGCCACGGCTCGTTCCCGACGACGCCGCCCGCCAAGATTACCCAGCTTGCCGCGGCGGGCTGCCAGTTCCTGATTTCGATCGAGCCTAACCGGGCCATGACGACGAATGAGCAGAAGCGGATCCAGGCCTGGCTGACCATGCTCAACAACGCGGGCATCTCGTACCGGGTGACGCTCTACGCGGAGTGCAACAACAAGGCCTTCGCGACCGCGGATGAATGGCTGACGTACTGGAATTACTATGCGCCGGTGGTCCAGGACGCGGGTGTGGTCTGCGCCTACGAGCCGGGCTGCGGTTTCCCGGCGCTGCCCCGGGCGGTGGAGTACTTCCCGACCAGCCCGGCGCCCTCTGAGCTGTGGCTGGACTACTACGCCACCGGCTTCCGCGCGGGCGGGCGCATCAACCAGCTGATCTCGATGGCCCAGACGGCCGGGATATCCACCGGCGTCGGCGAGTGGGGCTGGTCCGCCGGGCCGTCGGTCTTCACCCCGATGAACATGCCCTGGTGGAACGAGTACTGCGCGTACCTCATCAGCCTGGCTCAGCAGGGAGGTCTTGCGCTCGGCGGCATGTACTTCGGCAGCGTGGCCAACGGGCGCGAGGCCGACGTGATCAACAGCTCCAGCGACCCGCGGGTCCCGGGGATCCAGAACGTCGCCAACGCGCTCGCGGCCGGCTAGGCGCGTCAGCCGGCTAAAAGCGTCACAATTCAAGAGCATGCTTCCGAACGGTTCCATCCTGAGGTCCTGCTCCTACCGGACTCCGTTGCGAGCGGATCGCGCCAGCCGGGGCTCCACAAGACTTACCCGGGAGCGGGCAGGCGGCCAGAGGCACGGGCACCGAAGATGGTGATGGCCGCGATCCCCGCGGCGAACACGCCGTATGCACACAGCGCCGCGCCCAGGTCGTGCGGCGTCCGCGCCGCCCAGATCCATGGCGTGGTGGGGTTCCCGTTCAGTGCGACCTCGGTGATCAGCAGGTAGGCCATCGGGCCGGTCCAGCCGAACGCGCCGCCGATCGCGACCGCGGACAGCAGGCCGATGCCGGTGATGCCGGCGACGTTGCGGAGCATGGCCAGCGTGCCGCCGGGCAGGTGCCCGCCGCTGGCCCCGGCGGCCAGTGCGCCCACCGCGACCGCGGTGACCAGGACCGCGGCGAGCAGCCGCAGCCAGGGCAGCCAGCGCCCGGTGGGCCGCTCCTGCTCACCGAAAGGACCGTAGGTAGCCACCGCGATGACCGCGGCCGCCCCGGTCTCGATCACCAGCTGGATCAGCTCCTGCGCGGCGGGGCCGCCGGCGATGCTCCAGCGCCCGCGCAGCGCGACCCACTGCAGGACGCCGAGCCCGGCCAGCAGCCCGACGGCGAGCGGGACCCGGCGGCTGACCAGGTACAGCCAGGTCAGGCGCAGGCCGGCCAGGACGGGGCCGGCCGGGCGGGCGGGCGCCGCCTGCTCTGGCGGGCGGACTCCGGCGGCGGTCACGGCAGCTGGGCCAGGGTCAGCTGGCCGGCCCGCAGGGCGGCCAGGTGAGAGGTGAGCCAGGCGTGCCGGGCCGCGGCCGGCAGCGCGGCGAGCCGGCCGGCGGCGGCATAGACCGGGCCGCGGGCCGATAGCGGCACGTTGCCGGGCTGATTGCCGTTGACGAAGTACAGCCAGGGCACCCCGACGTTGCCCAGGGCCTGGATCTGCGCGGCGTAGGTCAGGCCGGCGCCCCGCAGCAGGGCGGCCTGCACCGCCTGCTGCGCCGGTGTCCCGGCGCTGGCGCCTGCGCCCACGAACGCGTGCACCGCCAGCAGCCGTGCCTGGCCGTCAAAGTCCGCCGCGGTGGTGACAGAAGTCGAGAACGCGGACGTGCCCGGCAGGCTGAGCGCCCCCAGCGGCATGCGGAGCACCGGCGGCCGGCCGCCGAGCGTGAAGGTCATGTCGCCCTCGCCCTCGCCGACGGTGTAGGGGGCGGCCGCCTGGGCGGCCCGAGCCGGCGCCCCCGGCAGGCCGGCGACCTCGCTGAGCACCGGGCGCAGCGCGGCGGTCACGTCCGGCAGGTAGCGGCGGTAGGCCGGGTTGAGGCACACCGGGATCCCGGCGGCGTGGCCGCAGACGGGGGTGTAGCGGATCGGCTGATCGCTGGCCGCGTCGTGCAGCGCGGCGATGACCATGCCGTGCGGTCCCATCCTGGCGGTGGTGGCCAGTCCGGCCGCGGTCCCGGCCGCCGCCACCCCGGCCACGGTGATCACCGCGGCGGACCGCCGCAGCCGCGGGCCGCCCGCCCGGGCGGGCAGGCCGAGCAGCCCCAGCGCGGCGACCGCGAGGCCGGCCAGGAACATGATCCGGGCGATCGGCAGATCCGGCAGGAACGGGTAGAAGATCCCGGAGGCGGGCTCGTAGTTGCTGTTGGAGTTGGTCGGCAGGATCAGCGCCCACCCGCTGGTGTCGCGGAACCCGGCCTGCGACGAGAGCATTATCGCCAGGAAGCCGCCGAACGCGGCCAGCGGCGCGGCGAACCTGCTCGGGAACAGGGCGCCGACGGCGAAGCCGGCCGCGCTGAACGCCGCCACGGCCGCGGCGCCGACCGCCACCCACCACCACGGTGGCGTGCCCTGCACGCCCTGGTGGGCGTAGACCGCGAACATAGCGCCCACGAAGACCAGGTACGCCCCGACCGCCCAGATCGCGGTCGCGGCCCAGGTCACGAGCTGAGCCGCCCAGCGCGGCCGGGCGGTGGCGGTCACCAGGTCACCCATCGCGCGCCGGCCGTCCCGCGACCCCATCCAGGCGGCCACCCCGGCCACGAACGGCCCGAAGTCGACGATCGTGTGCCCCTGCCCCATGTTCCAGTACGTGCGCAGTATCCATACGGGGGACTGGGTGACGCTGGGACGATAGGAGTCCACCCAGAGCAGCGCGGCGATCAGCGGCAGGAACCACGGCATCGCGTTGTGGCGCAGCTCCAGCCGCAGCAGCCGGGCCACGGTCAGCGGCGCCGCGCTCGCGGCCCGCGGCGCCTGTGGCTGCACCGGCACCTGCGTCGCGGCCGTCATCGACGTGCCGCCGTAGCGGACCGGGCAGCCGCGAGCACCGCGCTGTAGCCGCGCTCCAGCGGGGCATCGCCCGCCGCGCCGCTGCCCTCGCCCCGGCCGATCAGCTCGGCGGGCGTGCCCTGGAAAGCGATCTTTCCCTCGTTCATCAGCGCGACCTTGCTGCACGCGGCGCCGACGTCCTCGACCAGATGCGTGCTGACGATCACGGTGGCGCGCTGGCCGAGGTCGCGCAGCAGCCCGCGGAACGCCACCCGCTGCTCGGGGTCCAGCCCGGCGGTCGGCTCGTCGAGCAGCAGCAGCTCCGGCCCGTTCACGATCGCCTGCGCGATCCCGACCCGGCGCAGCATCCCGCCCGACAGGGTGCGCAGCCTGGCCCGTGCCCTGTCGCCCAGGCTCACCTGCTCGATGGCGGCCGCCACCGCCCGCGGCACCTGCCGGGGCGGCATGTCCTTGAGCAGCGCGAAGTACTCCACGAACTCGGCGACGGTGAACCCAGGGTAGAAGCCGAGATTCTGCGGCAGGTACCCGAGCCGGCGGCGGATCTCCCGTCGCGGCCCGTAGCCGCCGGGGTCGCGGTCGAGCAGCCGCAGTTTCCCCGAGGTCGGCTCGATCACCGTGGCCATCATCCGCAGCAGGGTGGTCTTCCCCGCTCCGTTCGGGCCCAGCAGCCCGAACACCCCCGGCCCGGTCGTCAGGTCCACCCCGGACACCGCCTGGGTCCGCCCGAACTGGCGGGTCAGCTCCGCAATCTCGACGTTCACGATGTTCCTCTCGGGATCCGGGTCGCAAGCAGCACGACCGCGCAACAGCAGGCCGCGAAGGCCAGGTAGGCAGGCACGAGGGTGACGTTGGTGACCGCGGCGGTGATCTGTCCGGCGGCCGCCTTGCCGGCCAGGACCGTGATCGCCCAGCCGGACAGGCCCGCCGCCACGCCCACGTTCGCCGACCGCGCGACCGTCGCGGCCGCCAGGGCGAGCGCGCACGCCGCGCTCATCGGCACCAGCCAGCCGAACGTCACCGCGGCCGCGGTGACGGACGCGGCCGAGGCGGCCAGCCCGAACGCCGCGTTCAGCCCGAACACCGCCAGCGCCCGCACCAGCAGCACCATCCGGTCGCTCACCGCCATGCTCCGCGACAATTCCCAGGCCGGGTCGATGCCCGGCCCGTACGCATACGCGATGCCGGCCGCCGCGACCGCCGGGGCCACCAGCGGCACGTACGGCGTCCCGGTCCCCAGCGTGGCGAGCATCCCGGCGATCAGCACCACCACCGTGGCGATCAGCCACCCCAGCAGCAGCGATGGCGTCGTGACCAGCGCCCGGGCCAGCCCCGGCGAGCCCAGCAGCCGCCCGGCCAGCCGTTCGGCCGGTCCCGGCTTACGGCGCCAGACCTCCGCCGCCACGCCGAGCCATGCCCGGTCAAGATCGACGTCCGGCGGGACCTCGTCGATGCCGCTCATCTTGTGTCTCCTTCCGCCGCACGGCCGCCCAGCAAAGCCCCCCGCAGCAACCGCCGCGCCCGGTGCGCGCGGCTCTTCACCGTGCCCTCAGGGACGCCCATGAGCTCGGCCACCTCGGCGACCGGCCGGTCCTCGACATACATCAGCCGCCAGACCTCGCGCTCGCGGCCTCCGGCCGATCCCAGCGCGGCGACCGCCCGGTCGAGGTCGGCCCGCACCAGGGCCGCCTCCGCCGGGTCGCCGGCCTGCTGCCCGCCGGCCGCGAGGTCCGCGGGCAGCACGGCCGTAGCGGGCCCGCGCCGGCGCAGCAGCAGCGCCGCCTGCCGGCGCGCGATTCCCCACAGCCACGCCCCGGCCGCACCTTCCCGCCCGGCCGGCCGGTAGCCGCCGGCCCCCTGCCACACCGCCAGGAAGGTCTCCTGCAGCACGTCCTCCACCTCGGCGGAGGGCAGCACCGCGCGCAGCCGGACCGCCAGCCATGGCGCGTGCCGCGAGAACAGCTCCCGCAGGCCAGCGTCGCCGCCGCCCGCTATCGCGGTGATCAGCTCATCGTCGTCCATCGCTTCTCTATTGCGTTCCGGCGCCAGCCGGTTCACCCGCGAGCCGGAAATCTTCTGTGCCCGCGCGGTCCATGGTGCGGAATTGGGCCCCCTAGCCCGGCGGGACTGTCGCGGTCATCACGCAGTGGTTCTTACCCTTGGGCCGGTCGTAGCTGAAGCCGGCCTGCTCGAAGGCGCTGCGGGTGGCGCTGTAGAGGAGGGAGGCCGAGACCTTCTTGCCGGGGGTGTCTTGCGGGTACGCCTCGACGACGCCGCCGCCGGCCTGGCCGACCAGGCTCAGCACCCCGCGCAGCGCGAGGGCGGCCACCCCCTTGCGGCGGTATCTCTTGTCTACGAAGAAGCAGGTGATCCGGTAGTCGGGCCGCCGGACGGCTTCGGCCTCGTACTGCTTGCGGTGGTTGATGTTCGGCAGTTCCTGCGGGGTGCCGTACTGGCACCAGGCCACCGCCTCGTCACCGTCGAACACGAGCGCGGCGTGCGCCCGGCCCTCCTTGACCAGCCGCTCCTTCAGGGCACGGTTGCCTTCGACGGTGTGCGTCTTCTCGGCGTACGGCGTGTGGAACCAGGTGCACCAGCAGCCGCCCCAGACGCCGTTGTGCCGCTCGGCGAGCCGCGCGAAGGCTTCCCAGGTATCAGCGTCCAGCGGCCTGATGGCGTACTCGGCTGCGGTCGGCCCGGATCCGGTCATGACCGCAGGGTAGAACGGATTGCGGACGATCTGCGTCCGGAGCGTCGCCCGTTCGCTGGCCGGGCGCTAGGAGATGCGGATGGTCCAGCCGACCTCGATGTGGCTGACGTCCTCGATGAGGCCGGGGTTGAGCGCGGCGATAGCGTCCACCGTGGTGCCGTAGGCCATCGCGAGGGCACTGAGGGTGTCGCCGGGCTTCACCTTGTGCCAGACGTCGGTCCCGGGAATGACGGGAACCTCGGACGACGTGTCGCCGGGCCGCCAGTCGATACGCCACTGGCCGAAGTCGCTCACGTCGCAGAGGTTCACGTCGTAGCTGCCGTGAAAGCCCGTCTGGTAGAGCACCGCGCGCGGATAGCGCTGCCCGCCCGACCACGCCACGGTCTGCCAGCCGAAGCTGATCAGGTTCGCCTCGAACAGCCGCTTGATCACCCAGTAGCCGCCGTACGCCCCGGTAAGGTGCGACCCGAGCGTGGCGTTGCAGCCCCGGAAGTACTCGCCGATCGGGCCGAG
>DASXME010000064.1:0-2282 GCA_036495825.1 Streptosporangiaceae bacterium
GATCGGCCGGGATGTCGATCGCGCTGAACCCGTCCGCGACGACCCCGGCCGGAGCCACCTGATCAGCGGGATGCTGATCAGCGACCACACGGCCGCCACAACCAGCAGCCGGCCGCACCAGACCGCGACCGTTTCCCGCCAGCCTGGCGCGGCCGCGGCGGCCCTGGCCGGCCCGGCCGCTGCCGAACGCCGCCCGGCCGGCCACTTCACCACAGGGTTGCCACCACCCAGGTCATCTCCCCCCGCTCCCCCGGATCACTCCAGATGATCATCCCGCAGCCCGGCGACTGCCGCGAGCACCGGTAAGAATCGGGCATCCATCTCACGTGGTGAGACGCAACCGGCACTTTGCACGCGCTATGACCAAAAAGGGGGTGGGTTTGTGCCGATTCCGTGGTCGTACCGCGTGCAAAGTCGAAACGATCAAGGAAAGCACGGGGGTCCATCAAGGCAGCATGAGACGCAGCGGAGACGTTTCACGCAATTGCGCTAGCGGTCGGGAGGAGTCAGTAGCGGCTGATTACGTCGCGGCCGAAGCGGGCCATTTCTTCGTGCTGGGGGGAGAACTGGAGCAGCATCAGGTCGACTCCGGCCTGCTCGTAGGCTCGCAGCCGGTCGATGATCTGGTCCGGCGTGCCGACCAGGCCGGTGCGCAGGCCGCGGTTGGAGACGCTGTATTCCTCGATCGAAACCCGCGACTCGAGCTGAGAGCCCGCGATGAAGTCCTGGTAGGAGGCGTAGGCCTCGGGCGAGGAGCGGACGTCCAGGATCCGGGCGAGCTCGGCCTCTGCCTCGGCGGCGCTGTCGCGGCAGATCACGTAGCCTGCCACGCCGAAGCTGAGCGGCGGGCGGCCGGCCTCAGCGCGCAGGGCGCTCATCTCGGCGACCTTGCCCGCGATGACGTCCGGCGGGTCGCCGTGCATGACGTACGCGTCGGCGAGGCTGCTGATGATCTGTTTCGCCTTGGGTGACTCGCCGCCCATGTAGACCGGCGGGGCCTGGCTGGGCTTGGGTTCGAGCACGGTGCCCGCCAGCTGGTAGAGCGCGCCGTCGTGCGTGACCGTGTCCTCGCGCAGCAGCCGCGAGATGACCTCCAGCCACTCCTGGGTGCGGGCGTACCTGGCGTCGTGCTCGTCGAACGGCGCCCCGTACTGGGCCGCCTCGTCGCGCCACCAGGAGGACACGACGTTGAGCGAGACCCGGCCCGGCGCGATCGTGTCCAGGGTGGACAGCGCCTTGGCGGTCAGCGCCGGGGAATGATAGTTGGGCCGGACGGCCAGCATCAGCTCAAGCCGCTCGGTGACGGCGGCCAGCGCCGGGGCCAGCGTCCAGCAGTCCATCGACGGGGCGTGGTGGCCCTTGATGTCGTTGAGGCTGAGCTCGGCGATGAGCGTGATGTCAAAGCCATGCCGCTCGCTGGCCACCGTGAGGTCGCGCAGGTACGGCCAGGAGACCGGCATGCCCTCGTCCGGCACGTTGCGCAGCCAGCCGCCGAAGATCGGCATCCAGTAGCCAAACCGCATTAGCCCGTCTTCCTTTCCTGTCGCCGCGTTTCGGTGGCCAGCAGGCCCCGGAAGAACCGGGCGACCGCGGGCAGCGCGGGCTGGACCGCCGCGGCTTCGACCGCGGGGTTGTAGTTCGTGGTGGTGTTGATGTCGTAGGTGACGAGCCGGCCGTCCGCCGTCTCGATGAACTCGAAGCCGGCGATCTCGATGCCGTGCCGCCGGGCGAAGTCCAGGTACCGCCCGATGACCGGATGGTCGAAGCCGGCCCTGATCGCGAACAGCTCGCCGTCATCCTGGCCGCTGGCGCTCCCCGGGCCACCCGGGCCTGCCGGCGGCACGGCGCAGGCCTCGGCCGGGCACAGCTCGAAGCCGCCCCGCGCCGTGTCCGCGGTGATCGCGTAGACGAACTCGCCGCCGACGATCTCGACCCTGGTGATGCGCGGCTGCGCGGCCCGCAGGTACTCCTGCAGCAGCGTGATGCCATCCACCGGGGCGAGGTACTCGGGCGAGGACAGGTAGGCGTCGAACTCGTCATGGCTGGCGAACAGCCGCACGGAGGCGCCCTTGCCGCCCTGATTGTGCTTGCCGATGAACGGGGCCGGCAGCCGGCGCGCGGCGGCGGGCAGGTCGGCCGCGCCGGCCACGGCCAGCGTGCGCGGCACGTCGAAGCCGGCCGCGCGCAGCAGCGACAGCTGCTCGGCCTTGCTCACCTCAAGCTCGAGCACGCGGCGGCCGTTGACCACCCGGCGGCCGTGGCTCTCCAGCCAGGTCAGCACG
>DASXME010000065.1:0-1679 GCA_036495825.1 Streptosporangiaceae bacterium
GCGGGGGACAGGCCGTCGTCGACGTAGCTGGCCATCTGGCCCAGCTTCATCAGCACGCCCTTCATCGTCCCCAGGGTGGCGGCGACGTCCTCGGCGGTCTGCAGGGCCAGGTCGTTGCGCAGCGCCTGGCGGTGCTCGCCCGCGCTGGCGAACAGCCGGGGCGCGCTCGTCGCGTAGCGCGCGCCCCCGCGGGCTGCCAGCCGCACCGTGGCCAGGCCCCGCTCGAGCCGGAGCCTCCGCGTCCCCGGCAGCCCGTTCTGCCTGCCCCGCAACAGCGTCAGCGCGGCGACCGATGCGGCGCCGATGCCCGCGGCGATCGCCAGGCGCCGCGCCCTCACGTCGCGCCCGCCTGCTTCTTACCTGCCGAGCGCATCCGCGCGATGATCCGCTGCCGGGCCTCGAGCACACCCGGTTCGCCCAGGAAGACCGCGTCCAGCACGCCGAGGGCCTGGCGGATCTCGGTCCGCCGCTCCGCCGTCAGCGGCGGCGGCTCGGCGTAGCCGTACATCTGGACGGCCCAGCCGGGCAGCGCCAGCACCGCGGCGTCCCTGATGTCCTGCCACAGCTCGGCGATGTCCACGTCAAGTCCGGGCGGGTCGAGCAGGTAGCTCATCGACTCCGCGGCCGCGGGCGTGCGGCGCAGGTCCGCCCGGACGCCGTCGAAGTAGCGGTCGAGGGCGGCCACGCTGTCCGGGATCATCTCGTGCGGCACCCCGAGGAGCTCGGCCGCGATGGTCATCTCGGCCACGTAGCGGTCGGCGTCCGCGGCGGTCAGCGGCGTGCCGAACAGGGCGCTCGTGGCCAGGCCCGAATCCACCAGGGCGGCGTGCACCCACAGCAGCAGCGCTGGATCGCCGGCCGCGTACGGCTGGCCGGTCACCGGGTCCACGCCGCGGACATGCTCGTGGACGGCCCGTACTCGCTGCGCGGCCCGGGTGGCGCTGGCCCGGTCCCCGAACGTGACCGTCACCTCGTAGGCGGAGGTGGCCGCGAGCCTGCCGACCGGATCGGTGCGCCAGTCACTGTGCTGGTCGACCCCGGCCATCGCCAGCGGGTGCAGCGCCTGGATCAGCAGCGACCGCAGCCCCGCCACCGGCGCGGCCAGGTCGGTGCTGACCCGCCAGGCCACGCTCGCAGGCCCGAAAAAGCCGTCGTCCTGCGGCGTGACCGGCACGGCGGCCGCGTACGCGGCCGCCGACCGCTCGACCAGCCCCGCGGCGTCGGCGTAGGACCCGGTGGTCACGGCCGCAGGCCCGCGAACAGGTCGTCTTCGGGCAGCGGGGCGCCGGTGGTGTCGCTGGCCCGGATGAAGCTCTCGCGGCCGAAGGTGGCCGCGGCGATGTCCTCCGGGATCTTGCTGAACCACGACTCGCCGCCGATCTGGCTGCCGTGCGCGAACAGGGCCTCGCGCTTGCGGGGGAGGACGGACCTGATGTCGACGGTGGTGGTGATGCGCTCCTCCGAGGCGAGCGACCGCTGCTCCCGGTCCGGGTCCTCCTCTCGGTCCGGCATCTCCATCCCGAGTTCGCGCAGCGCTTCCCAGATCTTCCGCCAGTCGCTGCCGCGCATCGCGGTGAGGTAGAGCTTGGCCACGCTGCCGCTGGCGGCAAAGGCCTTTTGGGCCGAACGGCTCGCGTGCACGTGGTCCGGATGCTGGTACGCGCCCTGATCGTCGTACG
>DASXME010000066.1:0-8907 GCA_036495825.1 Streptosporangiaceae bacterium
CCACCCGTCGGCCGGCCGCTGGTCGAGCTCGGCCAGCACCTTCTGCAGGGCGTCGGCGCGGAACAGGCAGAAGGCGGTGAAGACCAGGTCGGATGTAGGCTCGGCCGGCTTCTCGACGAGCCTGCGCACCCGGCCGGCCTCGTCCAGCTCGACCATGCCGAAGAGCCGCACGAAACGCCGCTCGATCCGCTGCACGCCGATCGTGACGTCCGCCTCCGCCTCGCGGTGCGCCGCCAGCATCGGCCGGTAGTCGAAGGTGTAGACGTGATCGGCGTGCAGGACCAGGATGTCGCGGCAGTCGCCGGCGAACAGCCATTCGGAGTTGGTCAGCAGCGCGTCCGCGGTGCCGCGCTCGGGCGGCCGCTCGGGAAGCTCGGCGTCGGCGGGCAGGCCGGCGCGGCGGTCGGCCGGGTCGAACATGCCTTCGTACGGTCCGAGGTGCACGTGTATCCCGCCACGGCCGTCCCAGCGGCGCATCAGGTGGTCGATCAGGTCGCGCTCCAGGTGCTGCGACATCACCACCAGCTCCGGCAGCCCGGACCGCACCGCGTTGGCCACGCTGAAATCCACCAGCCTGGCGCCGCCAGCGTAAGGGACCATGGGTTTGCAGACGGCGTCGGTGAGCCGGCCCATCCTCTCCCCTCGCCCCCCGGCCAGGAGGGCGGCGCGCACGTCACGCATGTCCACTGGTCAGCCCCTTTCCGCGGGAACCCGCCGGATCGCCAGCGAGATCGAGATACCAGGTGTCGCGGTCGATCCTGGGGTCGGACAGCCCGATGGGGTCGGTCCCGGCGAGCCGCGCCAGCGCGGTCAGCAGGGCCGCCGCCGGATCGCTGATCAGCGTAACCAGGTCGGCGCCCAGGCCGGTGGCCGCTGCCGCCAGCCGGCTGAAGAACTCCGGGCAGCCGGTCATCACGCCGCCGACGACCGACAGCCGCCAGCCGGCCGCCACCGCGGCGGCGTCCCTGGCGGCCCGTGCCCCGATGACGAGCTCACCGATCACGTCGTCCACCAGCTCCGCGGCGGCCTGGTCGCCGGCCAGCCAGGCCCGCAGCACGACGGGCGCGAGCGCGGCCACGACGGACTTGGGGAACGGCGTGCGGGCGAGCCTGCGGGCCAGCTCGGGCACTGGTTCCCCGGCTTGCGCCGCGAGAAAGTCCGATATTGCCGTACGTTGACCACGCCCGTCCAGGCCGCGGACGGCGGTCCGCAGGCCACGCAGGCCGAGGTCGAACGCGCTGCCTTCGTCGCTGCCCAGGTATTCGCAGCCGCCGACGCGGACCGGCGCGGACCGTCCGTCGGTGGCGAGGAACCCGGTGCCGGTGCCGCACACGACGACGACGTGGCCGACCTCAGGCGGCGCGCCGAGCAGGAGCGGGGTGATGTCGTTGGAGATCACGAGCTCGGCGCGCAGGCCGGCCGCCCGCGCCGCCGCGGCGCACCGGCGTGTCTCCTCGCCGGCCGTGGCCGGGTCGACGGACGCCGAGGCCAGCCAAATCGCGGGCCTGGCGTCCGGCCCGGCTCGCTCGACCCCCGGCCCGGCGTCTGGCCCGGCGTGGACCCGGCTGGCGCGGACCCAGTCGGCCCGCTCGCGGCCCGACTCGGCGTGCGCCCTGATGCGGCCGAAAAGGTCGGCCAGGCAGCGGTCCGACGCGTCCTGGCCGACCGAGCTCGGGTTCACCGGCGGCATGGACCAGCGCTCACCGGTCCAGGTCCGCACGGATGTGCCGCTGCCGCCCGCGTCGATGCCGTACAGCGGGCGGTCCGCGCTGCTCATCGCGGTCCGCCCGCTGAGGTGATGTGCATCACGGCGACAACGTCACCGCTTTCATCCGGTCGTTCAGCGCGAAGCGGATCTCGTCGTCGCAGACGTCGTCGACGATGAGCGCGCTGCCCATGCCGGTCGGCAGCACGAAGCGCAGGCTGCCGTCCCGCACCTGGCGGACCTTCTCCAGTGCGCCGATGACGTCGTCCGCCGGGGGCGAGACGGGAAGTTCCTCGGGCACGACCGGCAGGCCTACCGCGCGCAGGATCCCGACGATGCGCGCGGCGATCGCGGGCTCGAGCACGCCGCGGGCCAGGGCCACCCTGACCGCCACCGCCATGCCGTAGGCGACGGCCTCGCCGTGCAGCACCGGCCCGTAGCCGGTCACCGTCTCGACGGCGTGACCCACCGTGTGCCCGAAGTTCAGAGTGCGGCGAAGATCGACCTCGTAGGGATCCCGCTCCACCAGCGTGCACTTGATCGCGGTCGCGGCGTGCACCAGCAGGCGCAGGCAGGCCACGTCGAGGGTCAGCAGCGACTGCCAGTGCTGCTCGATGAAGGCGAACAGCTGCGGCGAGGAGATCACCGCCACCTTGATGGCCTCGGCCAGGCCGGAGCGGACCTGCCGCGGGTCGAGCGTGCTGAGCCAGCCGGTGCATGACACCACCGCATGCGGCGCGTAGAACGCGCCGATGAGGTTCTTGGCACTGTCGTGATTGACCGCGACCTTGCCGCCGATCGCCGCATCTACCTGAGCGAGCAAAGTGGTCGGAACGTTAATGTAAGAAATCCCGCGCATGTAGGAGCTGGCAACCCATCCGACGGTGTCGATGACGGCACCGCCGCCGACCGCGAGCAGGATATCGCGGCGCCGGGTATCACTGGCCGCCAGCCAGTCCAGCAGATGGCGCGCCATCGGGAGGCTCTTGCTCCGCTCCCCCGCGGGAATTGCTATTTTCTGTACTTTTAAACCGTGACCGGACAGCCACTCTCTGATGTGTTCGGCGTAGAGCTTGTCGACCGTCTTATCGGTGACCATGGCTATCATCCGATCGCCGATGGCATCAGCCAGCACCGAAAAGGCCGTGGCCTCGTCGCTGGTCACATGTATGTCATATGTACTGATCCTCTGCACCGAGGAGGTAATCGGCCCGTCAGGCACAGGAATCGGCTGATCGTCCAGTACCGACAGCGGTCCGCTCATCTTTCTACCTTTCATTTCACCAGGTGCGGCCTTCGGCCGCCCCACCGGGCAGAAATTCACGTAGTAGGCCCAGGCTCCGCGCAATGCCCTGGCGCCTGGGCAGCAGTACATCCTCGTGCTCGACGTAAAGAACGTTCTCGAAGCCTTCGTCGATCAGCGTGCTCACGATCGCGGGCCAGTCCAGCACGCCCAGGCCGAGCGCCCGGAAGCGGACCGGCGGGCCCGGGCCGTACCGGCTCCAGCCGCGGCCGGACGGGCCGCCGCTGCCGGTCCAGGTCTGCAGGTCCTTCGCATGCACCGCGGCCAGGCGTGACCGCCAGCCGCGGACCGCCTCGACCGGGTCGTGGCCCATCGCCGCCAGGTTGGCCGGATCGACGCAGAGCGCGAGCGTGCCGGCCCACTGCGGGCCGGCCGCGAACAGCAGCTCCGCGCTGGCCCGGTCGTAGACGATCTGCTTGGGATGCGGCTCGAGCGTCACCACCACGCCCGCCTCCCTGGCCGCCCGGAGCACGGGCTCGGCCTGGGTGTAGAACGTGTCGACGTTGTCCGCCCAGCTCACGTCGCTTCCCCACCAGGACAGCCAGCGGGCGAAGTCCGGGCAGCCGACCAGCAGCCGCACGACGGGCGTGCGGGTGCGCTCGGCCAGCCTGATCGCGCCGATCGCGCACCGCACCGCGTGGTCCCGTTTTTCCTCGGCGGACCCGGGGCAGACCGGATCGGTGTGCGGCCCGTGCGGTCCGAGCAGCAGCTGGGCGTCACGGCTGTTGCTCACGCAGGACACCGGCTGCCCGCGCGCCGCCGGGCCGGCCAGCACCGCGGCCACCTCGTCCCGGTAGCCGGCCTCGGCGAAGCAGCGCCGGGCGTCGACCAGGCCGAGCGTGGTATCGGTCGGCAGGTCGAGGCAGAGCGGCCCGTAGTCCGCCACCTCGGCGAGCGCCGCCGCCAGGCCGGCGCCGCCGAACACGGCCAGGCACAGGCCAAGGCGCATCCCGTCCCCCGCTGCGCTCATCGCGGCTCAGCACCTTGCGCAGCGGCCAGCGGGGCTTCACCCCTGGTGGGCGGCCTGGTGGCTAGCATCTCGCGCAGGCCTTCCTCGGGGGTCATGGGCCGCCACGCCGCCAGGCCGGGCAGGCTGGCGAAGGTCCCGCAGGCGAGCGAGGAGAACTGGGGGCGGCACGCCCAGTCCGTGTCCTGCCGAAGGCAGGGCCGGACCAGCGCGGTGTCGGCGCCGGCCAGGCGGTAGGCCAGCCGGGCGAATTCGTATCGGCTCAGCTCGGCGGGACCGGCCAGGTGCGCGATGCCGGTCAGCTGGCCGGCCGGCCGGCCGAGCGCGGCGGTGACCTCCGCCACGTCCCGCACGTGGATCGGGGTGAATATCTGGTCGGTGGGCGCGGCCATCGGGCAGCCTTCGGCGGCGGCATCCAGGCAGCGCTGCGCGAACGTGGCCCGCTGCCCGGGCCCGGCCCAGCCGTAGACGAGGCTCACCCGCAGCACCAGGGCAGCCTGGCCGGCCAGCAGGATGCGCTCGGCCTCGGCCTTGACCCGGCCGTAGCCGTTGGCCGGCTCGACCGGGTCGTCCGGCCGGTACCCGCCGCGGCGTCCGGGGAACACGTTGTCGGTCGACACCAGGACGGCGGGAGCACCGCAGCGGGCCACGATCGCGGCGACCCCGCAGTGCACGGCGGCCGCGGCCGCCTCGTTCTGGTCGATCCAGGTCACATCGCTCGGCCCGTGGGTCAGGACCACGCACGTCGGGCGCATCTGGGCCACGGCCGTCTCCATCGCCGCCCGGCCGTCCGCGCTGGCCAGGTCGAGGGCGAGGTAGCCGTGCTGCTCCCGCGGGCGGCGGCCGACGCATACCGCAGGACCCTGCAGCAGCGCGGGAATGGCCCCGCCGATCAGGCCGTGGCCGACGATCAGCGGCGGACCCGCGGCCGCGGCGGGCCGCGCGCCGGCATCCGTAACCGGCGTGGCGCCGGCCTGCGGGACCGACGCGGCACTTCTGGCTGCCTTCTCCCCACCGTTCGTCGTCACCCCATGCCCCTCCGCAAAGGTCGTCCCATGTGAGACGCGCGGCTTAGCAAAGCGGTTGGCACGTATTTAAGGCAAATGTCCGGACAAAGTAATAACCCGGTTGAGCTGGGGTTTCTCGCGAGTCACCCGCCGGCCACGACGAGCTACGACCGTAGGCGCAACAGCTTCAGGACGGCCCTGACCACCATCAGCGTCGTCCCGGCCAGCAGCCGCGACGCGTACCCGAACGACCAGTTCGCCAGGTCGGCGCGCTCGTAACGGATCATCTCGGCCAGGCTGATCCCGCCCTCTTGCAGAGCGCGATTGCCCATGCCGGTGGCGAGGGAGCGCGAGCTGAAGAACCCGGGCTTGGTATAGCTCAGCACCGAGTCGATGTAAAGCTCGTCGATATCCTTCCGCAGCAGCGGCCTAGGCCCGAACCATTGCATGTCACCCAGGGCAATGAGGAAGATCTGCAGAATCTCGTCCAGCCCGACCGGGCGGACCAGCCGCCCGAACCATGTCTCCCTCAGCTCTCCCGAAGCGACGACGTTCATCGTGCTGAACTTCGGAACCCTGATGTCAAGACCGCGATACCCGACGCGCTTCTGCCGCCAGATCGGCGACTCATTTGATGACACCATAACGAACGGCAAGAAGAGAATGGTCAGCAGCAGCACGAGCGGAACAAGCAGCCAGGCGATAATTCTCCCGAGTGCGCTGCCGATAAAACCCAGCGGCTTATGGGACGTGAACCCCGGATCTACGGATACGAACTGAGGCTCTACCCCGCCGTCCGTAACCATAGCCTCGCTCTTACCCCGGAGCCTCCCGACGACAATCCCAGGCTTGATTGTGTACAAATTGGCACCCCGGGCGAATCATCTCGCAGGACCGCGAAGGCTGTCAAGAGTGCCAACCGGCGCCCGCCAGGGAAAGACCGCCATTCAGGACGAGGGCAGGACCGAGAGCTGGATGTGCGCCGGATGCCGGTCGTCGTGGTGGATTTCGAACCGGCAGCGCACCGCCCTGGTGGCCGTGCCGAACGGTTCCGCGGTACCGAAGTTGCGCGCGAACCGCGGGAACGCTCCCCCGCTGACCTGCACCCGGAGCCGGTGCCCCGCCGCGACCCGGTAGGCCGTCGGGAAGAGGTCCACGTGCACGCCCAGGATCCCGTCGTCCCCGACGTTGACGTCAGGGGCGGGTACCGTCTGCGGGCTCAGCCGCCGGATGCCGTCGGTGATGTTGCGGGAGACACCGTCGAGGTCGACGTCGCACAGGCGGACGAAGAGATCCGCATGCTTGCGCCCGGTGCGCACGAATATCCGGGCGCTGACCGGCCCCACCAGATCCTGCGCGGCGGGCAGCGGCTCGGTGGTGAAGGTCAGGACGTCGGGGCGGGCTTCGAGCTCGGTGTTGTCGGCCTGCATGCCGGGCCGCTGCAGCAGCGGGCCGCCCACCGACGGCGTCGGATCCGCCGGGTCATAGACGAACGTGCCGGCCGGCGCATCGCCGGGCTCGGCCTCGAGGCTCAGCCGCCCCGCGGGGCGCAGGTAGTACATGGCCTCGGCGGCGGCCGCCGGCGGCCATTCCTCGAAAGCCAGCCAGCGGCCGGCCTGCTGCAGGAAGATCTGCACCGGCGCGCCGGGCGGCGGCGGGCCGCCGCGCAGGTGATGATCCAGCCAGGCGATGTCCTGCTGGGTGACGACCTTGATCTCGGCGGGATCGGCGTGCAGCCAGGGTCCGATGGTGAGCCTGGCCTCGACCCCGGCCGCGCGGATCGCGGCGTAGTCACGCAGCTGATGGGGCAGGAACAGATCCCACCAGCCGGTCACCATGCAAACCGGAGGCAGCCGGGTCAGGTCGGCCTCCTAGTGGTCCGCGACGGCCCAGAAGTCGTCATCGGCCGCGGCGTGCGCGGTGAAGTCCCGCCAGAACGGAACCGGCGCGCCGGCCACGTCGATGTCGGCGGCCTGCAGCGGCACCTTGCGGAACGCCCGCCGCAGCCGGAGCAGCTGGCGCGGGCTCGGCAGGACGCCGGACAGCGCGACCCGCTCTTGGGTACCGACGAGCGCGGTCCAGGTCAGCGCGTTGCGCAGCCCGGGCGCGCCGTGCTCGTAGAACGCGGCAGTGATCTTCGCCGCGGTAACAGTGAGCGACACCGACCGCAGAGGCGGATCGACGTAAGGCGCGACCGCCCACTGTGTGTGCCCCAGGTAGCTGGCGCCTGTCATCGACACCTGGCCGTCGCACCACGGCTGGTCGCGCAGCCACGCCACGGTGGCCAGGCCGTCCTCCCGCTCGGTCAGGAACGGCCGGAACAGGCCGCCGGAGCCGAACGTCCCGCGGGTGCTCTGGATGAACACCTGGAAACCCTGCCGCGCGAACGGCGCGGCGAAGATCGTCCCCCACATTCCGGCCCGCCCGTACGGGGAGCGGGTGAGTACCACCGGGAGCGGCCCGTCCTCCCCGGCAGGCCGGTAATGATCGCCGAGCAGGACCACGCCATCCGGCATCGCCACCGGGACATCGCGCCGCACCGTATAAGGCCTTCCGGCCAAGGGAACGTCCAGCGCCCGGTCTATCATCCGGCCCGCGAGCCGGGCCAGCGGATTCATCCGGCCGCTTCCCCGGTGACGATCACGCGGCCCAGCCGGGAATCGGGTAGTCGGCGAGGAACTCGCGGACCTCGTCGGCAATCCGCTCGATCGCCGTCTCGTCCTCCTTCGCGGCGGCGGTGATCGCCTCGTCCATCCAGACCGCGATCCGCGGCATGTGCTCCTCGCGCAGCCCGCGGGTGGTGATCGCCGGGGTGCCGAGCCTGATGCCGGACGGGTCGAACGGCTTGCGCTTGTCGAACGGGACCGTGTTGTAGTTGAGCTCGATGCCGGCCCGGTCCAGCGCCTGCGCGGCCGGCTTGCCGCCGATGCCCTGGCTGGTCAGGTCGGCCAGGATCAGGTGGTTGTCGGTGCCGCCCGACACCAGCGTGTACCCGTGCGCCGACAGCGCCTGCGCCAGCGCCTTCGCGTTGCTGACCACCTGGGCGGCGTAGTCGCGGAACCCGGGCTGCGCGGCCTCGTGCAGCGCCACCGCGATCGCCGCCGTGGTGTGATTGTGCGGGCCGCCCTGCAGGCCGGGGAAGACCGCCCGGTCCAGCGCCTTCGCATGCTCGGCCGTTGACATGATCATCGCACCGCGCGGGCCGCGCAGCGTCTTGTGCGTCGTGGTGGTGATGACGTCCGCGTGCCCCACCGGAGACGGGTGCGCGCCGCCGGCGATCAGGCCGGCGATGTGCGCCACGTCGGCGGCCAGCACGGCCCCGGCCTCGGCCGCGATCTCGGCGAAGGCCGGGAAGTCGATCGTGCGCGGGATGGCCGTCCCGCCGCAGAAGATGATCTTGGGTCGCTCGCGCAGCGCCAGATCCCGCACTTCGTCCATGTCGACCCGGCCGGTGTCGGCGCGCACGCCGTACTGCACCGGACGGAACCACTTGCCGGTCACCGAGACCGGCCAGCCGTGCGTGAGGTGGCCGCCCATCGGCAGCGCCATGCCCATGATCGTGTCGCCCGGCGCCGCGAACGCGAGGTAGACGGCCAGGTTCGCCGGGGAGCCGGAGTACGGCTGCACGTTGGCGTGCTCCACGCCGAACAATGCCTTTGCCCGCTCCGCGGCCAGGATCTCGATCGGGTCGATGACCTGCTGGCCCTCGTAGTACCGGCGGCCCGGGTAGCCCTCGGAGTACTTGTTCGTCAGCACCGAGCCCGCCGCCTCGAGCACCGCGACCGACACGTAGTTCTCCGACGGGATCAGCCGGATCTTCTCGAACTGCCGCTGCGCCTCGGCGTTGATCAATCCCGCGATTTCGGGATCCGTGCCGGCGACATGGGGAACGGGCGGCTGGTGCATGGCGACCTCCTCTGGCCTC
>DASXME010000067.1:0-9234 GCA_036495825.1 Streptosporangiaceae bacterium
CTCAGTCTGGCAGCCTGCCGCTTCGCTCTCCATTTTTATTCCGTACGGAGCGCTTCAAACTACCGTGTAGCGCCCGCCTTCCGCGTTTCCGTCATTTTCTGGACGATCGGGTCACGGCGCGGCCGGGTTGGCCACCCGGGCGAGGAACAGCGGCTCCCCGGTCGCGGTGTCGGTCACGAGCATGAGGTACGGCCGGTTGAACACGATCTCGTGCCGGGGCGCTATCGACAGCGAGGATGGCATGATGCCGACCGCGGTGGCGGCCGTGCCGACCGTTCCCTTCTCCCCCACGGCCAGCGTGGCCGCGTGCTCGACGAGCGAGATGCTGCCCGCCTGCGGCGACAGCCCGGTGAAGTCGGCGCCGGGCGCGAACGCGATGCCCATGCCGAGGCCGGCGAGCAGGCCGTTCATCTGCTGGTGCGAGCTGAGGTTCACCTCCGGCAGCGCGATCCCGGTCAGGCGGGCCGGGATGCCGGGCGGATTCGCGCCCTGGCTCGCGCCGTGGGCCGGACCTGGGTCGTGGCCTGCCAGGTCGCCGGTGACTTCACTGAGCGTGGCGGCCGACGGGACCTGGCAGTGTTCGACGATCTTGGCCGACGCGCGGCCCGTCGCGGCCGGGGGCAGCAGCGCGGTCATGGCCAGCTTGCCGCCGCGGTACGGCAGCGAGACCGCGGTCCAGCCGCCGGCCGTCGCGTATGCGTACTCGCCGCCGTGCATAAACTCCGGCGTGGCCAGGCCGCCGGAAGCGGTGGTGAACATCCCCGGCCTGGTCAGGGCGCGCTCGAACGGCGTGGCCCAGCCCGCGTCCAGGTAGAGCGCGTCGGTGAGCACCCAGCCGTCCTTGTTCACCGACCCCGGCGCGGGCAGGTCGGGAATGTGGCTGCGGGTATCGCAGGCGATCGACGCGTTGATGAGCCGGCGGGCCCGCTCCGGATCCGACCGCAGCGGCACCCGCCAGAGGCCGGCGCCGTAGCCGGTCGCCGCCGCGTTCAGGTAGCTGCGCAGCGGCGGCAGCGACGGGTCGGCCCAGATCCGGTTGCTGGCGGCGACCGTGACGCCGGGGCGGTCCAGCCCGCCGAGCGCGGCCGACCTGGCGTGCAGGCCGGCCGCCAGCGGCGGGCCCGCGGTGACCGGCAGGCGCAGCGCGCCGGCCATGGCGGCGGCGGTGCGGCCGCGCGCCCCCAGGTAGGCCAGGCCGAGGCCGGTGGCCAGGCTGGCCGGCGAGAACACGATGTTGGACCCGGGCTGGCTGCGGCACCACGCGCTCAGCACGCCGAGGCCGAACGCGGTGTCCGCCGCGCCGAACGGCCGCGCGCTCACCGCCGGCACCTGGCTCGCCCGCCCCTGGCTGGCCGGCGGCTGCGCGGCGCTGGCCGCCGTGCACGCCGTCGCTCCGACCGCGACCGCCGCCGCAGCGGCCAGCCACGCCCGGACTCGTCTCCTGATGGTGCTTCGCTGCCTCATGCTCAATGAGACGTCAGGCTGATCCCGAACGGTTGCGTCGGGGGGACCGCATTATGGGGAAGGATCCTGGTCGTTATAGCGGCCAAAACCCTTCCGCTTAATCGGGGACGCTGGGGTAGGAGGTGGAGCGTGGTGGAGCAGGGGCTGGGGAGCAGAGTGCGGACGGGCTCGGGGCTGAGCGTGGCGCTGTGCCTTGAGCTGTTCGACGCGCAGCTGGGCAGCAGGAACCTGGACCTGGCCGCGGGCTGGCTGCGCGAGCGCGGCCACGGCTACTACACGATCGGGTCCTCCGGTCACGAGGGCAACGCCGGGGTCGCCGCGGCGCTTCAGGTCACCGACCCGGCGCTGCTGCACTACCGGTCGGGCGCCTTCTACCTGACCCGGGCCTGCCAGGCGAGCCGGTCACCGGACGCGATGCGCGACGCCGTGCGGGACGTGCTGCTCGGCCTGGTCGCGGCGGCCGACGAGCCGATCGCGGGCGGGCGGCACAAAGTGTTCGGCAACGACCGGCTCGCGATCATCCCGCAGACGTCCACGATCGCGTCGCACCTGCCGCGCGCCGTCGGCCTGGCGTTCGCCCTGGACCGGGCGGCACGGCTGGCGCCGGGACCGGGCGCGCCGGCGGCCGGCGACTGGCGCGGCTGGCCGCGGCCCGACTGGCCGGATGACGCGATCGTCGTGTGCTCGTTCGGCGACGCGTCGGTCAATCACTCCACCGCGGCCGGCGCGCTCAACATCGCCGCGTACTGCGCCTACCAGGCGCTGCCGCTGCCGCTGCTGCTGGTCTGCGAGGACAACGGGCTCGGCATCAGCGTCCGGACGCCGCCGGGCTGGGTGCGGGCGGCGCAGTCCGGCCGGGCGGGAGTGGCCTACTTCCACGCCGACGGCGCCGACCTGGCCGACGTGTACGACAGCACGCTGCGGGCCGCCGCGCTGGTGCGGGAGCGCCGGGTGCCCGCGTTCCTGCACCTGTCGGTGACCAGGCTCGGCGGGCACGCCGGCGCCGACGCCGAGTCGGCCTACCGCAGCGCGGCCGAGATCGCGGCGGCGGCCGCGGATGACCCGCTGCTGGGCACGGCCAGGCTGCTGATCGACGCGGGCGCGCTCAGCCGCGACGAGGTGCTGGCCCGGCACGCGCGGTCGCGGGACGACGTGCTGGAGCTGGCCGCCGGGGTGGCCGGCGCCCGGCGGCTCGAGTCGGCCGCCGAGATCATGGCCCCGCTGGCCATCCGCCGCCCCGGCACGGTGGCGGAGCGCGCCGCGGCCTGCGCCGACCCGGCCGGCCGGGAGGCCGCGTTCGACGGGCGGCTGCCCGAGGACGGCGGCCCGCTCACGCTGGCCCAGGCGATCAACGCCACGCTGGCCGACGCGCTCGCGGCCAGGCCGGGGATGCTGGTGTTCGGCGAGGACGTGGCCCGCAAGGGCGGCGTGTACGGGGTGACCAGGGGGCTGCTGCGCCGGTTCGGCGCCAGCCGGGTGTTCGACACGCCGCTGGATGAGCAGGCCGTGCTCGGGCTGGCCCTCGGCGCCGGCCTGGCCGGCCTGCTGCCGGTGCCCGAGGTCCAGTACCTTGCCTACCTGCACAATGTCGCCGACCAGATCCGCGGCGAGGCCGCGACGCTGTCCTTCTTCTCCCAGGGCAGGTTCCGCAATCCGGTCGTGCTGCGGGTCGCGGGCCTGGCCTACCAGGAAGGGTTCGGCGGTCACTTCCACAACGACAACGCGGTCGGCGCGCTGCGCGACATCCCCGGCGTCGTCATCGCCGTGCCGACCCGGCCGGACGACGCCGCGGCGATGCTGCGCACCTGCCTAGCCGCCGCCGAGGCCGACGGCAGCGTTTGCGTGTTCCTCGAGCCGATCGCGCTGTACCACGCGCGCGACGCGCTCGCCGACGCCGACGGCTGCTGGCTCGCGTCGTACCCGCCGCCGCGGGACTGGGCCGCCGGGCACGTGCCGCTCGGCCGGGCCCGGGCCTACCCGGCGGCCGGCGGCGCCGCCAACCTCACGATCATCACGTTCGGCAACGGGGTGCGGCTGAGCCTGCGCGCGGCGGCCAGGCTGCAGGCGGCCGGGATCCGCTGCCGGGTGCTGGACCTGCGCTGGCTCGCGCCGCTGCCGGCCGACGACATCCTGCGCGAGGCCGCGCTGACGGGCCGGGTGCTGGTCGCCGACGAGACCCGGCGCACCGGCGGGGTATCGGAGGCGGTGATCACCGCGCTGGCCGACGGCGGGTTCGACGGCCGGGTGGCCCGGGTGACGAGCCAGGACAGTTTCGTCCCGCTCGGCGCCGCCGCCGCGGCCGTCCTGCTGTCCGAGCAGGACATCGAGGCCGCCGCCCGCGACCTGGTCACCTAGAGCCCCCTGGAGCCCCCTGGAGCCACCTGGAGCCACCTAGAGCCACCTAGAGCCACCTAGCTCAAAGGGGGGAGAATTCCTGCATAGGCTGCGTTTATGACGCAGGAAACGTCCATCACCTTCAGCCGAACCGTCGGCCGGGGCAACGGCCAGCCCGACGACTCCCTGCAGCCTGAGCTGGCCGACGTGCTCCGGCTCGGGCGGCGGCTGCTCCGCCGCACGGTATCCGCGGCCAGGGCCGAAGACCAGCCGGTCCGGCGCGTGCTGCACGGTCACCTCGGCCCCGGGGCGGCGAGCATCCCGATCGTCAGCGGCTCCTGGCTGCAGTACGACCACGTGAACGTGCAGGCCGGCCTCGACGCCTGGCTGGACCGGCCCGGGCGGCGGCACGAACTGGTCGGCCTCACCGGCTTCCGGCACCAGCAGTTCGGCCTGGCCGACCTGATGGAGCCGAGCCGGCTCGGCCCCGGGCTCGGCATCGGGAACGTGGCCACGCTCTCCCTCCCGGCCGGCCCTCGCGACATCACCCGGTCCTGCGTCAGGTGCGGCCTCTACCTGGTCAGCGAGGGCGCCGACCGGTTCGCGCTGCTGCTGTACGCGTCGGATAATCATGGCCCGATGGAAGAGGTCATGCTGGACGCGGCGGCCGGGAGCGCCGAGCGCGCAGAGCGGATCATCGGCGAGATCCGGCAACTCGCGGTCGAGCACAACGTCTACCGGCACCAGGTGATCTCGTTCGGCGGCCAGATGTTCGGCCACGGCCGCGGCGCGCCGCTCAGCTTCCTGCCGCGTCCGCGGCTGGCCCGCGACGACGTGGTGCTGCCCGCAGAGCTGCTGGACGGGGTCGAACGGCAGGTGCTCACCGTGCAGCAGCATGCCGGGCGGCTGCTGGCCAGCGGTCAGCACCTCAAGCGCGGCGTGCTGCTGTACGGCCCGCCGGGGACCGGCAAGACGCACACGATCAGCTACCTGATCGGCCAGATGCCGCAGGCTACGGTCGTGGTGCTGACCGGCGGCGCGCTGCAGTACATCGGCGAGGCCTGCTCGGTGGCCCGGCTGCTGCAGCCGTCGGTCATCGTGGTCGAAGACGTGGACCTGATCGCCGAGCAGCGCGGACTGGGCATGGGCCAGCACCCGCTGCTGTTCCAGCTGCTGAACGAGATGGACGGGCTGGGCGAGGACATCGACGTGACGTTCCTGCTGACTACCAACCGGGCCGACATGCTCGAAGAAGCGCTTGCCGCGCGGCCCGGGCGCGTCGATCACGCGGCGGAGCTCCCGCTCCCCGACGCCGACGCCCGGCGCAAGCTGATCCGGCTGTACCGGGGCGCCCTGGTCCTGGACCTGGCCGACGACTCGGCGGTGATCGAGCGCACCGCGGGCGTCACCGCGTCCTTCCTCAAGGAGCTGCTCCGCAAGGCCGCCCTGTTCGCGGCCGAGAACCAAGCCGATGACCAGCAGGAACAAACCGGCCCGCTGCGGGTCACCGGCGCGCACCTGAACGCCGCGCTCGACCAGCTGCTCGACACCCGCAACCAGCTCACCCGGGTCCTGCTCGGCGGCCAGCCGGGCGAACCCGGCTAGCCGCGACAGGAATGTGCCAGAGGCGGGCTGCAGATGGCGCGGTCCGCAGCCCGCCTCCGGTGCCCCGCCCTGGGCCTGACGGCCGGGCGGGCGGGGGGTCGGTTCCGGCGTGACCCCGGCGGGGATCACGCCGGAAGACGGTGTGCCTGGTCAGGTCAGGAGTTGGCCTTCCAGACGTTCTTGAAGCTGTTGCCGCCGGCGATCACCGACGTGGTGTCCATCGTGACGCCGCTGCGGGCGATCTTGATCCGGGTGGGGTTCGCGCTGGCCAGCGAGCTGCCGTTGATGGTCGCGCCGGTGTAGGTTACGGTGCCGAAGTTCGGCAGGTCGGCCAGGCCGCCGCCGACCGACGGCGTCTCGGTGATGACCTCGGCGGTCGCGGTGGTGCCGCCGTTGCAGCCGGTCTTGGTGGGGGCTACGCTCCAGCCCTCGGTCGAGTCGGTGACCATGAGCTTGTACTTGTTGCCGCCCAGGTTGTCGGTGGTCGCGGTGATCTTGTCGCCCGGCTTCACGGTGCCGCCGTACTGGGTGATGGCGTTGCACGGCCAGGTCTCCCACCACGCCGAGTAGACCGCCCTGGAGCCTTCGCACTGCACGAACGTGCCGTTCTGCTGCAGCGAGTTGCTGCTGGCGGTGCCGCCGCCCAGGCCGGTCCAGAACACTACGTCGCCGCCCTGGGCGCAGTTGACCGACGGCTGGGTCCAGCTCGCCGACACCGCGGTGTAAACGCCCGTGGTGGCGTCATAACCGGACCAGTGCGTGTTCGTGGTGATCGAGCCGGGGATGACGTGCGCGAAGGCCGGCGTCACGGTGGCCGGGCCGATGCCGCCGGCCGAGGCCAGGCCGGCCGCGGGCAGGCCGGTCGGCGCGGCCAGCAGCCCGGCCAGCAGCACCGCGCCGGGGAGCGCGCGCAGCCGGGTGGCCGGCCGCCAGGTCCTGATGTTCATGGAGCCTCCTCGGTTAGAGCGGGATGGAGGGGGTCATCACTGACCAATACGATGACTCAGCCGAACACTGGCAGACACATCCCAACCGGGCATAAGTTACGGTTATGGCCGACTTGGAGCTGCGGCATCTGCGCGTCGTCCAGGCCGTCGCGGAAGCAGGCAGCCTGACCAAGGCGGCCGCGCGGCTCGGGGTCAGCCAGCCCGCGCTGACCGCGCAGCTGGCCAGGATCGAGCGGATGCTCGGCGGCCGGCTGTTCGCCCGCGGCCCGCGCGGTGCCGAGCCCACCGCGCTCGGCAAGTTCATCGTCGGCCGGGCCGAGGCGCTGCTCGCGGACATGGACGCGCTGCTGGGCGCGGCCCGCCAGAAGGTCGCGGGCATGACGGTGCGGCCGCAGCTGCGGGTGGGCTCCACGCCGCTGCTGATGATCGCCGCGTTCGTCGAGCAGCTGCACCTGAAGGGCGAGCACGGCCAGGTCACCACGCTGGTGCACGCGGCCGCGCAGGACGTGCTCGGGCTGCTGGCGGCCGGCCGCATCGACGTGGCGATCTGCGACCGGGCCGACGACATGGGGCCGCAGGACGTCGCCGGCATGAGGCTGCGCACGCTGGTCCACGAGCCCGTGCTGATCGCGCTGGCGCAGAGCCATCCGCTGGCGGGCCGGACCATGGTCGACCTCGCCGACCTGGCCGAGTGCGACTGGGTCGTGCCGCCGCCGCACGACAACCCGCTGCGGCAGCAGTTGCTCGTCGCCTGCAGCACGGCCGGATTCGTCCCCCGGCTGCGGCACTTTACCAACGACACGTCCACCGCGCACATGCTGGTCAGCCACGGCGCGGTCTCGCTGGCCGCGGCCGCCTCCCGGTCCAGCGACGGCCTGGTCGTGCGGCCGCTGGCCGGCGAGCCGCTGCTCGCCGAGATCCTGTTCGCCACCCGCAGCGGCGACCCGGACGCCGGGACCGCCGACGACCTGTTCCGCGCCGCCGCTCGCGCCTACCTGACCACGATCGACCGCAATCCGCCCTACCTGCGGCACTGGTGGGCCGAGCACCCCGACAGCCACGCCGCGATCGACCTGGCGCTGGCGGCCGAGGGCGCCGAGGGCTAAGGCGATACCGACGCCGTCAGGTGACCGAGCAGGGCGCTGGTCACCGGGCCGGGGGCCTGCACGTTGGCCAGGTGCGCGGCGCCGCGGATCACCCTCAGCCGCGCGCCGGCGATCGCGCGGGCGATCTGCGCGCCGTGCGCGGGCGGCGTGGCCGGGTCTTCGCTGGCCGCGATGACCAGCGTCGGCGCGGTGACCGAGCCGAGCACGGGACGCAGATCCATGGCGGCGATCGCCTCGCAGCAGCCGGCGTAGCCGTCGGCGTCGGTTCCCGCCAGCATCGCCGCGATCGAGGCCACGGCCGCCGGGTCGGCCCGGGCGAAGGCCGGGGTGAACCAGCGGCTGAGCAGCGGCCCGGTGAGCGGCGCCATCCCGGCGGCGCGCACCAGGGCGGCCCGGTCCCGCCAGGCCGCGGCCGGCGGCAGGTACGCCGACGTGCAGCAGAGGCCGAGCGCCGCGATCCTGGCGGGCGCGTGCGCCGCCAGCCACAGGCCGGTCATCCCGCCGATCGAGATCCCGGCGTAGCAAGCCCGGCCGATGCCGTGCCGGTCGAGCAGCGCGAGGACGGCCCGGCCGATATCACCGATGGAGTACGGGCCGGCCGGGCCCGGGCCGGCCGGCTCGCCGTGCCCGGGCAACTCGTAGCGGAGCAGCCGGAAGTGCCGGGCCAGCGCGGGCAACTGCGGCGCCCAGACCGCCCGGGAGGTCCCGAGCCAGTTGCCGAGCACGAGTACGGGCGCGTCCGCCGGGCCGTCCAGCGACGCGGCCAGGACCAGCCCGGGGGCCGGCTCAGACATCGAAAAAGACCGTCTCGCGCTCGCCCTGCAGCCGGATGTCGAACCTGAACCCGCCGCCGTCGTCCGGCGCGGCGATCAGCGTGGCCCGCCGGTCCCGGTCGGCCAGCGCGGCCAGCACCGGGTCCGCGGCGTTGGCCGCTTCCTCGTCGGGGAAGTAGATCCTGGTCACCAGCCGGTCGAGCAGGCCGCGGGCGAAGACCGACACGTCCAGGTGCGGGGCTTCGGTGCGGCCGTCGCCGGACGGCAGCGCGGCAGGTCGCAGCGTGACGATGCGGTAGCCGCCGTCCGGGCCGGTCGGGCAGCGGCCGAACCCGCGGAACCCGGCCCCCTCGGGCCGCTCGGCCCGCTCGGCCCCCTTGGCCGCGCCGCGCGGGTCGTCCGGGTGGCCGAAGCCGCCGTCCGGCGCCGCCTGCCACGTCTCGATCACGGCGTCGGGCACCGGATCGCCCGCGCCGTCGGTCACCCGCCCGGCGATGACGATCGCGCCGGGCGTTCCCTCCGGCACGACCTGCGGCCCGTCTGGCCAGGGCAGCGCGATGGCGAAGAACGGGCCGACGGTCTGCGACGGCGTGAGGCCAGCAACGGGCCCGCTCACCGGCCGTCGCCGCCCGGCTCGAACGGGGTCGCGCCCCGGCCGCGCAGCACGATGTCCCAGGCGTAGCCGAGTGCCCATTCCGGCTCAGTCAGGCCGATCTCGAAGCGGGCGACCAGCCGGTCGCGCGCGGCGGCGTCGGGCACCGAGCCGAGCACCGGGTCCAGCGGCAGCAGCGGATCGCCGGGAAAGTACATCTGGGTCACCAGGCGATGGGCGAACGCCCGGCCGAACAACGAGAAGTGAATGTGCGCCGGACGCCAGGCGTTGCGGTGATTGCGCCACGGGTAGGCGCCCGGCTTGACCGTGACGAACCGGTACCGGCCTTCGTCGTCGGTCAGGCAGCGGCCCAGCCCGGTGAAGTTCTCGTCCAGCGGCGCCTGATGCTGATC
>DASXME010000068.1:0-28926 GCA_036495825.1 Streptosporangiaceae bacterium
CGTACTTCTGGCGCAGCGCCTGGGCCCGGGGCGCGATCCGGGCCTGGGCCTCCAGCCCTCTGGTGGCGCGGAAGCTGAGCGGCAGCACGAGCAGCCGGATGATCATGGTGAAGCCGACGATCGCGGCCGCGGCGGCCAGGCCGCCGAACGCGGGCGTGAGGACCCGGGCCAGCAGAGACACGACGTGATAGGCGGCGTCCACCGGGACGCCGAACAGTGCAGACATGACGAGCACACCTCCAGCGGTGTCAGGACTGACAGGACAGTGCTAGCGAGGACAGTGCTAGCGACTGGACAATGCTGGAGACGGCCGCCCTCCGGTCCGGGATGGTCCGGGACCGGGCGGTAAGGGGCTCTTGATCAGGTGAAACGCAGACCCGCAGGCGGGCCGGGATCCGGCGCGATCAGGAAAGGGCGGCCGCCGGGGCCGCCGAGGGTGCTCTGGGCCGCGGACGGCCGGCCGCGTCGGGGTCACGCTGTGGCAGGTACGCCGCGCCCCAGGATTTGTCGCGCAGCGCCACGGCGTGGCTGAGCTGGGGTACGGCGGCGGTGATGGCGACCAGCCTGGCGCCGCTGGCCAGGCAGACGGTGAGCGTGCCGACGAGGGCGGCGCCGGCCAGGGCGGTCACAGCCAGCGCGGACAGGCCGAACGGGGCCAGCAGGAGATGACCGGCCGACCACCACAGGCCAGCCGTCACGATGAGCACGCTGCCGAGCGCGGTCAGCACCCGGTTCGCCAAGGCCATCACACCTCCGCCGTACCGCGAAGCGTCTGCGCCACACTATGCCACGGCCAGCGCGGAAACGGGGCAGTGGAGGCCCGCAGCCGTCCCCCGTCACGACCAGCACGGAAACGGGGAGTCAGGGCCCGCGGCCGTCCCCCCTTGCCCGCAGCATCGCAGGGGGAACACTGCGGGGCGCGATCCCCCGGCGGCGGGATCGTGCTTGCCGGTGGAGCCAGGGCGGTCGATGTGCCGTCGACCACCGCAGGTGGGTGTCGATGTGCCGTCGACCACCTTGGTGCCGGGCGAGGCAGCGCGGCGCGGCGGGCACAGCCAGCCCGGACACCGGGAGCCGGGGCCCGGGCCCGCGGTCGGCCGGTCACGGCCGGGCTGGAAACCGGGAGCTGGGGGCGGCGGCCGTCCGCCCCGGCGGCCTGGCGCGGGGGCCGGGCGGCCGGGGCGGATCGCGGGGGGTGCTGTCGCGCGGCTAACCCGCCGATGGGGTGCCGACTGGGCCGCCTGGAGCGCCGAGGCCGGCGGGGAGGCTGACGCAGTGCGGGACGGGGCCGGTGATCCAGCCGCCGGCGCCCAGGGTCGCGCCGCCCTGAGTGCTGAACGCCAGCAGCATGGTGGCGTGGGCCGGGATGCCCGGGCCCGACACCGTGACGGTGACCGCGCGCTGGCCGCCGCCCCGCGGCTTGCTCGCGCGGACGCTGACCGACGGGTGATGCGTCAGGTGCGGGTGCGGCAGCGAGAAGATGGACGGGCAGCCGGGGCGCACCGGCACGACGGCAACCCTGACGTGCAGCCGGTGCAGCGCGGCGTTGGCCGGGGCCACGCCGGCCGGCTGGCTGACCGAGACCCGGACCGTCCCGTCCGGGCCGCGGGACACCGCGTAGGCCGGGGCGGCGCCCCCGAGCGTCAGCACCGCGGCGGTCACCGCGGCGGCCAGGCCCGCGGCGCCGGTAGCGAGCCAGACCGGCCGCCGGGCCGCTCGCAGCCGCCGTCGGGCCGGGCTGGTGTCGGCGGCCGGGCCGGGGTGGGGCAGTTGCCGCAGCTGTGCCCCGTGCTCGGTCATGAGATCGCTGAAGAGCTGGTCCTCGAAGTTCGTCATTTCCCTCACCTGCTGTCCTGGTTGTGGTCTGGCAGGGGCGAGCCGGCCGCGGCACGCAGCCGGGCCCTGGCGCGCATGAGCCGCATCCGCAGCGCGCCGGGCGCGACGCCGAGCACGCTCGCCGCCTCCTTCGCCCGCAGCCCGGCGATGCTCACCAGCTCGATCGCCGCCCGGTCCAGCGGCGGCAGCTCGGCCAGCGCGGCGAGCAGCGCCCGCCCGGCCCGTTCGGCGTCGATCCGGTCGAGCAGATCGGCGACGTGGTCGGGGCAGAGCTCCCGGCGGCCGGCCAGCCGCTTTACCTTCGCCCGCTGTTGGCTGAGTGATTCGCAGTGCGCGGCGTAGACGCGCCGGGCAATGCCGAACACCCAGGCACGCGCGGTGCCCTTGCGGGGGTCGAAGGTGGCGAACGAGGTGATCGCCGCGGTGAACGTCTCCGCGGTCAGGTCGGCGACGGCCTGCGGGTCGGTGCTGCGCCGGGCGAAGTAGGCGGTCACGTCCGCGACATTCGCCCGGTACAGCCGCTCGAACGCGGCGGCCGTCCCGCCGTCGCCGTCGTCGCCGACCAGCAGCCCCCGCGGGCGCTGCTGGCGGACCGCCCGTGCCGGAATCTGCTGTGCTGGCATCTGGCTCATACCCCCTACTTGCTGTTCACCGCCCGCCGTGTCACACCAGAACTGTCACACCCCGCGCCCGGCTCAGGGGCTCAGGCGGTGCAGGTCGCGGGGGAAGAGGGTGACGCTGCGGACGTTCGGGGCGCCGGTGAGGCGGGCGGTCCAGCGTTCCAGGCCCATCGCGAAGCCGCCGTGCGGCGGCATCCCGGCGGCGAACACGGCCAGGTAGGACTCGTAGGGATCCGGGTCCTCGCCGCGCCGGGCCAGCGCGGCCAGGTAGTCGGCGTGCCGGTGCAGCCGCTGCCCGCCGGTGACGATCTCCAGCCCGCGGAACAGCAGGTCGAAGCTGTTGGAGTACTCGGGCCGCTCCGGCTGCGGGTGGGTGTAGAACGGGCGCTTGACCATGGGATAACCGGTGACGTACAGCAGCTCGGAGCCGTGCTCGCGCACCGCCCATTCGGACAACCAGCGCTCGTGCGCCGGGGCGAGGTCGGGCTCGCCGCGCGGGTCCTCGCCGGCATGCCGGGCGAGCAGTTCCTGCGCGTCGGCGAAGTGGATCTCGGGGATCTGGCCGGGCACGTCGGGCAGCTTGAGGCCGAGCAGCTGCACCGCCGCCGCGGCCCGCTGCGCGACTGCGGCCACCATGCCGGCCGTGACCTCCCTGAGCACCGCCATCACGTCGTGGTGATCGTCGATGAAGCCGAACTCGGCGTCCAGGCTGGTGTACTGGGCCAGGTGCCTGGCGGTGTCGTGCGGCTCGGCGCGGAACACCGGGCCGGTCTCGTAGACCCGCTCGAACACGCCGACCATCGCCTGCTTGAAGAACTGCGGCGACTGCGCCAGGAACGCCCGCTGGCCGAAGTAGTCCAGGCCGAATACGTTCGCGCCCGACTCGGTGGCCGACTGGACGATCTTGGGCGTGCTGATCTCGGTGAAGCCCAGCCCGTCCAGGGTCTCGCGGAACCCGGCCGCGGCGGCCGCGGAGATCTCGAACGGCGCGCGCAGCCGCGGGTGCCGCAGGCTGGCCGGGGCCTGGTCCAGGATGGTCGGCAGCGTAGCCGTCACCGTCGGCCGGTACAGGTCGAAGGACGGCCCGGTGGCCGGCCCGGACAGCGGCGTGATCACCGGGTCGGTCAGCTCCGCGCCGCCCGGCGCCTGACTGCTGGCGGTCACCGTGCCGTCGACCGCGATCACCGTCTCCTCGGTCAGCGCCGACGCGGCCTGCATCGCCGCGGCGTCGGCCAGCAGCACCTGGGCCAGGCCGGACCGGTCGCGAACGATCAGGAAGGTCATGGACTTCAGCTGCCTGCTGCGATGCAGCCAGCCGGCGATCCGCACCCGCTGCCCTGCATGAGCGGGTACCTCGGCCGCCAGTATGCGGGTCATTCCCATGCTCCGTTCGGGAAAATGATCTTGATCCCCTGGGAGCGCGGGCGAGAAGGGAACTCGCGGTGCCACCGCACCTTCGCCGCCTGCCGGGCAGGCGGCCTCATCGGCGCCCGGTCACGGGGGCGGGCCGGCGGGGCATGGGGCGGGCCGCTGGCCGCGGCTGGCCGTTCCTCCCCGCACTCGGGAGGGTCTTCGCCACAGGACGCGAGGCCGCCTTTCCAGCTGCCGGCGGCTCTCTTGGCTCGCGTGATCCTGCGCTACTCGTCTCCGTCAGCGCGTTGCCCCCAGGATACCCGGTGCCCCTAGGCTGGGCCCGGCATAATGCTGGGCGCGGCGCGGACCGGAGCGCCGCCGCGGAAGAGGAGCTTTCATGGACGCACTCGGCGTTGACATCGGCGGCACCGGGATCAAGGTGGCACCGGTGGACGTGGCGGCGGGCAAGCTGCTGGCCGAGCGCAAGAAGATCGACACCCCGCGGCCGGCCACGCCGGAGGCCGTGTCCGCGGTGGTGGCCGAGCTGGCCAGGTCGTTCAGCTGGTCGGGGCCGGTCGGCATCACGTTCCCCGGCGTAGTGACGGACGGCGTCACCAGGACCGCGGCCAACATGGACGCCGGCTGGATCGGGCTGGACGCGCGGGCGCTGCTCGGCAAGGCGACCGGCCTGGACGTCAGCGTGCTGAACGACGCGGATGCCGCCGGGATCGCGGAGATGGCCTTCGGCGCCGGGAAGGGCCAGGCCGGCACGGTCGTGATGCTGACGTTCGGCACCGGGATCGGCAGCGCGCTGTTCTTCGACGGCGTGCTGGTGCCGAACACCGAGTTCGGCCACATCCAGATCCGCGGCAAGGACGCGGAGAAGCGGGCGTCTGAGCACGCCAGGGAGCTGCACGGCCTGAGCTGGGAAGACTGGGCAGGCCGGGTCGATGAGTACCTGCGGCACATGGAGGCGCTGCTGTCCCCCGCGCTGTTCATCATCGGCGGCGGGATCAGCAGGAAGTCCGACAAGTTCCTGCCGCTGCTAGACGGCATCCAGGCCAAGATCGTGCCCGCGGCCATGTTCAACGACGCCGGGATCGTCGGCGCGGCGATGGCCGGGCACCCCGGGTCGCACGGGTACCAGGCCGGCCGGTAGCGCTGCTGGATAGCGCTGCCGGGTAGTGCTACTGGGCAGCGCTCAGCGGACGGTGTGGCCGGCGGCGCGCAGCGCGTCCTTGACCTCGCCGATGCGCAGCGTGCCGAAGTGGAACACGCTCGCCGCGAGCACCGCGTCGGCGCCCGCCTCGACGGCGGGCGCGAAGTCCTCGATGCGGCCCGCGCCGCCGCTGGCGATCACCGGGACGTCCACCGCGGCCCGGACGGCGCGGATCAGCTCGAGGTCGAACCCCGTCCCGGTACCGTCGGCGTCCATCGAGTTCAGCAGGATCTCCCCGGCACCGAGCCGGGTGCCGCGGCGGGCCCAGTCCACCGCGTCGATGCCGGTGCCGCGCCGCCCGCCGTGCGTGGTGACCTCGAACCCGCTGCCGCCGGGCACGCCGGCGCGCGCGCCGGTACGGCGGGCGTCCACGGACAGCACGATGCACTGGCGGCCGAACCGGCCGGCCGCCTCGGCCAGCAGTTCGGGCCGGGCGATCGCGGCGGTGTTCAGCGACACCTTGTCGGCGCCCGCCCGCAGCAGCCGGTCCACGTCGGCCGGCTCGCGGATGCCGCCGCCCACGGTCAGCGGGATGAACACCTGCTCCGCGGTCCGGCTGACCGCCTCGTACCCGGTCTGCCGGCCGGCGCTGGACGCGGTGATGTCGAGGAACGTCAGCTCGTCCGCGCCCTCCGCGTCGTAGGCAGCGGCCAGCTCGACCGGGTCGCCGGCGTCGCGCAGGTCGCGGAAGTTCACCCCCTTGACCACCCGCCCGCCGTCCACGTCCAGGCAGGGGATCACCCGCACCGCGACGGTCACGCCGGCACCGCCTCCGCGGCCGCCGCGAGCGCCTCGGGCAGGGTGAACTTCTGCGCGTACAGGGCCTTGCCGATGATCGCGCCCTCGACGCCGAGCGGCGCGAGCGCGGCGATCGCGCGCAGGTCATCGAGGCTGGCGACGCCGCCGCTGGCGATCACCGGCCGGCCGGTGCGCTGGCAGATCTGGCGGAGCAGGTCGGTGTTGCAGCCGGTCAGCGTGCCGTCCCTGGTCACGTCGGTGACGACGTACCGGGGGCAGCCGGCCTCCTCCAGCCCGGCCAGCACGTCGAGCAGCTCGCCGCCGTCCGACGTCCAGCCGCGGGCGGCCAGCCGGGTGCCGCGCACGTCCAGGCCGACCGCGATCCGCTCGCCGTGCGCGGCGATGACCGAGCGCACCCAGCCGGGCCGCTCCAGCGCGGCGGTACCGATGTTCACCCGCTCGCAGCCGGTGGCCAGGGCCGCGGCCAGCGAGTCGTCGTCCCTGATGCCGCCGGACAGCTCGACCGCGATGTCCAGCCGCCGCACCACCTCGCCGATCAGCGCGGCGTTGGAACCGCGGCCAAACGCGGCGTCCAGATCCACCAGGTGCACCCAGCGCGCCCCGGCCTGCTGCCAGGCGAGCGCGGCCGCCACCGGGTCGCCGTAGCGGGTCTCCGAGCCCGCCTCGCCGCGGACCAGGCGCACCGCCTGGCCGCCGGCCACGTCCACCGCGGGCAGCAGGGTAAGCGTCACAGGGTCTCCAGCCAGTTCGCGAGCAGCGCGGCGCCGGCGTCGCCGGACTTTTCCGGGTGGAACTGGGTCGCCGACAGCGGCCCGTGCTCGACCGCGGCGATGAACGGCTCGCCGTGCTCGGCCCAGGTCAGCCGCGGCGCCGCCACCCGGCCGGACGGCGTCCAGGCCGACGCGGCGGACGCGGTGGCCGCGTACGAGTGCACGAAGTAGAAGCGAGCATCGGGGTCCAGCCCGGCGAACAGCGCCGATGCCGCCGGAGGGCGGACCGTGTTCCAGCCCATGTGCGGCAGCACCGGCGCGGTCAGCCGGCCGACGGTGCCCGGCCACTGGCCGCATCCTTCGGTGCGCACGCCGTGCTCGTCGCCGGCCTCGAACAGCACCTGCATGCCGACACAGATGCCGAGCACGGGCCGCGAGCCGGCCAGCCGCCGGTCGATGATCATGTCGCCGCGTACGCCGCGCAGGCCGGCCATGCAGGCGGCGAAGGCCCCGACGCCGGGCACGACCAGCCCGTCGCAATCGAGCGCGGCCGCGTAGTCCGCGGTCGCGCAGGCCTGCGCGCCGGCCCGCTCCAGTGCCCGCTGGGCGGAGCGGATGTTGCCGGAGCCATAGTCGAGCACGACGACCCTGGGCCTCACAGCACGCCCTTGGTGCTCGGTATCCCGCCCGCCCGCGGATCGGGCGAGGCGGCGGTGCGCAGCGCGCGGGCGACCGCCTTGAACTGGGCCTCGACGATGTGGTGCGGGTTGCGGCCGGCCAGCACCCGCACGTGCAGGCAGATCCCGGCCGCCATCCCCAGCGTCTCGAAGAAGTGGCAGGTCAGCGTGGTGTCATAGGTGCCGATCAGCGGCGGCATCCGGTCCGGCTCGATGTGCACCACGTACGGCCTGCCGGACAGGTCCACCGCGGCCTGCACCAGCGCCTCGTCCAGCGGCACCAGCGCGTCGCCGAACCGCGCGATGCCCGACTTGTCGCCCAGCGCCTCGCGCAGCACCTGGCCGAGCACGATCGCGGTGTCCTCCACCGTGTGGTGCGCGTCCACGGCGATGTCGCCGCTGGCCCGCACGTTCAGGTCGAGGCTGGCGTGCCGGCCGAGCTGGGCCAGCATATGGTCGAAGAACGGCACCCCGGTGGCGACGTCCACCACGCCGACTCCGTCCAGGTCGATCTCCACCAGCACCTGCGTCTCGCTGGTCAGCCGCTCGCCGCGGGCGACCCGGCCGCCGTGGCGGCTCACCGCCGCGCTCCGGTGCCTGACGTCACAGCCAGCACGCCGTCGAGCGCGGCGCGGAACGCCGCCATCTCGGCCGGGGTGCCCACCGTGACCCGCAGCCAGCCCGGCGGCCCGACCTCGCGCACGAGCACGCCCGCGTCCAGCAGCGCCTGCCAGGTGGCGCGCCGGTCGGGCAGCCCGCCGAACAGGACGAAGTTGGCGTCCGAATCGGCCACCGCCAGGCCGCGGCCGCGCAGCCAGGCGGCCAGCCGGTCCCGCTCGGCGCGCAGCTCGGCCACGCTGGCCAGCAGCTCGCCGGACCGGCTGAGCGCGACCCTGGCCACCGCCTGGGTCAGCGCGGACAGGTGGTAGGGCAGCCGGACCAGCTGCAGCGCCTCGATCACCGCCGGGGCCGCGGCGAGGTATCCGACCCGCGCCCCGGCCAGCGCAAAGGCCTTGGACATCGTCCTGGTGACCGCCAGCCGGCCGAACCTGGGCAGCAGGGTGAGCGCGGTCCTGGCCGGGTCGCGGGCGAACTCCGCGTACGCCTCGTCCACCACGACCATGCCGGGCGCGGCCGCGCAGACCGCCTCGATCACGTCCAGCGGCAGCGCGGTGCCGGTGGGGTTGTTCGGCGAGGTGAGGAAGACAAGATCGGGCGCCGCCTCGCGCACCAGGGCGGCGGCGCCGGCCGCGGTCAGGCCGAAGTCGCCGCCGCGGCCCGCGGTCAGCCACGCGGTGCAGGTGTTCCTGGCGATGACCGGGTGCATCGAGTACGACGGCTCGAACCCCATCGCGGTGCGCCCGCTGCCGCCGAACGCCTGCAGCAGCTGCTGGATGATCTCATTGGACCCGTTCGCGGCCCAGACTTCGCGGCCGGTCAGCCCGTGCCCGAGATAGCCGGCCAGGTCGGCGCGCAGGCCGTCCGCCTCCCGGTCGGGGTAGCGGTTCAGCGTGGCGGCCGCCTGCGCCGCGGCCGCCGCGATGGCCCGGATGAGGGACGCCGACGGAGGGTAAGGATTTTCATTCGTATTTAGCCGAACGGGGACATCGATCTGTGGTGCTCCATAGGGCTCGAAACCGGCGAGATCAGCCCGCAACGGCAGCGCCTGACGTGCGGTCATGGCGTTTCCACCGGGAGGCGGGCCCTGATCGCGGCCACGTGCCCGGGCAGATCTTCGGCGCCGCCGAGCGCATCCACGTGCGGCGCGGCGGCCGCGAGCGCGTCGCGGGTGCACTCGACCACGTTGACCAGCCGGAGGAACGGCAGCACCGACAGGCCGGCGCTGTGCCGGGCGGAGCCGCCGGTGGGCAGCACGTGGTTGGAGCCGGCCAGGTAGTCGCCGAGCGAGACCGGGGTGTAGGGCCCGGCGAAGACCGCGCCCGCGCTGCGCACCCGGCGGGCCAGCGTGGCCGCGTCGCGGGCGTGAATCTCCAGGTGCTCGGGCGCCCAGGCGTCGGCGACAGCCAGCGCCGCGTCGATGCTGGCCGTGAGCACCAGCGCGGACTGGCCGGCTAGCGCCTGCTCGATCCGCTCGCGGTGCCTGGCGGCCGGGATGCGGGCGGCCAGCTCGGCGTCCACCCGGTCGGCCAGGCCGTCGTCGGGGGTGATCAGCAGGCAGGCGGCGAGCGGGTCGTGCTCGGCCTGCGCGATCAGGTCCGCGGCCAGGTAGCCGGGGTTGGCGGTGCCATCGGCCACGATCGCGATCTCGGTGGGGCCGTTCTCGCCGTCGGTGCCGACGACGCCGCGCAGCACCCGCTTGGCCGCGGCCACGTAGACGTTTCCCGGGCCGGTGATCACGTCGGCGGGGGCGCACTCGCCGGTGCCGTAGGCGAACATGGCCAGCGCCTGCGCGCCGCCGGCCGCGTGCACCTCGGTCACGCCGAGCAGCGCGCAGGCGGCGAGTACGACCGGGCTCGGCAGGCCGCCGCGGCCGGCCTGCGGCGGCGAGGCGACGGCGATCTCGGTGACCCCGGCCACCTGCGCGGGAATGACGTTCATCACGACCGAAGACGGCAGCGCGGTCAGCCCGCCGGGCACGTACACCCCGGCCCTGGCCACCGGCACGAACCGCCCGGTGACGGCCAGGCCGTCGGCCACGATCGTGGTGACGTCGGGGCGCAGCTGCGCGGTGTGCACCAGCGTGGTGCGGCGGGCCGCTTCTTCCAGCGCCGCCCGCAGATCCGGGTCGAGCTTGGCCAGCGCGTCGTGCAGCTCCTCATCGGGAACCCTGGTGACCGGCACGTCCACCCCGTCGAATGTGCGGGTGTACTGTCTGACGGCCTCGCCGCCGCGGCGCCGTACGTCCTCGCACACCGGCCGGATCTGCTCGGCGGCCGCGGCCACGTCCAGGGCGGCCCTGGGCAGCACGCCGAGCAGCCTGGCCCGGGTGAGTTCCCGCGGCGCGGCCTGCCGCACGTCGATCCTGGAAAGCATCCGCCCAGCCTATCGGTGCTCCGTGCGCGCGGCCCGTCCCATCATGGCAGGCGGAGCATGGCAGGCTAGTGCGCGGCAACGGGGCCCGCCACGCCTGGAGGCGATATGAGCAGCGAGACCGATCGTGACTTCGCCGGGCTGGCCGACGGCTACCTGGACGACCGGGCGGAGCGGCACCCGCAGCTCGCCACCGCCCTGGGCGATCACCGGTTCGACGCGCGGCTGGCCGACCTGTCCGCCGGGGCGCTGGCGGCCGAGCGGCGGGCGATGGACGGCTGGGCAGCCAGGCTGGCCGCGCTGGACACCGCGGCCCTGACGCCGGAGCATCAGGTCGACGCCGAGATGATGGCCGGCAGCGTGCGGCGGCGGATCTTCGAGCTCGACGAGCTGGGCCAGCAGAGCTGGGATCCGCTGCCCGCCAACCCGGGCCGGGCCATCTACGAGCTGCTCGCCAGGGACTTTGCCCCGCTGCCCGACCGGCTCGCCTCGGTCGCGGGCCGGCTGGCCGACGTTCCGTCCCGGCTGGCCCAGGCGCGCGCGATGCTCGGGCGCATGCCGCAGGTGCACCTGGAGACGGCGATCGTGCAGTTCGACGGCACCATCGGGCTGGTCACTAAGGTGATCGACGCCGCGCTGGCGTCCGCGCCGCAGTGCGCCGCGCAGGTCGAGAAGGTACGCCCGGCCGCGCTGGAGGCGCTGTCCGGGCACCGGGTCTGGCTGGCCGCGCGGCTGGACGAGGCCGCCACGGCCGGGGACTTCGCCGACCCGAGGATCGGCCCCGAGCGGTTCGCCCGCAAGCTTTCCCTCACCCTGCAGACGGAGGCCGACGCGGCCGGCATCCTGGCCCGGGCCGAGGCCGACCTGGAGCGGGTGACCGAGGAGATCGCCGAGCTGGCCGCGCAGATCGCCGGGCCGGCCGGCGGCGGGACGGCCGGGACAGACCGCGGCGCGGTGGTGCGCGGCGTGCTCGACCGGCTGGCGGCCGACACGCCCGACGAGACGACGATCCTGCGGTTCTGCGCGGACGCGCTCGCCGCGCAGACGGCCTTCGTCCGCGATGGCGACCTGGTCACGGTCTACGACGATCCGGTCGAGATCATCGACATGCCGGAGATCGACCGCGGCGTCGCGATAGCGTACTGCGACTCGCCCGGGCCGCTCGAGTCGGTGCCGATCCCCACCTTCGTCGCAGTCTCCCCCGCGCCGGCCGACTGGTCCGCCGAGCGGGTCGCCTCGTTCTACCGTGAGTACAACCGGCACATGGTGCACAACCTGATGGTGCACGAGGCCATGCCCGGCCATTACCTGCAGGCGCAGCATTCGCGGCGGTTCGCAGGCTCCGCCACGGTGATCCGCGCCGCCCTTCGGTCCGGGTCGTTCGTCGAGGGCTGGGCGGTCTACGCCGAGCAGCTCATGGCCGAGCGCGGCTATCCGGGCGAGGGCGACCCGCGGACGGTGCGGATGCAGCAGCTGAAGATGCAGCTCCGCATGATCATCAATGCCATCCTCGACGCGCGCGTGCACGGCCACGGCATGACCGAGGCCGAGGCCATGCGGCTGATGACCGAGCGCGGCCACCAGGAGGAGAGCGAGGCGGCGGGCAAGTGGCGCCGCGCGCTGCTCACCTCGACCCAGCTGTCCACCTACTACGTCGGCTACACCGAGGTCGCCGACCTGGCCGCCGAGCTGGCGGCGGCCGACGGCGGGCAGGCCGAGCGCGCGGTCCACGACCGCATGCTGGCGCACGGCTCCCCGCCGGTCCGCCTGCTCCGCACTTTGCTCTAGCCCGTCAGGGCTTCGGCGGCTCCGGCGCGGCCGGCATGACGGGGCGGCCCGTCCGGGCCTGGGCGATGACCTCGATCGTGCCGATGATGATCGCGGCGACCAGCGGCCAGAACGCGATCGCCCCGTACCCGCCGAGCTTCAGCGGATCGTTCAGCAGGGTCCCGGCCGGGCTGGCGGCCAGCTGGGAGCGGAAGCCGGCCAGGCCCTGCTGCTGGCCGATCCACATGGCCAGCAGGGACGCGCCGGTTCCGCCGACCACCAGGCCGGTCACCGCCACCGCGCCGTACCGGCGGACGGCCAGCGGGTAGCCCACCGCGCCGCAGAGCAGCCCGGCTACCCCGGTCAGCAGGCAGAACCACCCGTCGGCCACGATGAACGCGCTGGTCTCCACGTGCACCAGATCCGCGACGCCCCGGCTCTGCACCACGAGCACGGCCCGCGGGGCCAGGGCCGCCCAGGCGAACCCCACCAGCAGGCCGAGCAGCGCGCTCGCCGCGGCAGTGCCGAGGAACGCCGCAACGGCCGTGCGGAAGCTAAGCCGCGCGCCGTCCGGACCGGCAGCGGAAGCCGGATCCGGGGCGGGCACGCGACCGGGCTCGGGCCACGGCGCGCTGGGATACTCACCAGGGTGCGACATTCTGCGCAGCAGGGTACGTGACGCTGGACACTGCCGGCGTGAGATGCAAGATTGGGTTCTCACTGACTGGGGGAAGGATGATTGAGGCTCGCGATCTCACCAAGCGCTACGGCACCAAGATCGCGGTGGATCACCTCTCGTTTACCGTCGAGCCGGGTAAGGTCACCGGTTTCCTCGGGCCGAACGGCGCGGGTAAATCCACCACGATGCGGTTGGTGCTTGGTCTCGACCGGCCGCAGAGCGGTACTGCGACGATCAACGGCAAGACGTACCACGACCTGCCGAATCCACTGCGCACGGTGGGTGCGCTGCTCGAGGCGCGGGCCGTGCACACCGGCCGCTCCGCCTTCAACCACCTGCTGTTCCTGGCGCAGACCCAGGGCCTGCCGCGCAAGCGGGTCAACGAGGTGATCGAGCTCGTCGGGCTGGGCGGCGTGGCCGGCAAGCGGGCCGGCGGCTTCTCCCTGGGCATGAGCCAGCGGCTCGGCATCGCGGACGCGCTGCTCGGCGACCCGCAGGTGCTCGTGCTGGACGAGCCGGTAAACGGGCTCGACCCCGAGGGCATCCTGTGGATCCGCAACCTAATGAAGCGGCTGGCCGCCGAAGGCCGCACGGTGTTCGTCTCCAGCCACCTGATGAACGAGATGGCGGTCACCGCCGATCACCTGATCGTGATCGGCCGCGGGAAGCTGATCGCCAACTGCGGCACGCAGGAGTTCATCAGCTCCAGCTCGGAGCGTTCGGTGCTCGTCCGCACGCCGGACCGGGCCCGGCTGGCCAGCGCGATCACCGCCGCGGGCGGTCACGTTGTCGACCTGTCCGACCAGCAGGCTCAGCCCGGGGTGGCCCCCGCGCTTGCCGTCACCGGGATACCCGCGCCGCGCATCGGCGAGATCGCTGCGGCTTCGTCGGTCGTGCTGCACGAGCTCACCCCGCAGCTGGCGTCCCTGGAGGAAGCGTTCATGGAGCTGACCGCCGACAGCGTGGAGTACAGCGCGCCCGGCCAGCCTGCCGCCGTCGCCGCACCGTACGGAGCGGCCAGCACCGAGGGAGGCAGCCGATGACGGCCGCCGGCCTGGGCGCGGCGCAGCTGACCGCCCGCCGCGCCGGCTTCGGGCACCTGCTGCTCAGCGAGTGGACCAAGATCCGCTCGGTCCTGTCCACGGTCTGGTCGCTGATCCTGCTCCTGGTGCTCACGCTCGGCATCACCGGCCTGATCGCCGGCATCACCGCCGCCCAGTGGAACAAGATCGGCCAGGCGTCGCGGGTGCAGATCCTGACCGACCCGATCAGCACGATCCTGGGACCCGGGCTGGAATTCGGCCAGCTGACCATCATCGTGCTGGGCGTGCTGGTGATCTCCACCGAGTACTCCACCGGCGCGATCCGCGCCTCGCTGCTGGCCGTCCCGCACCGGACCGCCATGCTGGCCGCCAAGGGCACCATGTTCGCGGCGCTGGTCTTCGTGGTCGGCGAGGTTGTCTCGTTCCTCACCTACTTCCTCGGCGCGCTGATCCTGCACGCCCACGTCCCGGTGTCGCTGAGCGATCCGGGGGTGACCAGGGCAGTATTCGGCTCGGGGCTCTACCTGACCGTGCTCGGCCTGTTCGCGATGGCGATCGGATCGCTGGTCCGGCACACCGCGGGCGCCATCACCGGCGTGATCGCGTTCGTCATCGTGCTCGAGCCGCTATCGCAGCTGATCCCCGGCACCTGGGGCGACCACATCCACGACTACCTGCCCACCGCGGCCGGCCGGCTGATCATCCAGACCAAGCCGGTATCCCACCAGGTGCTCTCCTCCTGGCAGGGCTTCGGGGTGTTCTGCGTGTGGACCGCGGTGCTGCTCGCGGCGGCGGCCATCCTGCTCAACCGCCGCGACGCTTAGCCCGGGAAGTCCGTGACGGGCGCCGCCTTCGTCCTGGTCGTCGGGGCAGCGCTCAGCCTGGCCGCCAGCACGGTCCTGGTCACCCGCATCGAGCGGCTCGGCGAGCGGTTCCGGCTGACCGAGGCCATGCTCGGGCTGACCGCCGCGCTGGCGGCCGACGCGCCGGAGATCACGTCGGCCGCCGCCGCGCTCGCGCACGGGCAGCGGGCGGTCGGCGTCGGCGTGGTGCTCGGCTCGAACGTGTTCAACCTAGCGGCGCTGCTCGGCCTCGGCGCGGTCGTCGCCGGCAGCATCAGCCTGCACCGTCGGGTGATCATCCTGGAGGGCGCGGTCGGCCTGTGGATGGCCGCGGTCAGCATCGCCGCCCTGGCCGGCCTGATCGGACCCGTGACCGGCCTGGTCCTGGTGCTGGCTATTTTGCTTCCTTACGCTGGGTTGTCGGCGCTGCGCTCGCCGCACCGCAGCCGGGTGCGGATGCCGCCGGCCCTCCGTCGCTGGCTGGCCGAGGCGATCACCGAGGAGGAGACCGAGGTGAGCCCGGCGCTGCACCCGGCCGCGGCCCGGCCGCGGGACGGCATCAGCGCGCTCACCGGCGCGGCCGCCCTGATCGTCGTGGTCGCGGCCAGCCTGGCCATGGAGCGCGCCGCCACCAGCCTGGGCACCCGGCTGGCCGTTCCCGGCATCGTCACCGGCGGCATCGTGCTGGCCGCCATCACCAGCCTGCCCAACGCCGTGACGGCCGTCTACCTGGCCCGCAGGGGCCGCGGCGCCGCCACCCTCAGCGAAGCGATGAACAGCAACACGCTCAACGTCGCCTTCGGCCTCTTCCTGCCCGCCGCTCTCACCGGCCTCACCTCCGGCGGCAGCTCCGCCCAGGTCGCCACCTGGTACGCCGCCCTGACCCTGGTCGTCCTGGCCGTGGCCTTCCGCAGCGCCGGCCTGTCCCGCCGCGCCGGCGCGCTCATCATCGCCGCCTACGCGGCCTTCGTGATCATGATCGTCGCTGCCTGAGAGCGGGAGTGTCCGCCCCGGGTCAGCCAGGCGGGGTGGTCAGTTGATCAACGTCGAAGTGAATTCGGTGTTGCTCTATGACCGTCGCTGTCACTTTGATGTTGATCAACTTCGCGGGCGGATGCGGGCAATTCGGGTGCAGACTACCGGGGTGGACATGGCAGACATTGGCGCGCGGCTGGCGGCGAGATTTGGTCCCGAGGCCGAGAGCTGGCTCGCTGAGGTCCGGCCCCTCGCCGCGCGGCTGGCCTCCCGGTGGGGACTCGTGCTCGGTGAGCTGTTCGCGAGTGGCGCCTCCTCCGTCGTCATGCGCTGTCAGTGGCCGGATGGAACGCCAGCGGTTCTCAAGCTCAGCCCGGATCGGGCACTGCTGGCCAAGCAGGTGGAGATGCTGCGCCTGTTCGGGCCATCGGGCCGGGTGCCGGCCGTGCTGGCGGCCGACGTGGACACCGGGGCGATGGTGCTGGAGGAGGTCCTGCCCGGCACGGAGGCCGAAGACCTGCCGCAGACGTCATTGCCGCAGCGGTGGGGAGAGCTGCTGGCCGCACTGCACGCCGTGGCCCCGCCGCCGCGATGGCCGCGGGATCTGCGCGGGCGGTGTGACGAGGCCTTCGCCCGGATCGGCCGGAGGCTGTCCGAGCCAGCCATCGGCGCACGGATCGATCAGGCCACGTGGCAGCGGGCGATCCGGCGCTGCGCGATGCTGCTGGACACTCAGGCCACGCTCGTGCTGCTGCATGGTGATCTGCACCTCGGCAACGTCCTGGACGGCGGCCCGTCACGCGGCCTCGTCGCGATCGACCCGAAGGCATGCATCGGCGATCCGTGCTTCGACGCCGTTGACTACGTGGTGGCCGGCGCCGCACAGGAGGGTGTCGAGGCCCGTTGCCAGCGGGTGGCAGCCGCGTGCGGGCTCGACGGAGACCGGCTGTACGCCTGGAGTCGGGTGATCGCACCGATGGCAGCCATCGCACACCTCACCTACGGCGGTCCAGAGCCGGCGATCGACGAACTGCTCGCCCTGACGTGCTGATCATAAAGGCCCGCTTGAAAGCTGCAGGCCGGTCCTTGCTCCCTAACTAATGCAGGACGGCCCGAGCAGCTGCTTGAGGTCGCCCAGAAGAGAGGGGGACGGGGCGACGCGGAGCTTGGGTTCCAGGCGGACGACCGTGGTGCCCTGGTTACCGGACAGGCGGAGGTGGACGTCGGTCGGGCCCGGGTGGGTGCGCAGCACCTCACGGAGCTGCTCGACCACCGGGGGGACGCACTTGGTGATCGGGAGGTCCACCACAAAAGGGCCGGAATCACCCGGCGTGATGTCCGGGACCTTCACGTCCATCGCGATCAGCTTGGGCGCCTCGTCGCGCCGGTCCAGCCGGCCCTTGACCACGACGATCGTGTCCTCGGCGAGCAGCGGGGCACAGGTCTGGTAGGTCGCCGGGAAGAACAGCACCTCCAGGGCGCCCTCGAGATCCTCCAGCGTGGCCGCCGCCCACGCGTTGCCCTGCTTGGTGACCTTACGCTGCAGCCCCGACAGGATGCCGCCCACCGCGACGACCTGCCCGTCCGAGCGGTCGTTTCCTTTTCTCCGTTCGGAATCAGGATTTCCCGGACCAGCCGGATCCACAGAACCAATCAACTGGGCGATTGAGCAGTCGGTGCCGTTCGCGAGCACATGCTCGAGACCGAGCAGCGGGTGATCGGAGACGTACAGGCCGAGCATCTCGCGCTCGAAGGCGAGCAGCGCGGCCTTGTCCCATTCGCCGTCCGGCACCGGCACGTCGAACATCGTCTCGGTCTCGTCGTCGCCGTCGAACAGCGAGAACTGGTTGTTGGCCTCGTTGCGCTTGACGTCGATGACCTGGTCCACGGCCTGCTCGTGGATCAGCACCAGGCCCTTGCGGGGGTGGCCGAGCGAGTCGAAGGCGCCGGCCTTGACCAGCGACTCGATGACGCGCTTGTTGCAGACCGTGACCGGGACCTTGCGCAGGAAGTCGGGGAAGCTGGTGAAGGACCCCTTGGACCGCCGGGTGGCCACGATCGCGTCCACCACGTTCGTACCGACGTTGCGGATCGCGGCCAGGCCGAACCTGATGTCCTTGCCGACCGGGGTGAAGTTCGCAGCGGACGCGTTCACGTCCGGCGGCAGCACCTTGATGCCCATCCGGCGGCATTCGCTCAGGTACAGCGCGCTCTTGTCCTTGTCCCCCGAGATCGAGGTGAGCAGCGCGGCCATGTACTCGGCCGGGTAGTTGGCCTTGAGGTAGGCGGTCCAGTAGGAGACCAGGCCGTAGGCGGCGCTGTGCGCCTTGTTGAAGGCGTAGTCGGAGAACGGGACGAGGATGTCCCACAGCGTCTTGACGGCCGAGGCGGAGTAGCCGTTCGCCTTCATGCCCGCCTCGAACGGCGCGAACTCCTTGTCCAGGATCTCCTTCTTCTTCTTGCCCATGGCGCGCCGGAGCAGGTCCGCGTTGCCGAGCGTGTAGCCGGCCACCACCTGGGCGATCGACATGACCTGCTCCTGGTAGACGATCAGCCCGTAGGTGCCGTCCAGGACTTCGGCCAGCGAATCGGCCAGCTCGGGGTGGATGGGCACCACCGGCTTGCGGCCGTTCTTGCGGTCGGCGTAGTCGTTGTGCGCGTTCGCGCCCATCGGGCCGGGCCGGTAGAGCGCGCCGACCGCGGAGATGTCCTCGAAGTTGTCCGGCCGCATGCTGCGCAGCAGGGCGCGCATCGGGCCGCCGTCGAACTGGAAGATGCCCAGCGTGTCGCCGCGGGCCAGCAACTCGTAGGTCGGCTTGTCGTCCAGCAGCAGCTCTTCCAGGACGATGTCCTGGCCGCGGTTCTCCTTGATGCCGAGGAGCGCGTCGTCGAGCACGGTCAGGTTGCGCAGGCCCAGGAAGTCCATCTTGAGCAGGCCGAGGTCCTCGCACGAGGGGTAGTCGAACTGCGTGATGACCGCGCCGTCCGCCTCGCGCTTCCACACCGGCACGTGGTCGATGATCGGCTCGCTGCTCATGATGACGCCGGCCGCGTGCACGCCGGCCTGGCGGATCAGCCCCTCCAGGCCCTTCGCCGTGTCGAGCACCTGGCGCACCTCGGCCTCGGCCTCGTACAGCGCGCGAATCTCGCCCGCCTCGCCGTACCGGGAGTGGCCGGTGTCGAAGACGCCGGACAGCGGGATGTCCTTGCCCATGACGGCCGGCGGGAACGCCTTGGTGATCCGGTCGCCGAGCGCGTAGGGGAAGCCGAGCACCCGGCTGGCGTCCTTCACCGCGGCCTTGGCCTTGATCGTGCCGTAGGTGATGATCTGCGCGACCCGGTCGTCACCGTACTTCTCGGTGACGTAGCGGATCACGTCGCCGCGCCTGCGCTCGTCGAAGTCGATGTCGATGTCCGGCATGGAGACGCGCTCGGGGTTGAGGAACCGCTCGAACACCAGCCCGTGGGTGAGCGGGTCGAGGTCGGTGATGCCCAGCGCGTAGGCCACGATGCTGCCGGCCGCCGAGCCGCGGCCGGGCCCGACCCGGATGCCGTTGCGCTTGGCCCACATGATGAAGTCGGCCACCACCAGGAAGTACGAGCAGAACCCCATCGTGGCGATGATGCTCATCTCGTACTCGGCCTGCTGGCGGCGCTGGTCGTCGCCGCCGCCGGGGTAGCGCCGCTCCATGCCCTTGGCGACCTCGGCCCGGAAGCAGCCTTCCTCGGTCTCGCCGTCGGGCACCGGGAACTTTGGCATCAGGTTCTGCTTGGCGAAGGTGACCTCGCACCGCTCCGCGATCAGCAGGGTCGAGTCGCAGCCCTGCTGCCACTCCTCGTCGGTGGCGACCGCGCGCATCTCCTGCGGGGTCTTGACGTAGTAGCCGCCGCCGTCGAACTTGAACCGGTTGGGGTCGGCGAGGTTGGAGCCGGTCTGCACGCAGAGCAGTACCTCGTGCGCCTGCGCGTCGTCCGGGCGGGTGTAGTGCGAGTCGTTGGTGGCGACAAACGGGATCGAGAGCTCCGCCGCAATCTTGCGCAGGCCGTCCCGCACCCGGCGCTCGATATCCAGGCCGTGGTCCATGATCTCGATGAAGAAGTTATCCGCGCCGAAGATGTCCCGGTAGTCGGCGGCCGCCTCGACGGCCTGCCGGTACTGGCCGAGCCTGAGCCTGGTCTGCACCTCGCCGGACGGGCAGCCGGTGGTCGCGATGATCCCCTTGCCGTGCGCGGCGAGCAGCTCGCGGTCCATCCGCGGCTTGCGGAAGTACCCCTCGAGCGAGGCCAGGGAGGACAGCCGGAACAGGTTGTGCATGCCCTCCGTGGTCTCGGCGAGCAGCGTCATGTGGGTGTAGGCGCCGGCCCCGGAGATGTCGTCGCGGGACTGGGCCGGGGTGCCCCAGCGCACCGGCTGGCGGTGCTTGCGGTGCTCGGGGGCGAGGTAGGCCTCGATCCCGATGATCGGCTTGACGCCGGCCGCGGTGGCCTTGCGCCAGAAGTCGTAGGCGCCGTAGACGTTGCCGTGGTCGGTCATCGCGCAGGCCGGCATGCCCGCCCGCTCGCACTGGGAGAACAGGTCCTTCAGCCGGGCGGCGCCGTCCAGCATCGAGTACTCGGTGTGCACGTGCAGGTGGACGAACGAGTCCTGGCTCCCCCTGCGCTCCGCCGCGGCCGCCATGAAGACACCGCCTCCTTCAGGCATGCTGAACTGCGCCCGTGACGGGCGTTCGCTATCGAAACCGGGGGAAGTGACCAGCGCTGCCATCAGGAAGCGGCCGCTGGCGGCGAGCCTCCCGGCGGCAGAACCGGTCCGGCTAGCTAACCATAATCGAGATCCGGGCGGGCCGGTTCTGCCGACACGCGTGACTCATGCATCGGCCAGCTTGGCCAGGGAAACGCCCAGGTCAGCCGCGTATTCGCTGTGAAATTCGACCCTCCGGCCGTCCGCCGGGTGAGCGAAGGCCAGGCAGACCGCGTGCAGCCACTGCCTGGTCACATTCAGCTGCCGGGCCAGCGACGGATCGGCTCCGTAGAGCAGGTCACCGACGCACGGATGCCGGATCGCCGACATGTGCACCCGGATCTGATGGGTGCGCCCGGTCTCCAGCCCGACAGAGATCAGGCTCGCGCCGCGGAACGCCTCGATCGTGTCGTAGTGCGTGACGCTCGGCCGGCCGTCGGCGATGACCGCGAACCTGCCGTCGCCGGACGGGTGCCGGCCGATCGGCGCGTCCACCGTGCCGCGCAGCGGGTCGGGGTGGCCCTGCACCAGGGAGTGGTAGCGCTTGTCCACCTCGCGCTCCCGGAAGGCGCGCTTGAGCGCGCTGTAGGCGCGCTCGCTCTTGGACACCACCATCAGGCCGGTGGTATTGGCATCCAGCCGGTGCACGATGCCCTGGCGCTCGGCGGCGCCGCTGGTGGCGATCGTGTGGCCGGCCGCGAGCAGCCCGCCCAGCACGGTCGGGCCGGACCAGCCTGGCGTCGGGTGAGCCGCCACCCCGGCGGGCTTGTCCACCACCACGATGTCGGCGTCCTCGTGCACGATGCCGAGGCCGGGAACGGGGCCGTACGGGCCGCCGGGCTGCTGGCCCGCCGCGTCCTGCTCCGGCCGCGGCTCGAGGCCGGGCAGCGTCACGTCTAGCCAGTCGCCCGCGGTGACCCGCTGCGACTTGGCGGACGCCCGGCCGTCGATCAGCACCATGCCGTCGGCGACCAGGTCCGCGGCCTTCGACCGGGATAGCCCGAACATGCGGGACAGTGCCGCGTCGAGCCGCTCGCCGTCCAGTCCTTCGGGGACGGGTACCCGGCGCTGGTCCTGTGTCATCACCCCTAGTCTGCCTGGCTCCGCTGTGCGGTTGAGCCGGTGCTGCCCGCGCTGCCCGCCGGGCGAGGCGGGTCGGGCGGTCCCGGCCGGGGATCGTTTTCCCTGCTGCCGTCGAGCCGCAGGCCGCGCAGGGCGAGCAGCACGGCCAGCACGCCGCCGCAGACGATCGCGGAGTCGGCCAGGTTGAAGACCGGCCAGTGCGGCAACTGGATCCAGTCCACCACGTCACCGCGCATCGGGCCCGGGGCGCGGAAGATCCGGTCGGACAGGTTGCCGGTCGCGCCGCCGAGCAGCAGCCCGAGCGTGATCGCCCAGGGCACGCTGCGCAGCCGCCGGGCGGTGCGCAGGATGAAGATGATCACGCCGACAGCGATCGCGGTGAACACGACCGTCATCGAGGTCCCGATGCTGAAGGCCGCGCCGCTGTTGCGCAGCAGCTGCAGGGTCAGCAGCCCGCCGATCACCCGGACCGGCGGGTGGCCGGCCAGCTTGGCGACCACCACGGCCTTGGTGATCGCGTCGGCGCCCAGCACGAATACGGCGATGCCGATCAGGATGGCCAGCGGGCGGCGCACGGTCAGCGGCGTTCTTCGCGCTGCTTGCACGAGACGCACATCGTGGCGCGGGGAAAGGCCTGCAGCCGGGCCTTCCCGATGGCCTGCCCGCAGGACTCGCACACGCCGTAGGTACCCTCGATCATCCGGGCCAGCGCCCGCTCGTTCTGCGCCAGCAGTTCCCTGGCGTTCTGGGTCAGGGCGAGTTCCTGCTCGCGCTGGAACGTCTTCGCCCCGGCGTCAGCCTGGTCGTCGCCGGCGTCCGCTACCGCGTCGCCGATCCGCTCGGCGATCGCGGACTCGGCCTTGGCGATATCCGCGCGCAGCTCGGCGACCTCCGTTTCGAGCTCCGCCTGGACCTCGCCTAGCTCGGTCTCGGTCCAGTCTTTCTCGCCCGGCCCGACCGGAAGAGCGGCGGCTTCTGAGCGAGTGGCTTCTGCCATCTCCGGACCTCCCTCGCCGCGACAGTCAGCGATCACCAAAGCGATCGGTCACCGGAGGATAAGCCGGACGGCCGCCAACTGCAAACGCGGAGCGGGCGGGCCGGCTATGACTTCGCCGTGAGCGTCAGCGAGAGGTTATCGGCGTAGCCGTCGTTGTAGCTGCCCGCGGCCCGGGTCATCTCGACGTTAACGACCGCCTTGGCCGTGCCGTGCGGGATCGTTCCCGCCTTGGCCCGGTACAGCATGCCAGTTACGTCCTGCCGGGCGGCGGCGGACACCGGGCCGATCATGACGGCGCCGAGCAGGGTGCCGTTGGCCTTCTCCCAGGCGATCGTCACCGTGGTGTTGTCGTCCTGGCTGGCGAAGCCGCCCAGCCACGCGCCCAGCTTGTAGGTCGCGCCGTGCGCGATGATCGTGGCGTAGGCGGACAGGGGGACGGCCTGGTCGGCGCGGGCGGCGTCGCTGCCCGGCCCGCCCGCGAAGAAGTTGGCGCCCCGTTTCTTCGGCCCCGGGGCGGACGCGGTCGGGAATCCGCCGGAAGCGCCGTACTTGACCGCGGTGAACGTGCCGCCCGCGGGGACGGTCCAGAACGGCACCGGCACCGTGCTGCCGTCACCGGATCCGGGCTGTGCTTCCGCGCCCGGGTTCTCGATCAGGTTCGGCGTCGTCAAGGCGGCAGCCGACGCCGCGCCCGGCACGGCCAGCAGCGCCACTGCGATCGCTGATACGGCACCGGCCTGGGCCCGCCAAGATCGTCGCATGATCTGTCGCCTCACTCGTTCCGAACGTCAAGCTATGGTCAATTTAGGGAAAAATATCAGTTTTAAGTTTTGCTCGTGACCGGGCGGCAGGGAGAACGGCACGGACCGAGGCGCGAGCGGTGCGGAAATCGTTCGGCACCGGCCTGACCGTCGGCTATCGTGGCTTGTCTGTACGGCATGGATGGGGACAGCTGCCGCTGATCACGGCCAGGAGCGACCCGGGGACGGTGCGAGCCCGGGGGCACGCCCAGCGACCAGATCACCCCGGAGCCCGCCGGAAGAAAGGCCCCCTTGGCGCTGCCTCGAGGGCTGAGTAGAACCGGTCGCAGGCAGGTAACGGAGAGGGCCCGTGCGGGCCGCCCGCCGTCTCGGCGGGGGGCCGACGCGGGCCAAGGAGGGTGGTACCGCGGGGCGGCCGCAGGCTCGCCTCGTCCCTTCGGGCAGGCATGCGAGCGGCTCGCATGAGGACTCGCGGAAGGGCACCCGGCATGACGCATCCAGATGACACCCGCTCCGGCGCCGGCGGCCGGCCCTTCCCCGCGCTGCCCGCCCGCCCCGACCTGCCGGCGATCGAGCACGACATGCTGGCGCGCTGGCAGCAGGACAAGGTCTTCGAGCGCTCGCTGGAGCAGACGGCCACCGGCCCACGCTGGACGTTCTACGAGGGCCCGCCGACCGCGAACGGCACGCCGGGCGTGCACCACGTGGAGGCCAGGGTCTTCAAGGACGTCTTCCCCCGGTTCAAGACCATGCAGGGCTTTCACGTCGCGCGCCAGGCCGGCTGGGACTGTCACGGCCTGCCGGTCGAGGTGGCGGTGGAGAAGGAACTCGGGCTGTCCGGCAAGAAGGACATCGAGGCCTACGGGATCGCCGAGTTCAACGCCCGCTGCCGCGAGTCCGTGCAGCGGCACGTGGATGCCTTCGAGGAACTGACCGGCCGGATGGGCTACTGGATCGACCTGTCCCGGGCCTACCGGACGATGGACTCCTCCTACGTGGAGTCGGTCTGGTGGTCGCTCAAGTCGATCTTCGACAAGGGACTGCTGGTCAGGGACTTCCGGATCAGCCCGTACTGCCCGCGCTGCGGCACGCCGCTGTCCGACCACGAGCTGGGCCAGCCGGATGTGTACCAGATGGTCGGCGACCCTTCGGTCACCGTCCGGTTCCGGCTGCTGACGCTGCCCGGCCACGCGGATCCCGGCCTGGCCGGCGCGGACCTGCTGGTCTGGACCACGACGCCGTGGACGCTCGTGTCCAACACCGCGGTGGCCGTGCACCCGGACGAGACCTACGTCGTCGCCCGCTGCCTTGCCGACGGCAGCCGGGTGGTGGTCGCCGAGGAGCTCATGGAGCGGGTGCTCGGCGACGGCTGGGAGACCGTCGTCCGGTTCCCCGGCCGCGACCTGGCGGGCGCCACCTACCAGCGCCCGTTCGAGCTGGTCGACATCCCGGACGCGCACCGGGTGGTGACGGCGGAGTTCGTCACGACCGAAGACGGCACCGGCCTGGTGCACCTGGCGCCCGCCTTCGGCGCCGACGACATGGAGGTCAGCCGGGCGCACGGCTTCCCCGTCGTCAACCCGATCCGGCCGGACGGCCGGTTCGACGATGCCGTCCCGCTGGTGGGCGGGCTGTTCTTCAAGACCGCGGACGCGCCCCTGGTGGCCGACCTGACCGAGCGCGGTCTGCTGTTCCACACCGAAGTTCACGAGCACAGCTATCCGCACTGCTGGCGCTGCGGCACGACGCTGCTCTACTACGCGCTGCCGTCCTGGTTTATCCGAACGACGCAGATCAAGGACGCGCTGCTCGCGGAGAACGAGCGGACGAACTGGCAGCCGCCGACGATCAAGCACGGCCGGTACGGCGAATGGCTGCGCAATAACGTGGACTGGGCGCTGTCGCGGACCAGGTACTGGGGCACTCCGCTGCCGCTGTGGCTCTGCCCCGACGACCACGTCACGTGCGTGGGCTCGCTGGCCGAGCTCTCCGAGCTGGCCGACCGCAACCTGTCCGGCCTGGACCCGCACCGGCCGTACGTGGACGAGGTGTCGATCCGCTGCCGGGAGTGCGGCCAGCAGGCCGCCAGGGCGCCCGACGTCATCGACGCCTGGTACGACTCGGGCTCGATGCCGTTCGCCCAGCACGGCGCGCCGTGGCAGAACCAGGCCGAGTTCGAGCGGGCCTACCCGGCCCAGTTCATCTGCGAGGCGATCGACCAGACCCGGGGCTGGTTCTACTCGCTGATGACGATCGGGACGCTGGTCTTTGGCCGGTCGTCATACGAGAACGTAGTCTGCCTCGGGCTCGTGGTCGACGAGCAAGGCCGGAAGATGAGCAAGCACCTCGGCAACGTGCTGCAGCCGATCCCGCTGATGGAGGCGCACGGGGCCGACGCGGTCCGGTGGTTCTTCGCCGCCGTCGGGTCCCCCTGGGCGACGCGCAGGATCGGCCCCGAGATCCTGGACGAGATCGTCAGGAAGGTGCTGCTCACCTACTGGAACACCGCGTCGTTCTTCGTGCTCTACGCCAACGCGACCGCGTCCGGCCGGGGCGGCGCGGACTGGATGACGCAGGCGCCGCCGGCCGTCGACCGGCCACTGCTGGACCGCTGGGTGCTCGGCGAGCTGCACGCGCTGATCGGTGAGGTCACCAGCGCGCTGGAGTCCTTCGACACCGCCGCCGCGGGGCGCAGGCTCGCCGCGTTCATCGACGATCTGTCCAACTGGTACGTCCGGCGGTCGCGGCGGCGGTTCTGGGAGGGACCAGGCAGCCCCGAGGGCGCCGCGGCGTTCGCCACGCTGTTTGAGTGCCTGGACACGCTCACCAGGCTGATGGCACCGTTCACGCCGTTCCTGGCCGATTACCTGTGGGGCGTGCTGAGCGGGCCCGCCGCCCCCGACTCGGTGCACCTGGCCGAGTGGCCGGCCGCCGACGAGGCGCGGCTGGACGAGCGGCTGTCCGCGGACATGGCGCTGGTCCGGCGGCTGGTCGAGCTCGGACGGTCGGCGCGGGCGGGGGGGGCGGTGCGGACCCGCCAGCCGCTCGCCCGCGGCCTGGTGACCGCGCCCGGCTTCACCGGCCTGCCCGCCGAGCTCGTCGCGCTGGTCGCCGAAGAGCTCAACGTGCACACGATGGAGCCGCTGGGCGACGAGGGCAGCGAACTGGTCGACCTCACGGTCAAGCCGAACTTCCGCGAGCTCGGCAAGCGGTACGGCAAGGACACCCCGGCGGTGGCCGCCGCGATCGGCGCGGCCGACCCGGCCGCCTTCGCCGCGGATCTGGCCGCGGCCGGGACGGTCGTCCTGCTCGTGCCCGGAGCCACCGGGCTGGAGGGCACCGCAGTCCGGGAGGGTGAGGTGATCCTGGGGGCTGACATGGCCGTGGAGAGCATCGCCGCCCTGGAGGGTGCGGCGGTGCTGCGCGGCAGCGCGGTCGTGCTGACGGCGGCGGACGTGATCATCACGCGGACGCCCAGGTCCGGCTGGGCGGTGGCGAGCGACGGCGGGGAGACGGTGGCGCTGGACTTGTCGCTCACCCCGGAACTGCGGCGCGAGGGACTGGCGCGGGAGGTCGTCCGGCTGATCCAGGATGAGCGCAAGAACGCCGGGCTCGATGTCAGCGACCGGATCGAGCTGTGGTGGGACACGACGGACGCGGAGCTTCGGGCGGCGCTGGAGGAGCACGGCACGCTGATCGCGGGCGAGGTGCTCGCCGTGTCGTACGTCGAGGGCAGGCCATCGGCCGGGTCGGGCATCAGGGAGCATTCGGACGCCCAGCTCGGCCTGACCGTCTGGCTGCGGCGCGCCTAGCCGGGCAGGGAGGCCGGCGCGCGGGGGCGTTAGTCGGGTTGGGCGGTGGGGTTGTCGGGCTGGCAGGCGCGGCAGGGCACGCAGCCCGAGGCCTCGGCGGCCTCGCGGGTGACCGCCTCGACGTCGCCGTCGGCCAGGAACCTGATGAGAATGCAGCCGCGCCGGTGGTAGCGCGCCACGCCAGGGACGATCACCACGGGACTCGCTTGGGCCGCGGGACCTGGCGGCACGGTCTCGCCCGGACGGCCAGGCCCGCTGGGGGGCGGCGCGCCGAGGAAGCGAGCGGCGCCCGCCTCCGCGGGGAGGGCGAAGGGATTCTCCGCGGGGAGGGCAAAGGGGTTGTCGGGCGCCGATTCTGCCGGCGGGCCTGCGAAGCGGCCGCGTCCGGTCGCCGCAGGCAGGTCGAAGAGGCTGCCCCGGCTCTTGGCTGGCGGCAGGCCGAACGGGTTGGTGGGCTTCGACCCGGGGGGCGGCCCGAGTGAGTGGCCAGGCCGCGCCATCGGCGGGCCGGCCGGCCGCTGGCGCTGCGGGAGCCCGGCCGGAGTGCTCCGGAATACCGGCGGCCCCGACGCGCCCCGTTTCGGGCTGACATCCTTCGGACTGGAATCCCGCACCGGGAGGGCGGGCTGATCGCTGCTGGGCGCGGGCCCGGGCTCGGCGGTCGCCGCGTTGGGGGAGGCCGGGTCCTGGTCCTGCTGCTGGTCAGCCGGAGCCGAGCTCGTGTCGCCGGCTCGCCCGGGCGAGCGGCCAGCGTCTTCCGCCGTGCTCGCCGTGCTCGCCGTGCTCGCCTCGCTTGTCGTGCTTGCTTCGCTCTCGTCGGGCGTCCCGCTCGCCTCGCCCGCCGGGCCCGCGCCCGTCTCCGGGCCCGCACCATGCTCCGGGCCCGCGCCGTGCGCTGCCGGGGCCGCGTCATCCGCCGGGGTTGCCTCAGCGTCCGAGCGAGGACCAATCTCCTGCGCCGCATCGGTCTCCGCGGTCGCGGGCGCATCCGTGTCAGTGCCCGAAGCACCGCCATCCTCTGCGACCGAGGCAGCGCCATCCTCCTGGGCCGAGTCGGCGAACCGGGCTGTGCCAGCGTCCTGGTCTGCGTCAGCCTCATGGGCCGCAGTGGTCGCCGAGGTGCCGTCAATCTCGGCGACGGCGCCGGCTGGCGAGGCGGCGTTCATCTCGGCGACGACGTCCGCCGCTGGGGCGCCGACGTCCCGCCTTGCCGCGACGTCAGCGTCCGGGCCGGCATGCGTTTCGGCGGCTGCGTCAGCCCCGGGAGCCGCGTCAGCCACCACGGTCGCGTCAGTCTCTGAGGCCGCGTCAGCTACCGGGCTGCTGCCCCCCGGCGAACCGGCATCGCCGGTGCCCGCGCTCGCCTCCGAGGCGGCGACCGCGTCCAGCTCGCCCGCCGCATCCGAGCCACCCGCCGCGTCCGGCTCACCCGCCACGTCCGAGCTACCCGCCACGTCTGACGAACCCGCCACGTCAAGGTCGTGGTCCGCACGCCAGCCTCGGTCCGCACCCCAGCCTCGGTCCGCACCCCAGTCTCGGTCCGTGCTCCAGCCGCGATCCGCACTCCAGTCACGGCCCGCACTCCAGTCGCGGCCCGCATCCGCTTCGGCGGGGTCAGTCATCTCGCCGACACCGTCGGACTCCACGGCGCCGTCGGACTCCACAGCGCCGTCGGACTCCACAGCGCCGTCGGACTCCACAGCGCCATCCGTCTCGACGGCACCCTCGGGCTCGTGCGCGCCGTCGGGCTCGGCGGCACCATCGGGCTCGGGGCTGTCATCGGCCGCGGTTACGTCATTCCACCGCAGGAAGAAGTTCTCATCCTGACCGAATGCCGAGCCCCTGGCATCCTGGCCCGACCCCGCGCCCCCGGCATCCTGACCGGATGCCGAGTCCGAGGCGGGTCCTGCGTCCGGAGCCAGCTCCGCACTCTCCCCAGCGGGCGCCTGTTCGGCCGGCGGCGCCACCCACGGCGACCGCGACGCGGAATCCGCTTCCGCCTGCCACCCGGAAAGCCGGGGGTTCCACTGGGTGGGGAGCGTGAGCTCCTGCTCGACCCGC